>CALCCU010000257.1 GCA_937900515.1 uncultured Gammaproteobacteria bacterium | reverse complement strand
TAAAGAGGCTTCCATTGCCATTACCCAGTCAAACGCTAACAATTCAACAGCCTCAACGACATTAAGTAATGATGAATCAAGCTCAAATGACTCTGCCTCAGAGTTAAAACCTGCTCTGCGTTCAGATATTTTGCACGCAATTCTTAATAAGAAAGGCAAACAATTAGGGTCGAGTAAAGAGGGCGCTGGTGCGGACTTTACAAAAGAATTGTCACCAATGGGACAAAAACACGTTGAAGTTCCTGTAAATGAGCGTCAAAAAATGGCTAAGCTATTTGCCGCATCTAAAGCAGAGGGCAACCTAGTAGCAGAAACTAAAAATCCCCTAGCATCAACATTTAGCTCAACGCTTACTTCTATGTCAGCAGCTTCAACCAGTTCATCGTCACCGCTAACGCCACTTGCGTCGCAAACGACATCTGTAGGACAATCAGTATTTTCAATGCAACCTTCTGTACAATCAGAAGCTTGGGGAAAAGTGCTAAGCAGTAGAGTAGTATGGATGGCCAGAGAGGGTGTTCAACAAGCGGAGTTGAGATTAAACCCTGCAAAATTAGGTCCCGTAGAAGTTAAACTGCACATGAATAATGACCAGGCTAATGTGACATTTGTAGCTCAAAATGCCGCTACACGCGATGCTTTGGAACAAGCATTACCTCGGTTAAAAGAAAGTTTTCAAGAGAATGGCATGAATTTAGCTAATGCTGATGTATCGGATCAAGCATCTGGTCAGCAAGCGGAAGAAGATGGAGCGGGTGAGGCATCGCCTAATAATCATGATAAATCCCTTCAAACAGATGGGGGTGATCATGAGCAGGAGCAAGATGAAGTGCTGTCGAGTTTAGATGATAGTGAGCTCGGTGTGAGTGTATTTGCATAATATTTAAAGAATAAATAAAAAAATGCTAGAGAGTGGAGGTTAAGAATGTTTAAGTTAGAGAATTACTCATTAAGAAAGCGGATGTACATTGTCGCCGCACTGGGTATATTCGGCCAGATATTATTGGCAGGATTATATTGGTATCTAGAGACAAATGACTATGAACCAGCAGACCAATTAAAAGTTACTGCAGTTTTTGTTGTGATTGGCAGCTTCATTATGGTTTTTATGGCGCACTTAATTGGTAAGTTTGGTGAAGATAGAGCGAATACATTAGTGGGAGCAATCCAGAACATTAAAAAAGGTGACCTCACTAAAGGCGTTGCAATTGCTGGTAAAAGTGATTTTAGTTGGATGGCTTTTGAGTTAAACAGCGCACGTAAAAATGTAGCTAATTTAGTGCACACGCTCGTAGGCGGTGTGACTCAGCTAGAAGCGGCAACAAAAAATATGTCAGCGATTAGCAAGCAAACCGTTGATGGTGTATTGCGACAACAATCAGAAACAAGTCAGGTTGCAACTGCCATGAATGAAATGGCTGTTTCTGTGCAAGAAGTAGCTCGGACAGCTGCTAATACAGCTGATGCAGCGCGTAATGCTGATACCGAAGCCCAAGCAGGTAAGCAGGTCGTAACTGAAGCTATGACAGCAATTAACTCTCTTGCTGGTGAGGTAGAAAAAGCTGCAAATACATTAAGTGATTTAGAAACTGATATAGGTAATATCGGTGCTATTGTTGATGTTATTCGTGGCATTACCGAGCAAACTAATTTACTGGCATTAAATGCGGCGATTGAAGCTGCACGTGCGGGTGAACATGGTCGTGGGTTTGCTGTGGTTGCCGATGAAGTGCGTACTTTAGCTGCACGAACTCAGTCATCTACTCATGAAATTGAAGAAATGGTGGGACGATTACAAAGTGGTGCAACTGCTGCTGTAAAAGTGATGAATGAAGGTCGTGAAAGCGCTAAAATGAGTGTTGAAAAATCGGCAAGTGCGAGTCAAGCATTAGACACTATCACTGGAATGATTACTACGATGGACGAAATGAGTGCTGCAATTTCAAGCGCAGCTAATGAGCAATCACAAGTCGCAGAAGATATTAATCGAGGTATTGTTAATATTAGTGAAATTGCTGAGCATACTGCTGATGGTGCAAAAGAAAGTTCCGCCGCTGTTGAAACAATGGCTGCGCTTTCTGCTCAATTACAAGATGCTGCAGCTAAGTTTAAAGTTTAAGTTCAGTAAACACTTCTACTCATTAATAAAGCCGTGGTGATTCTGACTACGGCTTTTTTTTATCTTATATTTATATCCTCATAGAATACTGTTTTCAATTGCTTCCAGTGCAGCCATAGGGTTTTCTGCGCCTGTTATAGGGCGACCGATTACTAAATAGCTGCTGCCAGCTTGCAATGCTTCTGCAGGAGTCATAGTTCGATGCTGATCACCTTGAATACTATCCGCAGGACGAATGCCTGGAGTAATAAGTTGGAAATTTTCACCTCGTTGCGCCCTTAGTTGGCTAGCTTCTTGAGCAGAACAAACTACGCCATCTAATCCGCTATCATCTGTTAATTTAGCCAGACGTAATACGGTATCAGTGATCGAGCCTTGTAAGCCAATTTGGTCGAAGGTTGTTTGATCCATACTAGTCAATAGCGTTACAGCAATTAATAATGGACGATCAGACTGATTACCTAAAGATTCTTTGGCTGCAGCCATCATGTCTGCACCACCTAAGGCATGTACATTCATCATCCAAACTCCAAGATCAGCTGCAGCTGCACAGGCTTTTGCAACAGTATTTGGAATATCGTGATATTTTAAGTCTAAGAAAATATCAAAGCCTTGGCCGACTAGCGTTTCAACTACTTGTGGTCCTGAACGCGTAAAGAGTTCTTTACCAATTTTAAGTCTACAGCGTTGTGGATCAAGTTGTTTAGCTAGATCTAAAGCAGCTTCAGATGATGGGTAATCCAAAGCAATAATGATTTTAGAATCAGACATTAAATAGCGCTTCCTTTAAAAACAATTAGTGAGATCCTACCTGATGTTATTTATTTTTGCTGTGTATCACTTGAAATAGTCGGGTTTGACTATATATACATAGCTACAGGATGGTATCCTGTGCCAACATTTTTTCAGGAATACCCGATGGAATTTGATCTTTTAGCGCAAGATGGTGAAGCCCGACGTGGGCGATTAACCTTTGACCGCGGCACAATAGAAACTCCTGCTTTCATGCCTGTTGGTACCTATGGTTCTGTAAAATCACTGACTCCAGAAGAGGTCATTGATACGGGCGCTGAAATAGTATTGGGAAATACTTTCCATCTGATGCTTCGACCAGGCACTGAAGTTATCAAAGCACACGGTGACTTGCATGACTTTATGAAATGGCAAGGTCCTATCTTGACGGACTCGGGCGGTTTCCAAGTATTTAGCTTAGGAGACTTACGCAAGATTACCGAAGAAGGCGTTCATTTCAAATCACCGATAAATGGCAGCAAAGTTTTTATGGGGCCTGAAGAGTCGATGGCTGTTCAACGTGATTTGGGCAGTGATATTGTGATGATTTTTGATGAATGTACACCTTATCCGGCAGATGAGCGTACAGCAGAAAAATCAATGCAATTATCTCTTCGTTGGGCGCAGCGCAGTAAAGATGCTCATGGCGCTAACCCCTCTGCTTTATTTGGTATTGTTCAAGGCGGCATGCATGAACAACTTCGAGAAGTGTCTTTGAAAGGTCTGACTGATATCGGCTTTGATGGCTATGCTATTGGAGGATTGTCAGTGGGTGAGCCGAAAGAAGATATGATTCGTATTTTAGATTTCTTGGCACCGCGATTACCTAAAGATAAACCTCATTATTTGATGGGTGTTGGTCGACCTGAAGATTTAGTGGAAGGTGTTAAGCGTGGTATTGATATGTTCGATTGCGTGATGCCAACACGTAATGCGCGTAATGGACATTTATTTACTCACCATGGTGTGGTCAAAATAAGAAATAGTAGATATAAACTAGATACAGGTCCACTTGATCCGCTTTGTGATTGTTATACCTGTAAAAACTATAGTCGCTCTTATTTAAATCATTTAGATCGAACAGGTGAGATGCTAGGTCCTCGCCTAAATACGATACATAATTTACATTATTATCAGACATTGATGGCAGGTTTACGTAATGCCATTACTACGGGTACATTAACTGAATTCAGCAGCGAATTTTATGCGCTACGAGCTAAGTAAATAGCCCATTATTACCAAGGATGGTCATGCCTGTGGCATAATCGCCTTCTTTTTTATTTTAATTATTAGAGTACTGAATCATGATGGATTTTTTAATTTCACCAGCACACGCTGCTGGCGAAGCTGCTGCAACTCCAGGTCTAATGGATTTTGCTTTCCCAATTTTATTATTAGTATTGTTTTATTTTATGTTGATTCGTCCGCAATCTAAACGTGCGAAAGAGCACCGCGAAATGCAATCTGCTTTAGCTAAAGGCGATGAAGTAGTAACTGATGGCGGTTTGATGGGCAAAATTACAAAAATTGGTGATAACGCGATTAGTGTTCAATTAGCTGATAATCTTGAAGTTAAAGTTCGTCGTGAATCAATTAGTTCAGTGTTACCAAAAGGTACATTGAAACAGCTATAAGTGCTTTGCTTATAGCGATGTTAGAGCGACTAGGATACCGAAGATGAATCATTATCCCTTGTGGAAAAACTTACTGATAGTAGCTGTCATAGTGATTGGCGGCTTATTTGCACTCCCGAACTTATTTGGTGATGATCCTGCTGTTCAGGTATCAGCAGAGCGTAATGCACCCGTTGATTTAGAGTTAATGGCGAAAGTTGAAGATGCACTAAAAACAGCTTCTATTGAATATAAACGTGCTGAATTAACCGATGAACGTTTAATGGTTCGTTTTTCTGATGCAGCTAAACAGTTAGCTGCTAAAGAAGTAATCAGTAATGCTATCAAGGGCGATTATATTGTTGCATTGAATTTGGCTGCAACGACGCCAAGTTGGCTTGCTGCAATAGGTGCTGAGCCAATGAATCTTGGATTGGATCTTCGTGGAGGTGTTCACTTCTTGATGGAAGTAGATATGGATGCAGCGATTAAACAAGCCTTAGATAGTTATGCCAGTGAGTCTCGGACCTTATTGCGTGATGAAAAAATTCGTTATAAAAAAATTGAGGTTAACGCTGATACATTAACGGTTGCATTTAGAAGTGACGAGCATCGCGATCAGGCTGAAGCAATAATGGATCGTGAATACGATCAATTAGATATTAATGTAGTTGAAGGCGCTGCTTCGCCATCGTTAGCGCTTCATTTAACAGAAGTGGCATTACGTGAAATACGTTCAACTGCATTACAGCAAAACATTATTACTTTGCGTAACCGTATTAACGAATTAGGTGTAGCAGAGCCAACGGTTCAGCAACAAGGCGATAACCGCATTGTTGTGCAATTACCGGGTGTGCAAGATACGGCTCAAGCGAAGAAAATATTAGGTGCAACAGCGACATTAGAGTTTCGTTTAGTGGACGTTGAACATGATGTTCAAGATGCTCTAAATGGTCGTACTCCTGCGAATTCAAAACTTTATTATCACCGCGATGGTCGACCTTTCTTATTGGATAAGCGCGTGATGCTCACGGGTGAACACATTATCAATGCTGCATCTACTCTAGATCAAAATGGTTCAGCAGCGGTATCAATTACACTTGATGGTAAAGGTGCTCGTGCATTTAGTAATGTCACTCGCGATAATATTGGTAACCCAATGGCTGTGGTATTTATTGAGTCTAAGTCTGAAACTCGAGAAGTGAATGGCGAAATGGTTAAAGTACGTCGTTTATTGCCTGAAGTAATTAATGTCGCGACTATTCGCGATCAATTAAGTAAGAAGTTTCAAATTACTGGTTTAGATTCAACTAGAGAAGCACGTGACTTAGCTCTTTTATTACGAGCGGGTGCTTTAGCAGCTCCTATCGAAATTGTTGAAGAAAGAACCGTTGGCCCAAGCCTTGGTCAAGAAAATATCGATAAGGGCTTCCAATCCGTGATGATTGGTTTTGCTTTCGTTCTTGTGTTTATGGTGGTTTGGTATCGCGTATTTGGTTTGGTTGCCAATATTGCTCTCGCGGCGAATTTAGTGCTCATTGTTGCTTTACTCTCAATGTTACAAGCAACACTAACCTTACCGGGTATTGCGGGTATCGTACTGACAGTAGGTATGGCAGTAGATGCTAATGTACTGATTTTTGAGCGTATTCGAGAAGAACTTCGAATTGGTAATAGTCCTCAAGCGAGTATTAGTGCTGGTTATGGAAAAGCGTTCTCAACCATTGCCGATGCAAATGTCACAACATTGATTGCTGCAATTGTATTATTTGGGTTTGGTACAGGCTCGATTAAAGGCTTTGCTGTGACATTATCACTTGGTATTTTAACGTCAATGTTTACAGCTATTATGGGTACGCGTTCGATAGTCAACTTGATTTATGGACAGCAAACACGTCCTCGCTTGTCAATTTAAGGGGACCGACATGCAAATTATGAATAAACAAATTGAATTTAATTTTATGGGTAAACGCAAAATTGCTGCGCTTTTCTCTTTAATCTTATTTGTCACAGCAATTACTTCACTGGTAGTGCAAGGGCTTAATTTTGGTATCGACTTTACTGGCGGTACGATGATTGAGGTGGCTTATAAAGAGTCTGCAGAATTAGATAATATTCGTTCAACACTCGAGAAGTCTGGATTTGGTGATGCGATTGTGCAGAACTTTGGATCTGTTCATGAAGTTTTGATTCGACTACCAGTGCTTGAAGCTAAAAATATGGCTGAGCTAAGTAATGAAGTTGTTTCGAGTTTACAAGCCGTACATTCAACACCGATTGATGTACGTAGAGTTGAGTTTGTAGGACCTCAAGTGGGTGAAGAGCTAACGGAGCAGGGTGGTCTGGCCATGTTGTATGCTTTGATTGGTATCTTGATTTATGTTTCGCTACGGTTTGAATATCGCTTTGCGATTGGCTCGGTTGTAGCATTGGTTCATGATGTTGTATTGACTTTAGGTTTTTTCTCGGTGTTACAGCTTGAGTTTGACTTAACGGTGCTTGCAGCCATACTCGCGGTGATAGGTTATTCACTTAACGATACGATTGTAGTATTTGATCGGGTACGCGAAACTTTTTTACGATCACGTAAAACAGATCCTGAAGAGATTGTTAACCGTGCTTTGAATGATACGTTAAGCCGAACATTGATGACCTCTGTAACGACTTTATTGGTAGTTATTTCTCTATTTGTATTCGGTGGTGAAGTGATACATGCCTTTTCTATTGCTCTATTACTAGGTATCGTCGTCGGTACATACTCTTCTATTTATATAGCGAGTAATGCAGTATTAGCCATGGGTGTGAGTAAAGCTGATCTTATGCCACCTGAGAAGCCTGAAGGTACAGAAATTAATGAAGATGGAAGTCAAGTTTAGTTTTCATTAATGATATATATAAAAAAGCCCGATAAAATCGGGCTTTTTTATGGGCTGTTTCTTTGGTCTTAGTGCACCTGTTGTTGGTCTGAAAATACCAATGATTTATTCAGTGTTTGCTGCGTACTCGAATGAGTTCTATCGGCACGCTGCCTGATATCAGAAACAGTCGCTTTATTGTGCATTTGTTTATTTTCTATATCTTGCTCGACAGTTTCTACACTCAGGACTCGTAGGCCAGTCGTATTTGAGCGAAAGCTCATAAAATTGGCAAACTCTTCTAAGCCTTCCATAATGTTTCTAACTTCAAGTTCTTGTGCTTTATTTTTCATAATATCCACATAATATTGACTCATTCACTATATCGGTAGTTGGCAATGTTTCTTGAGTAAAATTTTTAGATACGTGGTGGCTGAATAGAAGCAGTAATGGTTGTTAGTAGTGAGCTTATGAGTTGTAATTTTAGTAAGTTATTGTAATCACATAAAAATTATAAGTGGCGTGAACTTTGCTCTAAATGATTCCTCTAAGTAACAAGGAATTTCCTGATTATCAATTAGGAAAAACATTGTATTGTAGAGTCATTAATTTATACGGAGAAAATAATGCGTGTTATAAGAGCAGGCTTAATAGTGTTACTCGCTGCATTTAGCCAGATTGCTTCAGCAAATATTATCGAAGTTAAGCTGCATTATATTGGGCCAACAGAGGGTAGTGTTTGGCAAGGTGTACAGCAAGGCTTGACTGAGGCAAATATTCAGGGAGAGTTTCTCGGTCAGGTATATAGTTTACATGCCGAGACAGCGGCTGAATTAGCAAAAACACAAGATGAGATTACAGCTATTTTAGTAGCGGGTGATGAACAGCAGGTATTAGCGATTGCCAATAAGCCTGAGTTTGCCCACATTCCTGTTTTTAATTTAGTTTCTGATAGTGATGTTCTACGATCTGCCTGCGTTGCTAATTTATTGAATATTTCACCCAGTAATAAAATGAAACAAGATGCCTTAGCGCAATGGTTAGCTAAAAATCCAGATTCTAAAGCACATGTTCAAGGTTGGCATGAAAGCTTTAAGAAGTTTGCTGCGAGCCAATTGAATAGCCGCTTTAAAAAAGCACATGGTGTGATTATGGATGATGATGCATGGTCTGGTTGGGCTGCAGTTAAATTATTATCTGATACAGTTGCTCGTCTTCAATCAGATGATGCAAGCGCAATGCTTAACTACTTACGTAATGATATTGCGTTTGATGGTCAGAAAGGAGCAGGCGCTACCTTTAGAAATACTGGCCAATTACGTCAATTAGTTTTACTTATTGAAAATAATAAAATTGTTGCTGAAGCACCTTTACGTGGAGTGAAAGGTGGCTTAGATAGTCTTGGCTTAAAAAGTTGTAAATAAGGAATATTAAAATGAAATTAAAACAATTAGTACTTTCATCTCTGGTGTTAATGAGCACTTCGGCGTGGGCTGATCCTACTTATCGATTATTCGTGACAAATGAGAAAAGTAATACAGTCAGTGTGATTGACTCACGAACTAATGAGCTTGAAACGACACTGGAAATTGGTGACCGTCCACGTGGTATCGGCTTGTCTCCTGATCAGGAAACATTATATGTTGCGATTAGTGAAGAAAATGCGATTGCAATCGTGGATGTCAAAACATTAAAAGTGCTGGGAAAACTACCTGCAGGAGATGATCCTGAAACGTTTGATGTACATCCAAATGGTAATCTTTATTTATCAAATGAAGATGATGCTAAGGCAACAGTGATGAATCCAAAAACAGGTGAAATCATTGAAGAAATACGAGTTGGGTTAGAGCCTGAAGGTGTAGCGGCTTCTCCAAAAGGTGATGTAGTTTTAGTTACTAGTGAATCAACTAATATGGTCCATGTAATTGATGTTGAAGCACATAAAGTGGTGGCTAATATTTTAGTGGCGGCTCGCCCTCGTGGCCTTGCTTTTAATAGCACAGGCACACTTGCTTATGTGAGTAGTGAAATTGGTAATGAAATCGCTATTATCGACATGGCTAGCCATAAGATTATTAAAAAAGTTGTTGTGGATGTGCCTAAGTCAAAACCAATGGCTATTAAACTGAGCCCAGATAACAAAACTCTTTATATGACAACGGGACGTGCAGCTAAAGTGGTTGTGATGGATGCAGAAACATTAGCGATTAAATCCACTATTGATGTGGGTAAGCGAGTCTGGGGCGAAGAAATTAGTCGTGATGGCTCTCGAATTTATACGGCTAATGGTGTGAGTAATACCGTATCCGTCGTTGATACTGCACTTAATAAATCAATTAAAGAAATTGAAGTTGGTAAAGCGCCGTGGGGCTTAGTACTTGATGATTAAGCTTCGCTAAGTTCTTTAATCAATAAAACCCGATAATTAAATCTGATTATCGGGTTTTTTATTGGATGATACTTTGTAGATAACGGATAGCACGGTATTATGATGCGATGACTATTATTCAACGTTATATCGACTTGTGTTTGATGAAGGTTGGCCCTGAATCAATACCTGCTTCAACTAGCTTATTAAAGCTTACTCTATTCGCGTACCTTGCTATTGGTATTGCTACAAGTAGCATCGATATGAGTTTGCCGATGAGTATTTTTAGTAGCCTAGCAGACACGTTATTTATGGTTGCTTCAATTGCTTTATTACTGCGAGCACGCGGGTTACAAGTACGAGTTCAACAGACTCTTTCAGCAATGGCTGGAGCGGGCTGTTGTCTTGGTATCGTTGGTTTTCCAATTATTGCTTGGTTCAGTCAAACTCCTGAAACAGAGCAAGCGAACAGTTATGCTATGCTCTTCATGGTAATCATTATGTTCTGGAGTTTGATGGTGACATCACATATTTTCCGTTACGCTCTTGATATTAAAGTGTTTACAGCTATGATGATTACCATTATTTATACCGCTCTTTCTCTATTAGTCTTAGGCTTAACCATGTCTGGAGTTGCTTAAATGCATATTCATATTTTAGGTATTTGTGGCACATTTATGGGGGGTGTTGCACTTTTAGCGCGTGAGTTAGGCATGACGGTATCGGGTTCCGATGCTAATGTGTATCCTCCTATGAGCGATCAGCTCGCTGCTGCAGGAATTGAACTTCAGCAAGGCTATTTGTCAGAGCATTTAAACCCCGCTCCTGACTTAGTGGTGATGGGTAATGCCATGTCTCGCGGAAATCCTGCCGTAGAATATGTCTTAAATAAAGGTTTACCTTATACCTCAGGCCCACAATGGCTTGCTGATTATGTGCTTCAAGATAAATGGGTCTTAGCCGTTTCAGGCACTCATGGTAAAACATCAACTAGTAGCTTATTGGCTTGGATCCTTGAAGATGCAGGTATGTCGCCTGGATTTTTAATTGGTGGTGTACCAGGTAATTTTGGCGAAACGGCACGCTTGGGTGAAACACCTTTCTTTGTGATTGAGGCCGATGAATATGACACGGCATTTTTTGATAAACGCTCAAAATTTGTTCATTATCATCCGCGTACCTTAGTGATTAATAATCTAGAATTTGATCATGCTGATATTTTTGACGATCTTGCTGCTATTCAAAAACAATTTCACCATGTGGTGAGGACTGTCCCTTCTGAAGGGCTTTTAATTACACCATCACATGATGAGGCTATTGAGAAAGTTATACGTATGGGCGCGTGGACGCCTCAGCAGACTGTGGGTTTGAACGAAGGTCAATTACAAGCTCAATCTATCTGCAGTGATGGGAGTCAATTTGACGTTGTTTGGGCGGGTGAAGTTGCAGGCTCTGTCAATTGGGCGATGTTAGGCATGCATAATGTCAGTAATGCATTAGCAGCCATTGCTGCTGCTCGTCATGTTGGCGTGACGATTGAACATGCTTGTGAGGCTTTAAGTCGTTTTAAAGGCATTAAGCGCAGAATGGAATTGCGTGGTGAAGTTAATGGTATTCGAGTTTATGATGACTTTGCTCATCATCCCACTGCAATTTCGACAACGATTCATGGTTTAAAGAAAAATATTGGTGAACGTAAATTAATCGCGATATTAGAGCCACGTTCAAACACCATGAGAATGGGAACTCATCAACAAACATTAGCTGATTCATTACAAGAAGCCGACCGCGTTATTTTGTTTGAAGGTGCATCGCTAACACTATCATTAGATAGCGTGGCAGAACAGCTAGGTGATAAAGCAACGGTAGAAACTAGTATCGATGACATTATTAAATTAGTGTGTAGCGAAGCAAAATCTGGTGATGAGGTCTTGATTATGAGTAACGGTGGCTTTGAAGGCATTCATCAGCGTTTAATAGAGGTATTAGAGCAACAATGATTGATAATAAACAAATTGCCATCGCATTAACGGGTGCATCTGGCGCACCTTATAGCGAACGTTTATTAGAAGTATTGTTTGCTCAAAACATCACCGTACATTTAATGATTTCTGCTGCGGCACGCATTGTCTTTTCTGATGAGTTAGATTGGAAAATGCCTGCTCGCTCTAGCGATGCACAAAAATATTTAGTCGATAAGTTTAACTGTGCTCCTGAGCTATTAAAGGTTTATGGTGAACAACAATGGAGCTCACCATTAGCAAGTGGATCTCATAAAGTCGGTACTATGATTGTCTGTCCTTGTACGATGGGCACATTATCATCTATTGCTGTTGGTAGTAGCGATAATCTCATAAATCGTGCAGCAGACGTGATGATGAAAGAAAGTCGAAAACTGATTCTAGTGCCGCGAGAAGCGCCTTTCTCAGCCATTCATCTTGAAAATATGCTTAAGTTAGCTCGTCTTGGTGTATGCATATTGCCGCCCAATCCAGGTTTCTATTTTAGACCTACAGAATTGTCAGAAATTGTTGATTTTGTGGTAGCTAGAATCTTAGACCAAGCAAATATTGAACATCAGCTTCAACCTCGCTGGGGTGAGTAACTCGCTCTCATTTATCTACTAATTTGCGTATAATTACCTGTTAATAAATCGCTTGGATAACTAAAAGCTATGTCAGATATAGAAATTGCACAGCAGGCTCAAATGGAACCCGTCGTAGCGCTTGCTGAGCAGCGTTTAGGGCTGAAACCATCTCAACTCGATCCTTATGGGCACTATAAAGCGAAAGTGTCATTGGATGTGATGAATGAATTAGATGACAAGCCTAATGGCAAATTAATTCTAGTAACAGCAGTGAGTCCGACGCCAGCCGGTGAAGGAAAAACCACAACCACAATTGGTCTTAGTGATGCATTAAACCGAATCGGTAAACAATCGATGGTGTGTGTGCGTGAACCTTCTATGGGCCCATGTTTTGGTATGAAAGGCGGAGCTGCAGGTGGTGGTTATGCTCAAGTAGTGCCTATGGAAGATATTAATCTCCACTTTACGGGTGACTTACACGCGATTAGTGCTGCACATAATTTACTGTCAGCCATGATTGATAATCATATTCATCATGGCAATAGCTTGAACCTTGATATTCGCAAAATCACGTGGGGACGGGTGCTTGATATGAATGATCGAGCACTGAGAAAAGTTAATGTAGGTCTCGGCGGCCCTGGCAATGGTTTTCCGCGTGAAGATGGCTTTGATATTGTCGTCGCTTCTGAAGTGATGGCTATTCTATGTTTATCAAATTCGTTGAGTGAGCTCAAAGAGCGTCTTGGTAATATCCTGATTGGTTACTCAGGTGATGGTACACCGCGTACGGCGAAAGATTTAAAAGCTGACGGCGCAATGGCTGCATTATTAAAAGAAGCGCTTAAACCAAACCTTGTGCAAACCTTAGAAAATAACCCCGCTTTTGTTCATGGTGGGCCTTTTGCCAATATTGCTCATGGTTGTAATACTGTTATTGCTACTAAAATGGCATTGAAACTAAGCGATTATGTGGTCACTGAAGCGGGTTTTGGTGCTGATCTTGGTGCAGAAAAATTTATTGATATTAAATGCCGTAAAGCTGGCATTAAGCCTGATATAGCAGTTATTGTCGCTACAGTTAGAGCCTTGAAATACCATGGTGGTATTGAGGTTAGTGACTTATCGACAGAAAACCTAACTGCCCTAGAATATGGAATGGACAATTTAAAACGTCATCTTGAAAATATGCAGGATCAGTTTGGCTTGAACTGTATCGTGGCTATTAACCATTTTGTGCAAGATACAGATGCAGAATTAGAGTTAGTTAAAAAAACTGTTGAGTCTTATGGGGCTAAAGCGGTGATTGCTAATCACTGGGCGGAAGGCGGTAAGGGTGCTGAAGAGTTAGCAGAGCTTGTTGCATCAACCTTAGATAAAAATGATAAAACCTGTCAGTTTCTTTATGACGATGATTTACCTTTGTGGGACAAGATTTCGGCGGTAGCTGATAAGATTTATCGTGCTGGTGAAATTACTGCAGATAAGAAGGTAATGGCTAAGATTGCTTTGTTTAGCAAAACGCATGCGAATGTACCTGTATGCATGGCGAAAACCCCATACTCCTTCAGCAGTGACCCGAGCCTACGTGGCGCACCTGAGCAGCATACACTTGCTATTCGTGATGTGAGATTATCTCAAGGAGCGGAGTTCTTAGTCGTGTTATGTGGTGATATTATGACTATGCCAGGCTTACCTAAACAACCTGCAAGCGAACGTATTGATATTAGTGATGATGGAGAAATTAGTGGGCTATTTTAGTATATAGCTAGCTTCTAATGTCCTGACCTAGAAAAAGGGCTAGTGATAATTCACTAGCCCTTTTTTATTAGCTGGCTGTTGGATTGATTTTTTCTAGTTTCCAAATCTCATTATTGTATTCTTCCATTGTGCGGTCAGTGGAGAATTTACCACTGTAAGCAGAGTTAAGAATACTCATTGAAATCCAGCGCTGTTCATCTTGATAAGCTAAACCAGCTTGATGTTGAGCATCAATGTAGCTTCGGAAGTCAGCTACGGTCATCCAAGGATCATTATGGCTTGTGAAAGCATTAATGATATTGCCAAAACGGTTTGGTTCATTTTGGTTAAAGTGACCGCTTTCTAGTAAATTAACAACACGTTTTAGATCTTCATCTTGAGAGATGATAGCTCTTGGGTTGTAATTTAAACGTTGTTGCTCTACTTCTTCTTCATTTAAACCGAATAAGAAGAAGTTATCATCACCCACTTCTTCGCGTATTTCAATGTTTGCACCATCTAAGGTACCAATTGTAATCGCACCGTTCATCATGAACTTCATATTACCTGTGCCAGAAGCTTCTTTACCAGCAGTCGATACCTGTTCAGATAAGTCGGCAGCAGGACAAATTACTTCCATTGCTGATACTTGGTAGTTTGGAAGGAAGACTACTTTTAATAAGTCACCTACTTGTGGATCTGAGTTAATTACATCACCAACATTATTGATTAGTTTTATGATGTCTTTAGCCATTGCATAACCAGGTGCAGCTTTACCACCAAAGAGAACACAACGTTTTACTAGTCCTTCAGTATCACCACGTTTGATGCGGTCATAGAGATGAATAACGTGTAATACATTTAATAATTGACGTTTATATTCATGAATACGTTTTACTTGAATATCAAATAAGGCATCAGTATTAAATTTTACACCACAGTTTTTCATCACGAGATCGGCTAAGCGCTGCTTATTTGCCTTTTTAGCGGTATGCCATTTTTGCTTAAAGTTAGAGTCATCAGCATAAGGCGCTAATTTTTCAAGCTGACTTAAATTTGTAATCCATTCATCGCCAATTGTTTCTGAAAGAAGCTGTTTAAGTTCAGGGTTACACCAAGCCATCCAACGACGTTGTGTTACACCATTTGTTTTATTGTTGAATTTATTAGGCCATAGTTGATAGAAATCATTAAATAAACCTTTTTTCAATAATTCAGAGTGCAATGCAGCTACACCATTGACTGAGAAGCTACCAACGATAGCTAAGTGAGCCATACGCACGTTTTGCTCATGGCCTTCTTCAATGATCGACATGCGTCTTAATCGATCTTTATCTCCCGGCCAGCGACGTGCTACTTCACTTAAGAAGCGGGCATTGATTTCATAAATAATTTCTAAAACACGAGGTAGTAAACGTCCAAACATATTTACTGACCAGCGCTCTAGCGCTTCAGGTAATAATGTATGGTTAGTATAAGCCATCGTTTCAGAAGTGATTTTCCATGCTGCATCCCATTCAAGGCCATGTTCATCCATCAGCAAACGCATCAGTTCAGCAACAGCAACAGTTGGGTGAGTGTCATTTAATTGGAAACAGTTTTTCTCAGCAAAGTTGTCGAAATTTTCGCTATGTGTTGTCACCCAGTAATCAAGGATGTCTTGTAGGCTGGCAGATGCTAGGAAATACTGTTGGCGTAAACGTAGCTCTTTACCATTTTCGCTTGTGTCATTTGGATATAACACCATGCTGATATTCTCAGCTTCGTTTTTGCTTGCAACCGCATCAGTATAAGAACCGGCATTGAAGTCTTCTAAATTAAACTCATCTGTCACTTCAGATTTCCACAAACGAAGTTTATTGACCGTACCATTTTGGTAGCCTGGAATTGGCATATCGTATGGGATTGCTAATACATCATTAGTATTAACCCAATGCACGCGAGTTTTACCATCACGATCTTTGTGATATTCAGTGTGGCCGCCAAATTTGATGCGTTGTGTGAATTCTGGACGCTCTAATTCCCAAGGGTTGCCATCACGCAACCAATGATCAGGCATTTCAACTTGATTACCATTATCAATACTTTGTTGGAACATACCGTATTCATAACGAATCCCATAACCAGTTACAGGTAATTGCAGTGTCGCACAACTATCAATAAAGCAGGCTGCAAGACGTCCAAGACCACCATTACCTAAACCTGCATCATGTTCTAGTTCAGTTAATTCTTCGAAATCTAAACCAAGGTCATGCATCGCTTTTATTGCTGTTTCTTCTAGACCTAAGTTGAGTGCAGCATTACCCATTGCACGTCCCATTAGGAATTCCATTGACAGGTAATAGGCTTGTTTGCACTTACTTTCAGAATAAGTGTGTTTTGTTTGTTTCATTCGTTCAAACAAACGGTCACGCAAGGTAAGGGCTATTGATGTGTATAAATAATGACCAGATGCACAACCTTTGTCTTGTGCAAGGTGGTTACCGTAGTAGCTCTTGAAATCGTGTTTTAATGATTTTTTATCCATGCCTAGTTCTGGCGTGTCATATAAGTCAACATTAGGATTGACTGTGCATGCGTAGCGAGGGCTCATAGTGAAAATGCCTTATTTAATGTTAAATAATTAGTTCGGATCTGGATAGAAGCTAATAAAGCCGTCAATGTTAGGCATTATTACCTTCGGTAGTGTCTCTTCGTTGAGCTCTACGTCATTCGCGATTATATCATCTTGATTTAATATATAGGCAGACAATGCATAGACTTCATCTGCGGTTAAAGAAAAGGGCGCATCAATAGGCATTGCGCGGCGAATATAATCGAATAAGGTAGTTGCATAAGGCCAATAGCTATTGACTGTTTTTTCTGGATAATTAGAACGGAGTGAGCCAACCTCTCCAACCAGTGGTTCGGCACTTGCTCCAATTCCTGCTGGGCCATGACAAGAAGAACACTGTTGTTTAAACAGTTTTGCCCCTTGTGTTGCATTACCTTTTCCAATGGGTAACCCTTGGCCATCAGGACTGATTGTTAGATTGTATTGAAGCTGCTGACTGAGTGCTTGAGCCTTGTTACCTAAGTGCTGATATAAGGCTTCGGCATAGGCATTGTGTGAAAGTATAAATAAAAGTAGAAAAAGTTTAAAAGCCATAGACATGGTTAATATCTCCTTCTTCTGTTATTTCCCAGCTGACGATAGCGTTATAGTGAAAAAAGCCATGCTTGCCACGATTAGCTAGTAATACATCCCGAGTAGGCTGAACATAACCTGTTTCATCTGTAGCACGACTTTGTAATATGGCGTATTGGCCCTGCCACTGCCACGCTAAGTGAAAGCGAGTAAAGGCTTTATCCAAAATTGGACCTTCTAATTCGGCATCTACCCATGTTTCACCACCATCGGCTGAAATTTCAACGCGACTTATTTTTCCTCGGCCTGACCAAGCTAGCCCAGATATTTGGTATATTCCTGGATTATCAGGTAGCTGCATACCGAGTGAGGGGGAGGTGATCAGTGATTTTGCGTCGTTGATAAAGCTAAATTGACGTGCTTTCCCATCAGGTAATAAATCGGTGTATTGTGAAGTCTCATCACGAGTCATGGCTGGGTGTTCGCTTAAGCGTAGCTGGCGTAACCATTTTACATTTAAAATTCCTTCCCAGCCCGGTAAAACCAATCGTATAGGGTAGCCATTCTCAGGTCTTAAACGTTCGCCATTTTGATAAAGAGCCAACAAAGCATCATCGAGTAATTTTTCTATCGGAATACTGACATTTAACGAGGCGCCGTCAGCGCCTTCAGCAATAGCCCATTTCGCTGAAGGTTTGATGCCAGCTTCATTAAGTAATAATTTTAAGGGGATACCTGTCCATTCTGCATTGGACACTAAGCCGTGAGCGTAACCGGCTTGTGATTGAATGGGATTACTGCGCCACCCACTGTTGCTATTGCCACCACACTCTATAAAACAGGTACGTGACTTCATCGGGTAGCGAAGCAGGTTGGCGATATTAAAGCTTAGAGGGTGTTCGACGAGCCCATCAATGAGAAGAGTATGTGTTTGAGGGTCTATTTCAGGCACGCCATTATGGTGACGTTCGTAATGTAGGCCATTAGGTGTAATTGTACCTTGTAAATCATGGAGAGGAGTCCATGAAACGCCATTACCTGGAGCTGCTGGGTTGGCGGAAATCCAGCGTATAACACGTTGTTCGTGTAGAGAAGGTTGGCCGTAATTAGTGAAGTCTTGGCCAGGAGTTTTCATTGAGTCTGGCAAGCTGTCTGTTAATTCAAATTTATCAATGCCAGCAATGACAGGCAAGCTATATGAGCCCGCGATTACGCCGCTTAGCGCTGCTGTTTTTAGAAATTGACGGCGATTTTGTATCGAACTAGATGTCATAACAGCGTCTCACTTGAATTTATTCTTGATTAGTTTCCAAATCTGCTAAAAACCATTCATCAAGTTTAGCGATGGCGGTTTCTTTACCCGTTCTTTTCAAGGATGAAAATAATTGCACGGTAGCTGTTAGTTCACGTTTCTCGAGCTCTGAGTTGACTTTATGCAAGGTCGCCATTGCTGCGCCATTTTTTAATTTATCAGACTTCGTTAATAAAATATGTACATCTAATTTTGCATTATTCGCCCATGAAACCATTTGCAGATCGAACTCTTTTAAGGGGTGGCGAATATCCATCATCAACATTAAGCCGCGCAAAGATTTTCGTGTTTCAAGGTATTTCCCTAATGTTTGCTGCCAGCGGATTTTCATTTGCTCTGGTACTTTGGCATAACCATAACCAGGTAAATCGACTAAAGCACGCTCGTCATCCAGCGCAAAGAAGTTGATCATTTGTGTTCGGCCAGGAGTTTTACTGATGCGCGCTAATGATTTTTGATCTGTAATGGTGTTAATTGCGCTTGACTTGCCAGCATTAGAACGACCAGCAAATGCAACTTCAATCCCCGCATCAGAAGGAAGTTCAGACAATTGTGTTGCGCTAATGGTGTAGTGAGCTTGGCGATAAATTTGTGACATTGTGATTGACTCATGGTGCAAAAATACATGAATAAGAGTAGCATATTCACAGTTTTGTTTAGTGAATGTTCATTATTAGGAATAATTAGGAAGAATGATGAAAAAATTGTTTATGGCAACGATGATGTGTTTCTCCATGGTAACTGCAACATCAGCAATGGCGGAAGGTGATGCTTCTGCAGGAAAAGGTAAAGCGGCTGTATGTGCTGCATGTCATGGTATGGATGGTAATAGTCCGACAAATATGTTTCCAAAATTAGCAGGGCAAGGCGAAGCTTATTTAGTTAAACAATTAAAAGAATTCAAAAGCGGTGTTCGTAATAATGCTGTGATGGCTCCAATGGTTGCTGCTTTAAGTGAGCAAGATATGGCTGATTTAGCGGCGTATTACGCGAGTCAAACAACAACTCCAGGTGCTGTTTCAGAAGAGTTGGTTGAAGCTGGAAAACAAATTTTCCGTGCAGGCAATAAAGAGTCTGGCTTACCCGCATGTATGGCCTGCCATGGTCCTACTGGTGCTGGCGTACCCGCTGCAAAATGGCCTGCACTTGCAGGACAACATGCTGCATACGTTGAAGCTCAGTTAAATGCATTCGCTGCGGGAACTCGTAGCAATGATGTTAATAGTATGATGCGCGATATTGCTGGCAAGATGACTGCTGAAGAAATTAAAGCGGTATCAGCATATGTCGCTGGATTACATTAATCCATAGATAATTAAAAGCCGTATGGTGATTGACCATGCGGCTTTTTTTATGAGTACAGATAAGTTCTCTGCAAAATAAACGTGGTTACTAGTTAATGTCCGAAAAAAGCAATTCACCTCGTCATTCGCTTAGTCAGCGTCTTTTCCTTTTTTTAGGGTCGATGGATCTCGCCATCACGCTATTACTTGCTTTAGCCGTCGCATCAATCATTGGTACGGTGTTACAGCAGAATCAACCTTATACCGATTACGTTATTAAATTCGGTCCTTTCTGGTTTGAAGTGTTCGAGGCTGCAGGATTGTATGATGTCTACAGTGCTTTATGGTTTTTGGCTATTTTATGTTTATTAGTACTTTCTACATCGGTATGTGTGATTCGTAATACACCTAGTATGTTGAAAGACATGTTCAACTTACGCACTCAAGTACAAGAAAAGTCTTTGCGTGCAATGCACCATAGCCAACAATGGGATACGGAGAATAATTTAAAAGATAGTGTTGCTTATGTTGAAGCAACACTAGACGCGCAAGGTTTCCGAGTAAAACAAACGCCGAAAGACGGTGGTGCAGTCTTGATTTCAGCCATGCGTGGCGGAATGAATCGACTTGGCTACATTTTTACTCACCTAGCAATTATCATTATTTGTTTAGGTGGCTTATTAGATAGTAACTTATTTTTAAAATTTGCCGAATGGCAAGGAAAAATATCTATTGAAACACGTGATATTCCTACTAGTGAGATACCAAACGAAAGTCGCCTAGCTGTTGGATATCAAGCATTTCGTGGCAGTATAAATATCCCTGAAGGGCGTTCGGCTCAAGTGGCTTTTCTCGCTATGAAAGATGGCTATCTCTTGCAGGAGCTACCTTTTAGAGTTGAAGTTAAAGATTTTCGTATCGAGCACTATGCTACGGGGCAACCCAAATCGTTTGAGTCGGACTTAGTTGTTTATGATGACGATCTTGAAAAACCATTAGAACAAATGATTGCGGTGAATCATCCTCTGCTATACAAGGGCTATGCGATTTATCAAGCAAGCTTCAGTGATGGCGGTACGGGGCTAAATTTAGAGGCGTGGCCTTTAGATAAACAAGCCGGTAATGAAACGGTTTCGTTTGATACTAGAGTCTTTGATAGTCGTAAAATGCACTGGGGAGATGAGACGGTTCAATTAGAAATGACTGCATTTCGTCCATTCAATATTAACCCTGATCCTACAGACGACGACCCAGAACGTCTGAGAAACTTTGGCCCCAGCTTTGGTTTCAAAATTCGTAGTAACACAGGTGAAGCGAAAGAATATTTGAACTATATGCTTCCCGTTCCTCGAAATGGCCGTGACTTCTATTTAAGTGGCGTGCGAAATAGCCCTGCTGAAGAATTTGGCTATTTATACTTACCTTTAGATGCTGACGGTGAGTTGGTGGGGTTTCAGCGATTCTTATCTACATTGCATGATAGCGAGAAAATTGAGCAAGTAGCACAAACGATGATGCTTGAAACATTAGAATCATTAGATGGGAAGAGAGATGAAACGCTAGAGCAGAGTCTAAAACAAACGCTAAACTCGCTTGTAAAAATGTTTATGCGCGGTGGGTTTGTTGAAGTCAGTGACTTCATCGAAACAAATATCCCTGAAACTGAAAAAGAAACATTAGGTCCCGCTTATCTAAGTATGCTGCGTGAAATGTTAGCGCGCCTGTATTTTATGCAAGCTTCTGATGTGCCATCGACAGAGCAAGAAGCTGATGCACAATTAGTATTTTTGCAAGATGCCGTGGATGCGATTGGTAGCTTATCTCGGTATGGCTCACCAGTTTATTTAGAATTAACAGATTATGATCATGTAGAGGCGAGTGGATTACAGATCGCACGCTCCCCAGGTAAACCAATTGTATATCTGGGCTGCGCATTACTAATTGTAGGCGTGTTTGTTTTATTTTATTTACCTCAACGTCGATTGTGGATTAGGGTTAATGAAATAAACGGTAGAGTAAACCTATTGCTTGCAGGTATGAGTAATCGTAATCCTCGTGAATTTGATCAATATTTTGAGAAAATTACTCAGCATTTGAAGCTGGCCTCTGGGAACTCTAGCAAGTAATAGTGTTCTTAGCTGTGTAGAAAATAGAGAATAAATAATGACAAATAATATTGGGATACTGAATAACGAGCCTAGCCGACCTATAGAACAGTGGCTTTGGCGTGGTTTAATATTTATTGCTGCAGCTTTATTGATTGTGCGTTATTTTGATGTGCTTGATAGTTATGAATTGTCGATTACCGTTTTTACGGCGGCTTGTTTGGCCTTTTTAGGACAAAATTGGCCAGGTTTTCGACGACATATAATCATTGTTTCAGCACTAAGTTTCTTTGCGATACAGCTGTATGGCGATGATCTCGGGATAGGCAAGACAAACTTCTTTTTAAGTTTTATATTAGCGAGCCAATCTGCATTTATGTGGATGAGTGCCTTATTTGTAATGGCTACATTCGCTTATTTCAGCGGTCTGTTACTCCGCTCCCCATTCACTGAAAAAGTTGGAACAGTATTAACATGGTCTGCAACAACTATGGGGGTTGTAGGCTTGATGGTTCGCTGGCGCGAATCGTATTTAATTAGTCCAGATGTAGGACATATTCCTGTAAGTAATTTATACGAAGTCTTTATTTTATTTGCAGTAATAACTGCATTACTTTATTTATTCTATGAGCGTCGTTATCAAACACGTAGCTTAGGTGGCTTTGTTTTATTAGTCATTAGTGCCTCTGTTGCTTTTCAGCTTTGGTACACCTTTGAAAAGCAGGCGCATGAGATTCAACCCTTAGTACCTGCATTACAAAGCTATTGGATGAAGATCCATGTGCCTGCGAACTTCGTAGGTTATGGTGCTTTTGCAATGGCTGCGATGATTGGTGTGGCTTATTTATTTAAGTCATGGCGACAAGAAATTAACCCTAAAGGCTTATTGGCAACGTCGTTACCTGATTTATCCATCATGGATGACTTAATGTACAAAGCTATTGCTCTAGGCTTTGCTTTTTTCACTGTTGCAACAGTGTTAGGTGCTCTTTGGGCTGCTGAAGCATGGGGTGGCTATTGGTCATGGGATCCTAAAGAAACGTGGGCATTAATCGTGTGGTTAAACTATGCTGCATGGCTGCATATGAGAATGACAAAGGGCTGGAATGGTAAGCCGATGGCTTGGTGGGCAATAATAGGCTTATTTGTGACATTGTTTGCCTTTATAGGCGTTAATATGTTTTTGTCTGGCCTTCATTCATACGGCACACTGTAAGTATTAGTGAATAGAGTTAGAAATTAAAAGGATATACAGAATGAATAAAGTAGTAAAAGCAGCATTGTTCCTGGCCGCAGCAGTGGTCCCGTTAACATCAATGGCAATGCTAGATGCCTATATTGATGGTGTGCATTACAAGGCGACACCAACCCGACTTGCAACCAGTGATGATAGTAAAATAGAAGTCATCGAACTTTTTTCATATAGCTGCCCACACTGTTTTAAACTGGATCCTTTAGTTCAACAATGGAAAGAAACATTACCTGAAAATGTTACATTTAAGCATGTGCCAGCTATTTTTAGAGATAGTTGGTTACAGTTAGCTAAAGTGTTTTATACCGCCGAAGCAACGGGCGATTTAGAAAAATTACATCCATTATTGTTTAAAGCGATTCATGTTGATAAGCGTCGTTTACTAACGGAAGAACAGTTATTGGATTTTGTTGCTGAGCAGGGTATTGATCGCGCTGCATTTGAAAAAATGATGAATTCAATGACGGTAAAAGCAAAAGTTAAAAAAGCACTAGCATTAAGTCAAAAATCAGGTATTACTGGTGTTCCTTCAATGATTGTTGATGGGCAGTTTCGTACTGATGCACCTTTAGCGGGTAGTATGGATGATATGTTGAAAACCGTAGACTTTTTAATCCAGAAACAAACGAAGTAATCTTTATTAGTTGTCGGGTGATACTCCATGTAGTCGAAACTACATGGAGTATCATGTTTAATCTTCAGCTGTACAACGGTTCCGCCCAGCTTCTTTAGAACGATACAATGCTGCATCGGCACGTTTAAATACATCGTCAATTGTATCATTAGGTCGGAATGTCGCTAAGCCAGCAGATGCGGTGATGGGCACAGGACTATTTTCATAATGAAATTTAGATGTGGCAATTTTATCTCGAATTTTATTCGCTAGAGTCAGGGCATCTTCTAGGCGTGTTTCTGGAAATATACCAACAAATTCTTCACCACCAAATCGTGCAATAAAATCTGCATCGCGAGTAGCCTGCATAAATATACGTGCGATGGTTTTTAATACTTTATCTCCGGCAGCATGACCGTAAGTATCATTGACACGTTTAAAAAAATCGATATCCCAAACTACCAGACTGAGAGGTTTTTGATAACGTTGCCAACGAGTATATTCTTTTTCAAGATCTTCATTCATTGCCTGACGGTTCCAAATGCCGGTTAGAGCATCCTTAAGCGCTAATTCGCGCGATTTCTCGGCAGACTCACGTAACTCCTGACTTTCTTGCTCCATTGCCTTAATGCGCACGTTGAGAGCTTTGATTTGTTTTTGTGATTGAGTAAACTGCTCTTGATCAGATTTTTGATATTTATCGAAATGCTGATTTAACACGTCAAGACGTTCGCTTACAGATGATTTTAATTGCTCTAAGTCACTGGCTTCTTCTACATGACTTCGTAAACCTGAGACTTCAGCTTCTACCGCCTCGCTAATAGCACTTCGTTCTTCAAATGCTTTGCTACCTTCATCGCCTGTTTGACGTATATGTTGATCTAACTCACTGAGGCGAGAAGTGAGTGTTTTTAGAAACTCTTTGTATTCTTGTTTTTCAGTGACTGCTTGAGAGCCAAGTGTACTGATGATATCAGCGATTTCATGAATAATTTCGGGAAGTTGTTCAGCAGCAATGCCGGTTTCAATTCTGTGGCGAATCTTTGTTGCTTTTTTGCTTAACTCAGTAGGTAGAGATAAACGCTCCAACAGTTCCATGAGCACTATATGAGTAGGAGTCTCATTGCTTTCTGTAACAGTCTCTCTATCAGTGTCAGATTTTATTTGTTCTCGTTCATCTTCAATATGTAATTCTGTTTCGACATCATCCGACTTAGCTGAACCAAATAGTTTGAAAAAGCCTTTTGACTTTTTATCCGTGCTGTTGTTGATGCATTTATCAAGCAAAACAAGTAAGTCTGAAGTTAAAGTACTGACATCACTACCAGTCGCCGATTCGAGGTTTTTTGATAGTTTTTTAGCTTCGGAGTTAAATGTTCTGGGGAGTTTTAATGATGTGAGTAGGTTTGCTAAAATTTGACCTGAAGATAGCGATTCATCTTTAGCATGATTGCTTTCCATTTGGCCGATTGCACGTTCCATTTTTTCTAAAATACGTTCAATTTCAGATTGGTTATCTTTGCCTTTTAGTACTGTTCTTAAGGATTTTAATTGGCGATCAAGTAAGGGATCAAGGCCATGAGCCGCTAAAGCAAGTCGACCTAAGCTTTTTTGTAGTAGGGCATCATAACGTTGTTGATTCTCAAAATCAGTAATTGATTGGTAGTATTTCTGCTTCCACTCTTCTAATTGTTGAGTTATATCATCACTTGCCATTATTCATCCTCTATAATGCGGCGGGCGTTTCTGGTGTCTTAATAGCTTGTTCAGAAGAATTTTGCTCTTCTCCTGCTCCTGACACAGTTGTTTGTAACAAAATATCGTAATAACGTCGAATATTTTCGACATAACGAACTGGCTCTCCTCCACGAGCGTAACCATGGCGTGTTTGTTTATACCATTTCTTTTTACCCAATAATGGTAGGTTTTGTTTTACATCCGACCATAAGTTAGGATTGCCGCCATTTCGCTGTGTGAGTACTCGGGCATCTTCTACATGACCTAAGCCAATATTATAAGAAGCGAGAGCAAGCCATAGTCTATCTTGTTGAGATTCAATTTGATCGGGTAATCGAGATTGTATTGATGAGAGGTACTTTGCACCTCCGGGGATACTTTGTTTAGGATCTTTTCGATCATCAATACCTACTTGCTTAGCAGTAGGTAAGGTCAGCATCATCAAGCCTTTTACTCCAGTACTCGAAACGGCCTCATTATCCCAGTGTGATTCTTGATAAGAGATA
This sequence comes from uncultured Gammaproteobacteria bacterium, assembly GCA_937900515.1. Lineage (GTDB taxonomy): Bacteria > Pseudomonadota > Gammaproteobacteria > Nitrosococcales > Methylophagaceae. Next base: position 5,639 of record CALCCU010000257.1, on the reverse strand, counting down.
GCAGCTAATAAACGCCAATCATAACCATATTGCTCTGCTGCTTGTTCGAAGAGCGTCTGATATTGAGGTAAACGGGTTTGAATGCGTCGGTGAATAGTTCGCGTATCTAAATAGTCGAAGCGGTGTATATGACCGTAATACTTTTCTATTAGGCGATCCAAATCGCCTGACTCTTCCATTTTTTCAAAAAATAGACTGACTTGAGCGTAAAGTGAACCATCTTCAGACAGTGGCATTGCCCAAGCTAGTGGCTGAGGATCAGAAACATTAAAAGCAACGCGGAGTTCAGGAAATAATTGGCGGTTAGCAGCAATTTCATTGGAATCAGCAATGGTGTAATCAATCATTTCTAATTGGACAAGCTCAAGTAGGCCGCTACTTTCTAGCTCTCTATTTTCTGTCCATTCAAGGTCAGGTATTTCTTCCTGGTAAGACTTAAGGTTTTCAACATGACTGCTATTGGCTATAACTTCTAATTGGCCATCAGAAAGCTTCGTTAGGTTTTTTGGCTTCTTTGTACCTTGGCGATAGACCAATTGCTGTGTGACTTCTTGATAAACAGGGCCAAAGCGGATGATATCTTTACGTGCAGTTGTAACCGTAAGGCCTGCTGCAGCGATATCGGCTTTTCCTTGCTCAATGAGATCCAGCATATTAGTTAAATTATCTGGCACGATCATTTCTAATTTTACATTTAGATGTTCTGCAAAGCGCTGGGCGAGTTCATATTCAAATCCCGCTAAATTATCGCCTTTGACATAGTAGCTCGTGGGCCCATAGCGTGTTAATACACGTAACTCTCCACGCTCACGGATTTGCTCTAAGTGAGGTTTTGCCTCTTCGCAAGCAATCAACAAGAAGATCGGTATGAGTAATAGACTAATTAGTTTCAAATAAGTGACTCCAAACAATTACCTGATTATCGCTCGATATCAATTATTTTGCACGAACCTAAATAGTACTTATTAGAATTAGTATTGTTTTTAGTTGGTTTTCACTAAATAGATTATAATTACCATCATTTTTGCATGGATATAGTTGTTTATGAATTCGCCAGAGTTACTCTTACCAGCCGGAAGTCTTCAGCATATGCGTTATGCGTATGCGTATGGTGCAGATGCTGTGTATGCAGGCCAACCTCGATACAGTTTACGAGTACGTAATAATGACTTCCATAAACTACCTGTATTGGCACAGGGAATCGAAGAAGCGCATGCTTTAGGAAAGCAGTTTTTTGTTGCTAGTAACTTAATGCCACACAATGCAAAAATTAAAACCTATATGGCAGATATGGAGCCTGTGATTGCGATGAAGCCGGATGCGATCATTATGGCTGATCCAGGCTTAATAATGATGGTACGCGAACGCTGGCCTGAAATGCCTATTCATCTTTCGGTTCAAGCAAATACCGTCAATTGGCAAGCGGTTAAATTTTGGCAGTCAGTTGGTGTGAGTAGAGTTATTTTATCTAGAGAGCTTTCATTAGATGAGATTGAGGAAATTCGTCAGTTATGCCCTGATATGGAAATTGAAGTATTTGTTCATGGCGCATTGTGTATAGCTTATTCGGGACGTTGTTTATTATCAGGATATTTTAATCATCGCGACCCAAATCAAGGTTCATGTACTAACTCTTGCCGTTGGGACTATAAAACTCATGCAAGTGATGGCAATGATGACTCTCCAGAAAAGATAGAGTTTAAGGCATTTGATGCAATGGAAAATCAAAATGCGTTTTCAGACTGTGGTAGTCAAGAGCGCCATCCTCTGGCTGATGATGTTTACCTAATAGAAGAGAGTAACCGTCCTGGTGAGTTGATGCCTATTTTTGAAGATGAGCATGGCACTTACATTATGAACTCAAAAGATTTACGGGCTATTCAGCATATTGAGCGATTAACAAAAATTGGTATCGACTCTTTAAAAATTGAAGGTCGAACTAAGTCTATTTATTATGTAGCACGCACAGCACAACTTTACCGTAAAGCAATCGAGGATGCCTTAGCTGGAAATAAATTTGATCCCACGTTATTGGGTAAATTAGATAATCTTGCTAACCGTGGTTACACCGATGGTTTCTATCAACGTCATGCAACTCAAGAGCAACAAAACTATATTGAGGGTTATTCAAGTAGTGATCGTCAGCAATATGTAGGAGAAATTATTGGCTATGATACTAATAATCAATGCTTAGATATTGATGTTAAGAATAAATTTTCTCGTGGAGATAAGTTAGAGCTTATTCTTCCTGAGGGAAATATTGAGTTCACACTAGAGCAGTTATTAGATAAAGAAGGTTCTGCTGTTGAGCATGCACCGGGTAGCGGTCATAAGGTTAAAATCCCTTTTTCAGGTACAGTTCCTGAAAAAGGTCTATTAGCCCGTTATTTATAGTTAACGCTTTTTGCTAAAGAAGCTAATTAGTAATTCGCTACTTTTTTGTGCGAGAAGGCCATGTTCACATTGAACATGGTGAGTGAGTTGCTGGGTATTAAATACATCAAAACAACTTCCTGTTCCGCCCATCTTAGGTTCTTTAGTCGCGAATACGACTCGTTCTACACGGGCATGAAGAATTGCCCCAGCACACATAAGACAGGGCTCTAAAGTTACATAGAGTGTGGTTCCTGGCAGACGGTAGTTTTGCTGCTTCTGGCATGCTTGACGTAGAGCCTGAATTTCAGCATGGGCAGTTGGATCATGGTTTGCAATAGGTCGATTATAACCTTCACCTATCATTTTACCATTTTGTACTATGACAGCGCCCACAGGTACTTCACCATGAGCTTCTGCTTGTTTGGCGAGTGTGAGCGCATACTCCATCCAGTATTTATCATTATCCATTATGGCTAAGATGATACTTAATAAGGTTTACTAATCGGTCACTTGCACCTTGGCTTTTGCTTATTAATTTAAGGCCTTCTTCACCCATATCTGCTCGTTTTTGCGGGTTATTTAATAAGTCTATTGTTATATCAGCTAAGGCTCGAGTGTCATTCACTTTTAATGCTGCTTCTGCAGCAAGAAATTGTTGGGTAATTTCATTAAAGTTGAAAAAGTGGGGACCTGTTAAAACGGCACGACCTAATGCCGCTGGTTCTAATACATTGTGGCCGCCATGTGGAACAAGACTGCCGCCGACAAAGGCAACATCACTTGCTGCATAGAACAAGGGTAACTCACCCATAGTATCAACGAGTAAGACTTGTATATCAGAAGGACATGGCTTCATTTCACTACGGCGTAATGTTGTGAAACCTGATTTATGTGCAAGAGCTGCAACTCGGTCAAAGCGTTCTGGATGTCTAGGAACGATGATAAGTAAGAGTTCAGGGTGTTTTGACCTGATCTGGCGAGAAGCATTAAGCACCATTTCTTCTTCCCCTTCATGCGTACTTGCTGCAATTAAGACCGGACGATTAATACCCCAAATTGCCCGCATTGAACTTGCCTGTTCAGAGAGGCTTGCTGCAAGATTAATTTCATACTTTAGGTTGCCAATAGCATGAACACTCTTACTATCGGCACCTAGAGACTGAAAGCGACGTTTATCATCAGCACTTTGAGCTGCGATAACAGAAAGATTTTGCAGTGTATCTTTTATGAAATGAGCAAATCGTGCGTAGCCCTTTGCAGACCGTTCTGACATTCTGGCATTAGCTAAAAATAAAGGAATATTACGCTGATGACTTATAGATAATAAATTTGGCCAGATTTCTGTTTCCATAATAATGCCAAATGTAGGCTGTGTATTATTTAGAAAACGTTTAATAGCGAAAGGGATATCGTAGGGTAAGTAGCAGTGAGCGACCTTATCTGAAAACACAGCTTTGACGCGAGAACTTCCAGTGGGTGTCATTGTGGTAATTAAAAGCTGATGATTGGGATATTGTTGGCGTAGTGCAATTGCTACGGGGCGACATGCTTCAACTTCTCCTACAGAAACAGCGTGGATCCAAATAACAGGCTTGGATGAATCTAACTTTGGGCTAGAACCAAAACGTTCAGGCCATCTTTGCCAATATGCGGGAGCTCTGAAGCCACGCCAAAATAGGCGGAGAATAAGTAAAGGAATACTTAAGGTGAATAGGGTCGTATAGAGTAGTTTCAAATTAAACTCGTCAATCGGTAATGGATGTTGAACTAATAACAAGCCAATAATATCATAGGATACAAACAAAAAAGGCCATCCAATATTGGATAGCCTTTTTGGCAAGTATGGCCATAAGAGGCCATACCTGAAATTCTATAAAAACGATTAACGTTTTGAGAATTGTGGACGTTTACGCGCTTTGTGTAAACCGATTTTCTTACGTTCAACAGCACGAGCATCACGAGTGATGAAGCCTGCTTTACGTAGTTCAGTTTTTAATTCGCTATCGAATTCAACTAATGCGCGGCTGATACCGTGACGAATTGCACCAGCTTGACCGTTGTTACCACCACCACGAACAGTGATGTTTAGGTCAACTTTATCTAGCATTTCAACAAGTTCTAATGGTTGACGAACAACCATACGTGAAGTTTCACGACCGAAGTAATCTTCGATTGAACGTGTGTTAATTGTTAGGTTACCACTGCCTAGCTTCATGAAAACACGAGCTGTAGAGCTTTTGCGACGACCTGTAGCGTAATATGTATCCGCCATGATTAAATCTCCAACGCTTTAGGTTGTTGTGCTGTGTGAGGGTGCTCTTCGCCAGCATATACTTTTAGTTTGCTGAACATTGTGCGGCCCAATGAATTCTTTGGCAACATGCCTTTTACAGCTGATTTGATAACGCGATCTGGTGCTTTATCAAGTTGCTTTTCTAGAGAGATAGATTTGATACCACCAATGTAACCTGTGTGGTGATAATACATCTTGTCTTTTAATTTATTACCAGTTACACGTAATTTTTCAGCGTTGATAACAACGATGTAATCACCAGTGTCAACGTGAGGTGTGTAAATAGTTTTATGTTTACCACGCAAACGACGCGCGATTTCTGTAGCCATACGGCCTAATGTCTTGCCGTTTGCATCGACGACGAACCAGTCACGACGAACTTCTGCTGGTTTTGCACTTACTGTAGTTGTTTTCATTCCGCGGGTTGCTCCTGATAAATTTACGCAGGCGGTCCAAATAAAGAGGGGAAATTTTACGCACTCAGATAAAGGCTGTCAACTGCATATACTAGATAAATAACCAAACAAGTATAACACCTAATAACATCCGATAGATAACAAAAGGCCACATTCCTATTCTTTCTAGCAACTTTAAGAAGAGGTGAATACAGATATAAGCACTAATAGCAGATAGTGTAGCACCTGATAAAATGGCAATCCAGTCCGTATTCAGGTTGGATTGAATGAGCTCAATTGTCTTTAATCCTCCTGCAAGTAAGATGACAGGAATCGACAATAAAAAAGAAAAATGCGCAGCAGCTTGGCGATTTAACCCTAAAATCAAGCCTGCAGTCATAGTTATACCTGAGCGTGATGTTCCAGGTATTAAGGCAATTGCTTGAGCTATTCCGACTATAAGCACATCCTTCCAGTTTAATTGGTGTTCTGTTCTTTGCTGTTTTCCGTACCAGTCAGCCCAACCTAATAGTAAGCCAAATACAATTGTGGTGGTTTCAATCACTAGTGGTGAT
>CALCCU010000256.1 GCA_937900515.1 uncultured Gammaproteobacteria bacterium | reverse complement strand
CTGATATGAACTAGTCGCTGCAAGGCAATGTCTCTTTATAGCCAGAACAAACAGCGTTATGATCTACCCAATAATTTATTTATAGAGTCTCTAATGTCAGAAATTAAAACCCCTTATGAACGTATCGGCGGTGAAATAGCCGTACGTAAACTTTGCCAAACTTTTTATGAAATTATGTGTAATACACCTCAGACTAAGCTTATTCGCGCAATGCACCCAGATGATATTGGCATTAGTGAAGAAAAGTTATTTTTATTTCTATCAGGCTGGTTAGGAGGCCCTTCACTCTATATAGAAAAATATGGTCATCCTAGATTACGAGCCCGACATATGCCTTTCCCAATTGGCATAGAAGAACGAGATCAGTGGTTATATTGTATGGCTCAAGCCCTAACTAGCATGGATCTTGATAAGTTATTCGCAGAACAGTTAATGAGCTCTTTCGTACAAACAGCTGATTTTATGAGAAATAAACCAAACGAAGATTAAGAGTATTTAAATTATGGCTATTGGTGCGTTAATTATTGGAGATGAATTATTATCAGGCAAACGTCAAGATAAGCATTTCGCTCATTTACAGTCGACATTGGCTCAACGTAATTTGGAGTTGGATTGGACCATCATTGTCGGTGATGACCCAGAGCAGTTACAACGCTTTTTGGCATTTAGTATGGCAAGCAAGGATATTGTGTTCAGCTTCGGTGGTATAGGAGCTACACCTGATGATCGCACTCGTGAAACAGTGGCCAAAGTAGCTGAAGTTCTATTACAGCCTCACCCTCAGGCCGTGGCTGAAATAGAGGCCCAATTTGGGGATAGAGCTTATCCTCATAGAATCTTAATGGCTGAGCTCCCTTACGGAGCTAGGATTATTCCAAATATAATTAATCGTGTACCTGGCTTTTCATTTAATGAGCATCACTTTATGCCTGGCTTTCCCGAAATGTCTTGGCCAATGATCGAATGGGTGCTTGATACATATTATGCTGATTTACGTAACACCTCACCTAAAGATGAACAAATTATTTATGTAATTGGTGGTCGTGAGTCTGACCTCTTAGATGCTATGCGAGTAGTAGTGGCTCAATATCCTGAGCTTAAATTATCGAGCCTTCCCCATTTAGGCGAAAAACCTCACATAGAGCTTAGTTTACGTGGCGAAGCTATACTTATTGAGCAAGCGATGACATTCATGAAAAAGGCAATCATACAGGGTGGATTTAGCTGGCAAACCCAACTCTAAGATAAAAATTGAAACAATAGTGGCAAACTAATTAAGCTACAAATTGTAGTTAAAGTAACGGCTGCCGCATAAAGTTCACTATCAAGTTGATAACGTTCACAAATAACAATACCAAATACCATGGTTGGCATCCCTGCTACTAAAGTAACGATAATGCTTATTTCAGAAGGTATTCCAATCAAGTGACTCATACTGAAAACAGCGAACGGTATGACTCCCAATGAGATAATAACCACTGGAAGTAGTAGCTTAATAAACTTTAATCTTAAACTATGCCAGCGGATACTCATCCCCAATACGATTAACATGAGTGGCACTACACCTCCCGCCAATAACGATAGGCTTGAACTTAAAAAGGACGGGGCTTCAATTCCTGATAAGTTAAGCGTAATTCCTAATGCTACCGCCCATAATGGCGGGATTTTAATCAGTTCACGTAGAGGGTTTATTTTGTTGTCGCCATCACTATAGCTTTGGGCTATTAAGATACCGACAGTAAGCAAAATAGGTGTACAAGCGAATAAATCATATTGAAGCACTGTTGCTCGTGAATGAGAGCCTATAACCTGATCAAGAACAGGCAAGCCGAGATAAGTCGCATTCGGAAAGGATGCAGCCAATAGTAATGCTCCTCGCTGCTGATTACTTATACTCATTACTTTAGTTACTAGCCACATAACAATCAAACCAGTAGCCAAGCCAGTTGAAGCCAAAAATGATATTTGCAATGAGGTGCTATCAAGAGGCGTTCGCCAAATAATATCCAGAACTAATGCCGGCAATAAGATGTAAAAGACAAGATCAGTTAATGCACGACGATGAGCTGTAGCTGCAATATGATTTGGAGCATAGGACTTCCAAAAGGTGCCACAGGCGATTAGTAGTGACATCTGGATTAAGGCAGTTATCATTTAAGCTATTCAATTTCAGAGAGGATAAATGCAAATATTATCAATATCAGTAATAAAAGGATATTGATATAAATCGACCACTATTACGGTAGTGATTATATTTTGTAATAACACAATGACATTATTCTTTAATAAAAATAGCTAAACATACTGTTTAAATTATAAAAATAGTTTTCTTAATCTAATCTATTTGATCTCATAGACTTATAA
>CALCCU010000255.1 GCA_937900515.1 uncultured Gammaproteobacteria bacterium | reverse complement strand
GCTCAAGAGGTTGATGGTCAGTGGCGGGGGTTAGATGAGGTGGTCTGCTTCGATACAGCGGCAGAAGACTTGGGAGCTTTAGTATCAGAGCGTCTAAATCGGGATTATGCTGGTCTACCGTCAGTACTGACTGGTGATCCTGCAAACCCAAGGTCTCAGTCGGACAAAATGACGCCTATTTTGATGCTACAGAAGTATGGTTTGAAGGTTACGCCAGCATACACTAACGACCCAATGATTAGAAGGAATGCTGTGTCAGAGATGATGAAACATCTTCTCCCTATTGGCGATCCTCAATTTATTGTCAATAAGCGTTGCAAGATGTATATTAAAGGTTTACGTGGTGGGTATACTTACCGAAGAATTCATGTAGTTGGGGAAGACCGCTTTCAAGATGTCCCAGATAAAGGCTCTAAATTTTCACATGTGTGTGATGCTGGAGAATATGCTGCGGTAGGTGCAGGTAAGGGCGTAGCTCTTGTCAGTGGTGCACAATCAGATTGGTCAAAGAAAATTAATACGAGCCGAAAAAATCGTGGATAAAAGAACACTTGCGTCAAAGTTGAGTCAGGAACTCAGTTATGTGGATACTAACGCTAATTTTGACTTTGATGACTATATGCAGGAAGTTCGCGCGTATTTTGATGGTGAATTGCCTGGTCAGATAGACGAAGATATTGATGAGGTTTTTCAGAATGTAGTATCTAAGGATATTGCGAATGCCGTAGAGCATACATTGGCTGATATTATGCCGGCATTCTCGTCTAACAGACTGATTACCTTTAAGCCGGAAGGTCCGGAAGATATTGCTAAGGCCAGTGCCGAGACAGTTCTGGTAAATAACATTGTTTTAGAGCAGTCAGACGGTCTAACATCATTCACAGAGTCTATTAAAGATGCTCTGATGTATCGCCGTGGCGTTATGATGGTTAGTGTTGTCGAAACGATCGTACCTAAATATGAAGAGATTAACGAAGTACTTTTTGAAGAGCTAGTAGCTGAAGGAAAAGATATTATTTCTATAAATGAAACGCTGGTAGATGAGATTGAAGAAGAGGAGCTAGAACAATACTTAGGTCAGACAGTGTCTGCGTGGACGCGCGAATACGATACGCTGAAGCAGTTAAATATTAAGTCTATTCCTATTGACGAGTTTAAAGTAAACTCTGACCATGAGTCTATTGATTTAGACTCTGCTAGGCTAGTTGCTCGTGATTACCGTGTAATGGCCTCTGACATTGTACAGCTGGGATACGACCAAGATATGGTACGTGGCCTTCCTGATTACAGTGATGCCGGTGACTCATTTGTTCAAGGATACGAAAACCTCACCACTGCTGATGAGTCTACCCGTGCTATTCGTCTTGTTACTGCTTACTATAGGATTGACTATGACGGTGATGGTATTGCCGAGTTACGTCATATCTTAGCTGCTGGCAATGACAGTGCTTTAGAAATATTGGAAAATAAGCCTGTAGATGATCAGCCATTTGTGCTCGGTGTTCCGCTTATTGATCAGCATCGCTCTTATGGTATATCTCTAGCAGATAAGCTACAAGATGTACAGATTATTAAGTCAAAGCTACTGAGACAAATATTATCAGCAAATGAACGTGCAATTCGTGGGCGGGTTGGCCTTGTAGAAGGGATGGTCAATAAGGATGATTATTTAGATTCGGCGTTCGGGGGAGTTGTCAGGATGTCGGCACCTGGTGGTATCGTGCCGCTTCCTGCCGACGCCTTCCCACAGTCTGCGTATGAACTGCTTGGGTATGAAGATAAGATACGTAGAGAGTCTGGCGGATCTGCTATAGATAAAGCATCTCAAGAGAATATGCCGATTGGTCAGGAGTCATCTGCTCATGGGGTTGAGCGAATGATGTCTGCAATGGAGCAATTAAATTCATATATTGCGTCTAATATTCTACATACACTTATTAAGAAGGTGTTTTGTAAGACTCATTACATTTTACGTCAGTTTTGGGATACGCCTGTTTCAGCAGAGGATGGTCAGACTTGGGTTGTAGGTACACCTACTGAATGGCCTGCTCGTCAGCGGGTGAGCACTACAGTTGGTCTGACCCGTGGTGAGCGTGCTCAGTACGTCGGTCTACTGACTCAACTTATTCAAGAAGCTTTGCAGCTTCAAGAGAAAGGCTCACTGCTTGTCACTGACGAGACAGTATACAAGCTTATTCAACAGAGATCAATGTACACAACATTGCCGGGCACTAGTGATGCTTACATTAGTCCTCAGTCTCCAGAGTATGCTCAGATGTCTCAACAGAGACAGCAAGCTGCTGAGCAAGATAAGCAGATGCAGATGCAGCAAATGCAGCAGCAGAATGATACACTAATGGCGCTCGAGGAGACACGCGCACATGCAAGAGTTCAGGCTCAGCAGATTAAAGCGCAAAGTGACATCTTAACGAATGAGCGGACAAATAACACAAAACTTGAAGCTGATTTACGTCAGCTTGAGCTGGACTATCAAAAATTAAACTTAAAGTTGGTAGAACTAAATGCAGAGTATGATAAAGAACCTGTCCCAGATGCAGCTTGAAGCAGCGGAGCAGTTTAATAAAGTAGCTTTAGATGACGTCATTGGTGTGATGACAGTGAAGTTTCTGAATAGCTACATAGTCACTGGTGGCGATGATGCGAGAATTAAGGTTCAAGCGCTTCATGAGTTATCCAACTATTTAAAGTCAGTGGTGAATAAATGAGTATAAATGCACAGTTAGACGAATTAGCCGCTTCAGCATTTAGTACTGACCCGGATGATCAGGAAGTTAATGAGAATGCTGAAGATGAGAATGAGGAGAGTCTAGAGCTAGGCGTCGATGATAAGACCGACGTCGAAGAGCCTCAAAATGAAGATGTAGAAGATGAGGACATAGAATATTTTAATCAGCTCCCTGAAGCTATCGGGCTAGAGGCTGATGAATTTTACAGTCTGAAGTTGAAGCTTGATAACGGTGAAGCACTTACGCTTTCAGAGATGAAAGATAAGTTGCAGGCTGAGAAGCAGCACCGGGATGTGCTTCAACAAAAGGAAGCTGCTTTGCGAGAGCGCGAGCAGAAGTTAGCGAGTGCGCCAATACCTCAGGCTATGCAAGAGGACGTGGCACAGGCACAAGGACAGTTGTATGCAATTCAGTCTGCCTGGGCTGGATTGCAGCAACAGCAGCAAGAGGCAGAAGCTACGGGTGATACTGGTGCATTGACGAGAGTTAATGCTGATATGCTTAAGCTTCAGCAGATGCATGGTACTGCTCAGCAGACGTTGCAGGCTGTGCAGGCACAGGCCGCTGCTCAGCAGCAGCAGTATATGCAGAGTTATGTGGCTGATCAGCAGCAGAGCTTACGTAAGTTAGCCCCCACTTGGGACGGCAACACTACAAAGGCGGTTGTTGACTACCTTACTGGATCTATTGGACTATCACCCGATGAGTTAAATCAAGCGTTTGACCATAGGTTCTGGGTATTAGCTGATAAAGCACGTCAATGGGATGAGCACTCTAAAAACATCTCTACTGCACGTGAAAAGGTCAAGAAAGGTAAATTACATGCATTACCAGGCAGAACGGGTGGTCCAGTAAAAGGGAAGAAGAAGAAAGCTCTTTCTGAACTAGACCAGATTGTAGATCGCGCAGCGAAGAACCCTAGGGAAAAGAACGCTGCGCTCAAAGCTCTCGCAAAAGGTATGATAGATGGCAACTTTTAATAGAGACGAGCGTGATTATGATGCCGTTACCGTGGGCGGCATGATTCGTGAAGATGTGATGGACAAGATCTATCGCATTGACCCAGAGGAGACGTACTTCCATGACCTTGCTGGCCGTGAGTCGTCTAACAATATTTACAAGGAGTTCACGCAAGAAGATCTGGATGCTATCGATTTGACTGCCACTGATTGTGCGTTGGTTGATGGTATGGATGCTCCTGCGGATACTGGCTCTACTGAGCGGCGCCTTGGGACGTATCATCAGCAGTCCAGCAAGACGGTAAAGCAGTCTCATCGTGCACAGGAGGTCGATACCATTGCTAATGTCGGCGCGCTGTTGCGTCGGGTGATGATTAAGCAGAAGTCTCTTCGTCGTTTGTGTGAGGCTATTGCTCTATCTAATCAGGCTGGTCAGCCTGGTGATGGTGATGAGGCAAATATTTCCACTACTGGTCCTGGTAAGACTCCGGGGGCACCTTCCTGGCTGGTTACTCATTCGAGCGAAGGAGCCACGCTCGGTGCGCCGCCTGAATATAGCGGTGCCAATAACACTGGATACCCTGACACGGCAGCAACGTCGGGTGATATTCGTGCATTATCTGATGCAACTGTTCAGCAGATGGTTGAGGATATCTATACCTCTGGCGGTAACCCAACTACCATCATGTCTACGCCTAAGGTTATTGGTGCTTACAGTGACTTTCATTTTGGTTCTGATGCGAAGATTGCTACATTGCAGTCTGATAAGGCTCAAGGTAAGGCAGATGCTCTGACGGCGTACGGGTATGTCAATGTAGTAGCAACGAAGTTTGACATTGTCTTGACTCTTGTCCCAAACCGTCAACAGCAACTGTATAAGGCCGCTACAGCTGCTGATTTCTTTATTCTTGATCCGACGTACTGGTTCATCAGCTATCTTCAGGGCTACCGTACGGAGCCTCTTGCCAAGACGGGAACGGCTGATAATCGTCAGATTACTGTCGACTGGGCTGTTGGCTGTACTGCTGAAAAAGCGAACGGTGTTATTCGAGACATTGATCCTTCTCTTGCAGTTACTGCGTAATACCACTGGGCGCAAGGATGCGCCATTTACAGGCTACTGAGATGAGAGCAAAGAATATAAGTCCTAGCGCGTTAACACTAACTTCTGGTCGACGTCACTATTCTGGTGACGAAGCTGTTGTGACTTCAGTTGACTTAGCTAAGTATACAGAAAAATTAGAGAAGGTGATCATCAATGTCACAGAAACTATTCCTGGAGCAAGACGGGCCAGTTCTGAAAACACTAGAGCTGGAGGATGGGAAGGTACGCGCAAGCCTGCACCAAAACTGCGAGGACGGGCTGGCGTTAAACCGCAAACAGCAAAATAATTTCAATCCAGCGTCCATCACTGACCCAGATGTGTGGTCGATACCGCTGGCTAGGATACCTTATGTTATATTTCAGCAGATGGTGTCTGAAAACCCCGACTTGGTATCTAAAGATCCAGAGATTAAGCAAAAAGCATGGATGAAAGCTATTGCAGCACGGGACGATATCCGGACTGTACCAAAGAATTACGTACCGAGTGGGAAAAAGATCCATGCCTAATATGCTGCATTGGTCAACTACCTCTCTGACACGCATTGCTGGGCAAGGTAGGCCATTTATTACGTACGGTCAATTCAAGGCTGCGATGTCATGGACGATTGAGCAGATAGATGTCGGAAGCATGTCAGGCTATCAGCGCTCGCCTAGCTATGGTGCATTAGTGCCTGATACATACCGGGATATAAATATTGCTCACCTTATGAGTATTCTCGGCAGTGAACTGGAGCTTCGTATGGACACTCAGATTCCTGATGTTGATGTCGTGTATTTATCCTTCTTAGATTATGTGGATGAGCCAGCAACCTGGAGTGCACTGGCTAGTGCATATGTCGCGCCTATTGTTGATGTAGGTGTAGCAT
>CALCCU010000254.1 GCA_937900515.1 uncultured Gammaproteobacteria bacterium | reverse complement strand
TCATGAATTGGACCAGCTAACCATTCAGGTAATGCAGATAGGCGTTCATGCATATCAGTTAATATTTCAATGCTTTCAGACTTAAGATTCTTTTTAGCTGCTTTGGCATCGTACTCAGTCACTTCTTTATAAAAGAACTGGCTATTCGCTGCCATCTCTACTAATGTTTTCGCTCTTTCCTGCTGTAGTTCAACGACTTTTGTTAATTCTGGCCCTGTTGCTGGATCAATGTCGAGCTGTCCCATATGCCAGCTTAGGTGGTGGGCAATATGTTCTGGAGTGCTCGTCTTAATATATTGCTGATTAATCCACAATAATTTATCTGTATTAAATGCCGATGCTGATTTATTAACATCAGTAACATCGAATAACTTAATCATTTCATCAATCGTGAACAGTTCTTGGTCACCATGAGACCAACCTAGTCTGACCAAATAATTCAAGAGAGCTTCAGGTAAATATCCTTGATCGCGATAACTCATAACGCTGACGGCACCATGACGTTTTGATAACCTAGCACCGTCATCACCGAGAATCATTGGTAAGTGAGCGAACACAGGTACTTCAGCACCTAATGCTTTAAAAATATTGATCTGTCTAGGCGTATTATTTAAGTGGTCATCACCACGAACAACATGTGTTAAACCCATATCTAAATCATCAACGACAACCGTTAAGTTGTATGTTGGCGATCCATCTGGTCGAGCAATGACTAGATCATCCAGCTCACTATTTTGAAACTCGACATTACCTTTGACCACATCACGTACAATCACGCTGCCTTCAAGAGGATTTTTAAACCGAATAACAGGTTGAACACCTTCTCTCGATTCAGTGGCATGACGACAACGACCATTGTAACGTGGCTTTTCTTTATTCGCTCGCTGTTGCTCACGCATATCATCAAGTTCCTCTTTAGAACAGTAACAATAATATGCGTCACCTTGTTCTAATAATTGAGCTATCACTTCTTTATAACGATCAAAACGGTGCGTTTGATAAAAAGGACCCTCGTCATATTCCAGACCTAGCCAGGTCATACCCTCTAATATCGCATCAACAGATTCAGCCGTTGAACGCTCTAAATCAGTATCTTCTATTCGTAAAATAAATTGGCCGCCATGCTTTCGTGCATAAAGCCATGAGAATAATGCTGTACGTGCACCACCAACATGTAAATAACCGGTTGGACTAGGGGCAAAGCGAGTGCGAATGGTCATAATGAAATCTCTT
>CALCCU010000253.1 GCA_937900515.1 uncultured Gammaproteobacteria bacterium | reverse complement strand
GTTAGGATCAGGGTGACCTCCACCAAAGTCAGTGAGTGGTGTAGTGAGATTGTAAAATAGAGATATTAGCAATAAACGCTATTTGTTCCTACCCTTAAATCATAGGTATCACATTAAATCATGGCTATCATCAGTATCCCTAGCAGCCCATTCGACGATCAAAAACCAGGTACGTCTGGTTTAAGAAAAAAAGTAACTATATTTCAACAAGAGCACTATCTCGAAAATTTTGTTCAATCAACATTCAACTCATTAGGGGATATCACTGGTAAAACACTGGTTGTTGGTGGTGATGGACGTTTTCACAATGAACATGCAGTCCAAGTCATTCTTAAAATGGCATCTGCCAATGGCTTTGCACGCGTTATTGTTGGCCAAAATGGTTTATTATCAACGCCAGCAGCATCAGTAGTTATAAGAAAAAATAACGCTTTCGGCGGTATTATCTTATCAGCAAGCCATAACCCCGCAGGACCAAACGGTGATTTTGGCATTAAATACAATATTGGAAATGGTGGCCCTGCTCCTGAAAATATTACAAGTAGTATTTTTAGTAATACTCAGACAATATCAAGCTACCTAACACTTGATGAGGCTGATATTAATCTTAACAATATAGGAACTCAGCAATTAGGAAAAATGGTTGTTGATATCATTGATTCTGTGAGCGACTATGCTGAATTAATGGCTGAGCTATTTGATTTCGATGCAATTAGTACACTTTTAGCAGACTCTTCTTTCAATATGTGCTTTGACGCCATGCATGCTATTACAGGCCCTTATGCAAAAGAAATCTTAGAAAATCAACTAGGCGCTAAACCAGGTACTGTTATAAATGGTACACCACTCACTGACTTTGGTGGAGGTCACCCTGATCCTAACCTCACTTATGCTAAAGAGCTCGTAGATGTGATGTTTGCTGATAATGCGCCTACCCTCGGTGCTGCATCAGATGGTGACGGCGATCGTAATATGATACTTGGCGATAATTTCTTCGTTACGCCATCTGATAGCCTCGCTATTATGGCTGCCAATGCTAATTGTATACCAGCCTATAAAAATGGCCTATCCGGTATAGCTCGCTCAATGCCTACCAGTCAAGCACCTGACCGTGTAGCAGAAAAATTAGGTATTGAATGTCACGAGACACCAACAGGTTGGAAATTCTTTGGTAACTTACTTGATGCTGAACGTGCCACACTATGTGGTGAAGAAAGCTTTGGTTCAGGTTCAAATCACATTCGTGAGAAAGATGGATTATGGGCTGTTCTATACTGGCTAAATATCCTAGCTGTTCGTGAGCAGTCTATTGCGGATATTGTTATGCAACATTGGCAAGAATATGGCCGAAATTACTATACTCGCCATGATTACGAAGCTATCCCAAGTGATATAGCGAAGCAACTCATGACTGAGCTCGAACAAAAGCTGCCTGAACTTGTTGGCCTGACTTTGGCAGATAGAACTGTAAAATATTCTGATAATTTCAGTTACTTAGATCCTGTTGATCATAGTGTTTCTAAAAATCAAGGATTACGAATTGGTTTTGAAGATGGTTCACGTATCATCTTTAGACTTTCAGGGACAGGTACAGAAGGCGCTACACTTAGAGTCTATATTGAAGCCTATGAGTCCGATCCCGACATGCTAGGACAGAATACACAGCAAGCATTATCTAAACTTATAAACTTAGCTGATAATTTAGCAGGAATTACAACCCTCACTGGTCGTACAGAACCAACCGTGATTACTTAAGGCACCAGCATGCAACAACTTATTTTAGGATCAAGCTCCCCCTTTAGGGCTGAGCTATTAACCAAACTTGGCTTGGAGTTTATTACTGCATCCCCAGATATTAACGAAGATGGTTTAGAGGGTGAACAAGCAATTCAACTCGTTCAACGCTTAGCGGAACAAAAAGCTCGTAAAATTGCAGAGGCTCACCCAAATGCATTGATTATTGGTTCAGATCAAGTCGCTGTATTAGATGGGCAAATATTAGGTAAGCCGGGAAATCACCAAAATGCTATGAAACAATTAAGCGCGGCTTCGGGTAAAGCAGTGAATTTTTTGACTGGATTAGCACTTTACAATAGTCAAACGAAAAGAATGCAGTCTCTAGTCGAACCGTTTGAAGTAAGCTTCAAACAGCTGTCTGAACAACAAATAGACTTTTATTTAAAACAAGAACAGCCGTATCAATGTGCTGGTAGTTTTAAATCAGAAGGTTTTGGAATTAGTTTGTTTTCGAAATTAAATGGTGATGACCCCAATAGCTTAATTGGTTTACCACTAATTCGTTTGGTTGATATGCTGAACGTCGAAGGTATTGACGTCTTAAGCCAAAGCTAGCATGAATTGGGAGCGACTATAGACTAGCCACTCCCACTCATTTATTTACGGTGTAACAACTTCAGCTGGTGCTACTGGTGAAGTATTAGCTGCAGCCGCTGCTTGGCCAGCTAATGACTGCATTACATTTGACATCAATTTACGTGCAGCACGTTGACGCATGGTTTTAACCATCCCTTCACGCAAATCTTGATTTACATTATTTGTTTCTAAAACAAGTTTTAGATCATCAAGATGAGGCTCACACGCTGTTAAAGTTTTGTCAGCAACACTTTCAGCTCGCACACCTTGTTGGTGATATTCAAGTCTATTTTGCATCATACATTTATTGTATTCCATGATTGCGCCATACATTTCCTCTTGCGCTTTTTCAGACATATCTGCAGGCGTTATCATGGAAATAGTTTGTTCTACGGCTGGGGCTTCTTCAATGACATCAGCTGTATCAACTATTTCATCTTTAGTCTGCTCAGTTTGCACAGTTTCAATTTCTGATGGTTGATTAATGATGGTATAACCTGCAATCGCAACAATTACGAGCAAGACAATAAATACAAGGCTCTTCATTTTCTCTCCTAAATTATAGTAATAATTTGCAAGGTAGATAATGTATCATCAACTCCCATATGCAAAGAAGAATACTATACACGTTCAAAACATACTTCGGCATAGTTTGATTTAAAAGTGTTATAAAAATATCAATTCAATATTAAATATCAAGTACTTAAAGCAGGTTTAAAATCTAAAATGTTAAATAAAAACATAGCCATCAATAGACTAGAACAGATTGAAAGCTGGCTCAAAGCTCAGTTTCCTTCAACATTATTTACATTTGAACCCGCTTCTAGTGACGCTAGTTTTCGCCGCTATTTTCGAATTACAGTCGAAAATAAAAGCTATATCTTGATGGATGCTCCCCCAGAGAAAGAAGATACAACGTCATTTATTACCATCGGGACCTTCTTATATCAACAAGGTATTAACGTGCCCGAGATTGTTTCTCAAGATGCTGAGCAAGGCTTTTTATTACTGACAGACTTTGGCTGTCAGGCTTATCTAGATATGCTAAACCTACAATCGGTTGATAGACTTTATCATTTAGCTATTGATAGCCTTATTGAAATTCAGTCAATCGACCCAAAAGCACTTTCTTTACCGTCCTACGATAAATCGCTACTACAACAAGAGATGGACTTATTTCCGCAATGGTATTTAGGCGAGCATATGGCAATAACTGCCCCAGACTTTTTACAAAAAACATTTGATCTGCTGGTAAGCAATGCCCTAGTACAGCCACAGGTTCTTGTTCACCGTGACTATCATTCTAGAAACTTGATGAATACAGCTGAGAATTCGCCTGGTATTATTGATTTCCAAGATGCTGTAGTCGGACCAGTCACTTATGATTTAGTATCATTACTTCGAGATTGTTATATCGAATGGCCTGAAGAGAAACTCACCGAATGGCTTCAATATTATCTTCACCATGCTCAACAAAAAGGAATATTGAACAATAGTATATCCATAAAAGAATTTACCCGTTGGTTCGATCTCATGGGGCTACAACGACATATCAAAGTATTAGGAATATTTTGTCGTCTCAACTATCGTGATAATAAAGCGAACTATATTGATGACTTACCGCTAACCTTAAAATATGTGCAGCATGTCAGTGCTAAATACCCAGAGTTTTCTGATCTCAATGACTTTCTAACACAGCAATCACTTACTGGTAAGGTACAATGAAAGCAATCATACTTTCAGCTGGTCGAGGTGAACGACTACGACCTTTAACAGATCACACTCCCAAGCCATTGTTAAAAGCGGGGAATCAACGTTTAATTGAGTACACAATTTACTCATTAGTGAAAGCTGGTTTTACTGATATTATTATTAACACTGCTCATTTAAATGAGCAGTTTCCTGAAGCTCTAGGTGATGGAAAACGCTATGGTGCGACGATTCAATACACTGTTGAACAATCAGGCGGCCTAGAAACAGCAGGTGGAATTATTAATGCATTACCACTGCTCGGTGATGAACCATTTTTAGTCGTTAATGGTGATATTTGGACTGACTTCCCATTCGAGCAACTTAATTCATTTAAATTGAATCACTCGACTTTGGGACATCTTATCTTTGTACAAAACCCTAAACACAATCCAGACGGTGACTTTTCTCTATCATCAGGACTTGTGACAGATAATGGCCGAGAAAAGGTCACCTATAGCGGCATAGCTATCTATCACCCTAAACTATTCTTATCCTATGGCGTGCAGCGACTGGCATTAAAGCCCATTCTTATTGAAGCCATAAATAAGCAGCAACTTTCAGGCGAGCTATATCATGGAAAATGGTCTGATATAGGTACTGCTGAACGCCTAGCTGAATTAGCGATGGAGCTTAGAAATTAGGCTTGGCTATTTAGGTATAAGAACTCTAATAATGCTTTTTGAGCATGTAAACGATTTTCAGCTTCTTGCCAAACTACACTGTCAGTTGCATCCATAACTTCAGCTGAGACTTCTTCACCACGGTGTGCAGGTAAGCAATGCATGAATAAAGCATCATCATTAGCATTATCCATAAGCTCACGAGTCACCTGAAAATTAGCAAAAGCAACTTCACGTTTCTTCTGCTCTTCTTCCTGCCCCATACTCGCCCAAACATCTGTCACAACTAAATCTGAATTATGAACAGCTTCAATCGGATCATTAAAAAGCATAATCTCTGCATCAGCTTCAGCAACAATATCTGCTCTTGGCTCATAACCTTCAGGTGTTGCAACCTTTAACTTGAAACCAAACCGATCAGCCGCATTGATATAAGAATGACACATATTATTGCCATCACCGATCCATGTTACTGTTTTGCCTTCAATAGAGCCTCGTTGTTCCACGTATGTTTGAATATCAGCTAGTAACTGGCATGGATGATAATCATCGGTAAGCGCATTGATAACAGGCACAGATGAATAGTCAGCAAAGCGTTCTACCATATTATGATCAAAGGTACGAATCATGACTAGATCAACCATACTAGAGATCACTCGAGCTGAGTCTTCAATCGGCTCGCCACGACCTAATTGACTATCATTTGGCGATAAGAAAATAGACCCACCGCCAAATTGAGTCATACCAGATTCAAATGAAACACGAGTACGCGTAGATGATTTGTCAAAAATCATAGCAAGTACTTTATTTTTCAGAGGCTCATAAACATGACCCGCTTTATGTTGCTGTTTCAACTCAATAGCACGATCAATTAGTTTTGTTAGCTCATCTGAACTGAAATCTTTTAATGTTAAAAAATGTCTCATTACTACTCACTCTTTGCAGCTTGTGAATTTAGAAATTCAATGACTAAATCACTCACCTTTTTCACTATTTCATTGGCTTCATCATCACTAATTACTAATGGTGGAAGCAACCTAATAACACTTTCTGCCGTGACATTAATTAAAATGCCTTGCTCTAATGCTTTTTGAACTAGAGGCCCACAAGGTACATTAAGCTCAATTCCGAACATAAAACCTTTCGCTCTAATCGATTTAACCCCTTCTTGCTCAGCTAATGTATCGTTAAAACCAGCTATGATTTTATCTGATAGCGACTTAACATTATCCATAATAGATTCTGATTCGATTGTATCTAAAACAGTCAGAGCAGCACGACAAGCTAAAGGGTTTCCGCCAAATGTTGAGCCATGGTTACCTGCTTGTAAAACACCAACCGCAGGGCCAGCAACCAAGCAGGCACCAATTGGCATACCATTTCCTAAACCTTTAGCAAGCATCATGACATCAGGTAATAGATGTTCTGTTTGTTGAAATGCAAACCAGCTGCCAGTACGACCAATACCCGTTTGAACTTCATCTAACATCATGAGCAACTGACGCTGGGTACATAAATCACGAACACTAGCAAGGTAGTCTTCATCAGGAATTTTTACGCCCCCCTCACCTTGAATTGGTTCAAGCATAACTGCTACCGCTTCAGGCCAATGGCTAATCGCCATTCTGAGAGCATCGAGATCATTGTATGGAACACGAACGAATCCAGATACAAGCGGTTCAAAACCTGCATGCACTTTGGGATTACCTGTTGCAGTTAATGTAGCCATGGTACGACCGTGGAAACTACCATCCATAACTATGACAACAGGTTTATCGATACCTCTATCATGCCCATATTTTCGGGCTAGTTTGATAGCAGCTTCATTAGCCTCAGCGCCTGAATTGCAGAAAAAGACCTGCTCCATACCTGAGATGTTAGCTAATTTATCTGCTAATTCAATTTGTAATGGGATCTGATAGATATTTGATGTATGTACAAGACGAGCGGCTTGATCTGCTATTGCTTCTGCCACGGCTGGATGTGCATGTCCTAAGTTACATACTGCGATACCACTTAGGGCATCTAAGTACTTATTATTTTCCGCATCCCTTAACCACGCACCTTTGCCTTCAGTAAAAGCAATATCAAGTCGTCCATAGGTCGGCATGACTGAATTTGTCATGTTGTTACTCCGTTATATTTCCACACCACTTTCAATAATAAGCGGCCCAAAACGAAAAATGGCAGTTTCAAATGAAACTGCCATAAATCAAATAACGGATTATTTTATAACGTTATGCATTGCTAAGCAAAACTTGCTTAGCAATCATGCAACTTATGCTGCAAAGTTAGCAGCAACGAAGTCCCAGTTAACTAATCCCCAGAATGCTTCAACGTATTTTGGACGTGCATTGCGGAAATCAATGTAGTATGCATGTTCCCATACATCACATGTTAATAATGGAGTTTGTCCTGATGTTAGTGGGCATGCGGCATTGCTAGTATTAACAATTTCCAAACTACCGTCAGCATTCTTAACTAACCATGTCCAACCAGCACCAAAATTAGTTGCAGCTGATGTTGAGAATTTAGCTTTGAACTCATCAAAAGAACCAAATGCAGCATCAATAGCAGTAGCTAAATCACCAGAAACAGCATCTTTACCACTCGGCGTTAAACCATTCCAGTAGAATGTGTGGTTCCAAATTTGCGCAGCATTATTAAAAATACCGCCGCTAGACTTCATGATAATTTCTTCTAATGACAAGCCTTCAAACTCAGTACCAGGTACTAAATTGTTCAAGTTAGTCACATAAGTTTGATGATGTTTACCATAGTGAAAGCTAATTGTTTCAGCTGAAATTGTTGGTTCTAAAGCGTCATCAGCAAATGGTAGTGGTGGCAATTCAAAAGCCATGGTGGAATCTCCTAAAAAAGTAATAACCAAGTATTTAACTAGGTTTAGTCTAAGCGAGCACTAGTTTCAAAGCAAGTGCCAATACTGAAAATTTTATTTCTCCGAGAAAAGCGAGAGTAAATCTAAGTCAAGCCCCATCAGAACGGCATCTTCTCGACCATCTTTTGCGGGATAATACCCTTTTCTAATGGACATTTCATTGAAACCAGCTCGCATATATAAGTTTTGTGCCCTTTTATTTGAGCTACGTACCTCAAGAACAATAAGAACAGATGAGACAGTGTTCGCATAATTAATCACATGCTCAAGTATTTGCCGACCAAATCCATTTCCTTGAGCATTAGGTGCAACACAAATATTCAATAGATGTGCTTCATCAACCACTTTCTGAACAATAGTAAAAGCATATATCTGTTGAGCATCATTGAGAAAAACCCATGCTTTATGATTTGCTTTTAAACTATCTTCAAAGTTTTTTACTGACCAAGGAAACTCAGTAGCTGACTGTTCCAGTTTTGCAACAGCCGCAATATCACTGTATTGCATGTCTCTTAAATTCAACATGCCAATAGCTCGTGTTTAACAAGTCTTAAATGCTTCCATACTTCAGCTTTGAGAAGAGGTTTGCTTATTATCGATGGTAAACTATGGCTGATAAGTAATGAAAAATCTTTAAGAACGACGATTTCACCTTTATTCACATTCTGTTCATTCACTTTTTCTATCACTTGTTCACCAAGGGAAAAAATGAACTTTTTTGAAAGGTTCAGTTGTTGAACATGCTCAAAGTGCTTGGGATTGATGACGACAAAATCAGCTGCAGTTAAGCCAATAGCGAATAACATCGCATTCAAAAGCGTATTAGTTTGCTCGTCCAACTGAGATTCTACCATCACCCAACAATTACATTGTGATAATTGATCTATTAACTCTCCAGACAACTCATCTACTCTATCTGAATCATTTGAAATTGTTGAGCGAAACTCCCAAACAGGAACTCCCATTGTCTTCAATGAGGATAATTGTCTAGGAGATAAATCCATTAAACTTGTGGATGCTCACGTTCTACAGGCATTAAAATTTTATTTAATGCGTTGATATAAGCTTTCGCTGAAGCAATCACAATATCAGTATCTGCACCTTGACCACTGACAATTCGCCCGCCTTTTTCTAAGCGAATATTAACCTCACCTTGAGAGTCAGTGCCACTAGTGATATTTTTCACCGAATATAGCTGTAATTCTGTCTCGCTATGAACTATATCTTCAATAGCTCGGAAAGCAGCATCTACAGGACCACTACCGGCCTTTTCAACTTGTCTCTCTGTATCATCAACAGATAAAGAAACAGATGCAATGGGGGTTTCCCCAGTCTCGCTACATACTTTTAATGAAATCAAACGTACACGTTCATTTTCTAATGTTAATGTATCACTGATAAGTGCCTGTAAGTCTTCATCGAAGATTTCATGCTTTTTATCTGCAAGCTCTTTGAAACGGCGAAATGCTGAATTTAAATCAGTTTCATTCTCAAATTCAATATCTAATTCTTCTAGACGAGTTTTAAATGCATTACGGCCAGAATGCTTGCCCAATACCATACGGTTGGTGTTCCATCCAACATCTTCAGCACGCATAATTTCGTAGGTTTCACGATTTTTTAATACACCATCTTGATGGATGCCTGACTCGTGAGCGAAGGCATTAGCACCAACAATTGCTTTATTAGGTTGAACAGCAAATCCTGTAATACCAGACACTAAGCGTGAAGCCGCTAATATTTGTGTTGCATCAATATTAGTATCACAACTGAACATATCTTGACGGGTACGCACAGCCATCACGACTTCTTCAATCGCAGCATTACCCGCACGCTCACCTAAGCCATTGATTGTACATTCAACCTGACGGGCACCATTTAATACTGCTGATAGAGAATTAGCTACTGCTAGACCTAAATCATTGTGACAATGAACAGAGAATATAGCTTTATCAGAGTTAGGGATATTTTCACGCAAGTTGTATATAAGCTGTCCAAACTGGTGCGGCAAGTTATAACCAACGGTATCTGGAATATTTAATGTAGTCGCACCGGCATCAATAACAGCTTCTAAAATTCGGTAGAGAAACTCTGGTTCACTACGACCAGCATCTTCAGGTGAAAATTCAACATCATCTGTATAACGACGAGCTCGTTGGACAGCCTTAACTGCATTTTCGATAACTTGATCGGGTTCCATACGAAGTTTCATTTTCATATGAATTGGCGAAGTAGCAATAAATGTATGAATACGTGAAGCGTTAGCATCTTTTAATGCTTCACCGGCACGATCAATATCATTATCTAACGCACGTGCTAAACCACAAATCCGACTGTCTTTAACAGCGTTAGCAACCGCTTGTACTGATTCAAAGTCACCCATACTTGCGATGGGAAAACCCGCCTCAATAACATCAACCCGCATTCGTTCTAATGACTTTGCGATTCGAACTTTTTCATCCTTGGTCATTGATGCACCAGGGCTTTGTTCGCCATCTCTC
>CALCCU010000252.1 GCA_937900515.1 uncultured Gammaproteobacteria bacterium | reverse complement strand
TCTGTATAAGTAACGCAATAGCAAAACACGATCTGACTTCAATACTTTAACTAAATTCCGTGTAGTAATTCAACAAGAAAACTTCAATACTATTAAGAGGTAAGGTTTCGGTATGAGTAATCTTAGGGCGGGAAGCTCAACTAACCTGCATGTCTGCAAAGACAATGGATTTAAACTGTCTAGTATTCCAGTAAAATTTTATGTTTCTATAGTATTTGTCGATTGCAGACGTTAAACGAATAACCGCTTTTGGCACTAGACAGACTGCAAGCTTGGTTCACTATCGAAGTAGTGACTCAAACATGATATTTAGTAAAACGATCGCTCGGCACCCACGCCTCACAGCTGGAAGCCAGCCGGTAACTTAGCTATAAAACCAATAAACTCATCAAGTTACCTTGTCTGTTGCGCAAGTTCGATATTCGGCTGGAGGATTTAGGAGGGGGACGCTCTATCCAGCTGAGCTATGGAGATAATGATAGGGGGTTATAATAACCACCCTGTTATGCGCCCAATTGTATACATTGGTTCGGCTAAAAAATTAATTCCTCAACCACCTTATATTGACACCTCAATTCATTTGAGTGTTAACCAAACACTCATCTAGAGCCGTTAATTGTAACTCTCCATCACATGACTATGTTCGGAGCTACTTCGACATATTTCCCTATTAATCATGGTTGGACTAATATAACTTTAGCTTATTACGTTAAATAAAAAGGTAGAACGGTGTGATGAAAAATCCAGCAAGCTTAAAACGTTCGCTTTCTTTGCCGATGTTGACACTCTATGGTTTAGGAACGACCGTTGGAGCAGGTATATATGCCCTAGTTGGTCAAATCGCTGGTTTTGCAGGCTACTATGCGCCACTCTCATTTCTAATTGCATCAATCTTAGCTGGCTTTACAGCACTCTCATTTGCAGAACTTTCAAGCCGTTATCCTCGTGCTGCAGGGGCTGCACTTTATGCCCAGCATGGTTTTGGCTCCATCAGATTCTCAACCTTCATTGGCCTATTAGTCGTGATTGCTGGTTTGGTCTCAGCTGCTGCATTGATCAATGGATTTCTCAGTCACCTACAACAGTTCATAGAGGCAGACCGTATACTTACTATCGTACTGATAACGTTGACTCTAGGAGCAATTGCTGGATGGGGTATATCAGAATCAGTGATAGTGGCAAGTATTATCACACTGATTGAAGTTGGTGGGCTGTTATTGGTTATTTTTGTGAGTAGTGATGCCTTATCTTCACTACCGTCAAGATGGCATGAATTAATCCCTCCCATTGAAATGGCGAGTTGGCAAGGAATCTTCTTCGGCGCAGTACTCTCGTTCTATGCTTTTATCGGTTTTGAAGACATGGTCGATGTTGCTGAAGAAGTCAAAGATGTAAAGTATAAAATGCCTCTAGCAATTCTACTTACACTCGGCATAACATTGCTGCTCTATGTCCTCTTGATGATAGCAGCGGTATTATCTTTCCCTCCTTCAGAAATAGCTGCCAGCGAGGTGCCTCTTGCATACCTATATGAATATAACTCAGGACAAGAAGCCACCGTGATAATGCTTATTGGAATGTTTGCTGTTATCAATGGTGCACTAATACAAATGATTATGGCATCAAGAGTTCTCTACGGATTGAGTTCACGCGGTCAACTTCCAGCTATATTTAGTATTGTTGATCGAAGGACACAAACGCCACTTATATCTACCGCAATTGCAACACTAGTTGTTATGGGGCTAGCACTAACTGGGAGCCTATTATCACTAGCAGAAGCAACTTCGGTGGTCATGCTAACAATATTTTCAATTATCAATCTGTCATTGTGGCGAATTAAACGACAAGATCCCCATCCAGTCGATACAATCATTTTTCCTGCTTGGATACCCATTATGGGCTTTTTTACTAGTTCAGCCTTTGTTTTTGCCAAGTTATTCAGTGCATTGTAGTGAGGGCGCTCTCCAGTTAGTCTAACGAGACGATGGTTAATTAAATATCCAGATTCTATTTTCAGCTTCAATTAACTTTCATTTAATAACATTCGAACCGTACCTAACAAAAAAGGAAGTTCGATATGAAAACAAAAACTATAATTTCTGCAATAGCATTGACAGCATTAATGACAAGCGGTGTTAGCATGGCAGACGATGATATACGGGAGGTAAGAAGAGTTTCTGAAGGGCTCAATCTGATCAGTCTGGAACAGGCAAAAGCAAAAGCCTTACAAGCTAAACCCGGTGTAATTGATGAGGTGGATCTTGAAAACCGTACTTTCAGCAAAGGCTGGGACTATGAATTTGAAATCGTTGATGTCGATGGTAACGAATGGGACGTGTATGTCGATGCCAAGAGCGGTGAAGTACGTAAAATAGAACGAGACTGGTTCTAAACCGATGAGGATACCTGCAGGTGAACTGTCACCTGCAGGCCACCTAATAAAGTTGAGGTGTCGAACTGCAGTTGTCCTCCATAACTCTCAACAATGTCATATACAATCGCGAGGCCGAGCCCACTACCAATAGTTGATTCATCCGCGCGGAAGCCTCTTCGAGTTAGCTCAAATAAAAGATCGCTGTCGCAACCAGGCCCATCATCTTCTATAAGCAGTTTTATCCCCTGCTCCGCCGACACCGTTACATTTACCTGATGCTCGCACCACTTTGCGGCATTATCTAACAGGTTTCCAAGTAGCTCAGTCATATCTTCACGATCAACCTGAACACTCAGAAAATCATCTATATCCTGCTTAAAATGAATCGTTTTGTCTGGATAAATCAACACTAGAGTATCTACTAAATCCTGCGTCAATACTTTCATTAAGACATTATGTCCTGGTGTCGCCAACCCCAGAAGACGTGCACGTTTGAGTTCCCGATCAATGAGTAAGCGAATCGTTTCGGATTGTTGATAAACATTTTGCTGCAAGACTTTTGGCTCATCATCTGTATTAACCTGCTGGTTCAACAGAGTAAGCTCAGTTTTCAAACGATGGGCAAGATTACCCAATGCTTGTCGCGAACGGTGTGTTTTTTGATGAAGGCCATTGATCAGCCGATTTAGCTCTTGCAATAGCGGCCGAATTTCAGTTGGTGCCAACTCATCAACTTGCTCAATATCCCCCCGATCAAGTTGCTCCAATTGTCTTTGTGCACGTTGCAATGGTTTAAGTGCTTTTTTGATCAATTGTGTCTGAATCCACACTAAAACTATCAAACCAAGAAGAGCAAAAGCAGTAAATAATATCTGGAATTGTTTCTTTTCAGCGAGACTGGCAGAAATATCTTGAGCAACGGTGATAGTGAAATTTTCACCCAGTTTATGATATGCCATAGATAGCGAGATAAGCGCCTGCTCCTCAGGTCCAGAAATAAATAGTATCTGGCGCTCGCCTGTATTCAAATGAGCCTCAGACAGTGAAAAATCCCAAAGAGATCGTGACAACCATTCACCTTGCTCTGATGATGTCACACGGTAATATTCACCTGAAAAAGGACGATCATAAACATCACTGATGTTATCGACGTTGACGAATAGTTTGCCATCAGTCGTCATTTTGATACTGGCGAGTAGACTTTCAGTCTGTTCCTGTAAGTGACCGACTATCTGCTTTTGAATAAATCGATCGATACTGACCGTCAGCCACAGCCATTGGATCACCAGTAACAATGACAAAATCACAGTTAATCCGATAAATAAGCGCTGCTGAATGGAACGCATCAGTGTTGTTTTCCGAAAATATAGCCCTGACCTCGTCTAGTCTGAATTAATTCAGATCCTATTTTTTGCCGTAATCGGTTTATATATACCTCAAGCACGTTACTGTCCTTATCACTATCGAGCTGATAAACATGTTCTACCAACTCTGATTTAGACACAATTTTGCCCGGATGCAACATGAAATAACGTAATAACTTAAACTCAGTACCGGTCAGTTGCTGGACATCCTCAGAGCCCAGACGCACAGTTTGTGTTGACTCATCCAGCGTGATTTTCTGATAGCGTAAGTCACCGGTATTCTGTCCTGCACAGCGTCGCAAGACTGCATTAATTCTAACTAAAAGTTCTTCTGTCTGAAACGGCTTAGCCAGATAATCATCGGCCCCGGCTTTAAAGCCCTGGACCTTATCTTCCCAGCCATCACGCGCAGTGAGGATAATCACCGGGATTGTGAGCTGTTGTTGACGCCAGTTACGTAACACTTCTAATCCAGATCGTTTGGGCAAGCCTAGATCAAGCACCACCAGATCATAGGGCTCAATCTCTCCCATCGCCTGTGCATCTTCACCATCAATCGATAAGTCCGTAGCATATCCAGCTTTGTTCAGTGCACGCTGTAACTCTAGCCCCAGTTTTGCATCATCCTCAACTAGCAACAAGCGCATATTCAGTCCTCTTGCTCGATTTCAAGTAACTCACCTGACTGGGCATTCAACTCCAGCTCCCAGACTTGACCTTTGTCATCCAGAATTTCCAGCTCGTAAATATAAAGGCCGTCTTCTTCATCGAGCTCGGTTTCAAGAATGTTACCAGGCTGTATTGCCGTTGCTTTATCAATGATTTGTTGCAAAGACATTATGACACCTTGTTGGTTAAGCTCGATTACCTTGCCCTGTTTCACATCTGCCTGTGCATTAGCAAACACTAGCAGTACCATGAAAAGTAGCAATGTCACTACAAATTTAATGCTTAAATTCATTACTGAACCTTCTTAGATACTTTTGTTCTATGAATATACAAAATGAAGCTTAATCATAGCTGAAAATAGCATACCTCAACACCACCCTGTCCCCTCTTCAGCACAAAGGTTCTGAAGTTTGATAGATATAATCAATGTGATTAAAAAAGTATTAACCCTACTTGAATTTAATTTGACAAATTAAACCCATAAAAAAAACAATGTTATAGTTACGATAACTATGACACTATGGCTCCATTGGTACATTAAAATTAACATTAGAGAATGTTATGCGATTCAAACTGAGTAGCTCTATAGTTACACACGCTCTCTCCCTGATTATTTTTATTTTTTCCTCGGCCCCTATTTTGGCTGCTGAGCATATCGTTTTACAATTACGTTGGCATAATCAATTTCAATTTGCAGGCTACTATGCCGCTTTAGAAAAGGGCTATTATCAACAAGCTGGTCTCGATGTTGAGCTCATTGAAGGAAAACCACAAAAAAAACCAATCATAGAAGTACTTAATGGCAATGCACATTATGGTGTTGATAATAGTGGAGTATTGCTATCACGCCTTGAGGGCTCGCCATTGGTTGCACTCGCAGCCATTTTCCAACACTCACCGTCTATATTAATCTCAAAACAAAACAGTCAAATTTCAACGCCCCATGACCTTATAGGCAAGACTGTGATGATGATAAATGAAGGGATTGATGCTGACTTTATAGCCATGCTTAATAATGAGGGTGTTAATCCTGATGCAATCAATACCATGGCAAGTAGTTATGATATTAATGATCTCATCAGTGGCAAAACGGATGTATTTCACGCTTATGCATCGAATGAACCCTTCTATTTAGAGCAACAAGGTATTCAATATTCGATCATAAACCCTAAAACCTATGGCGTTGATTTTTATAGTGACATTTTATTTACCACTGAGCAGGAATTAACGACTCATCCAGATCGCGTAGCTTTATTTCGTGAAGCGAGCTTAAAAGGCTGGCAATATGCATTGGATAATCCAGATGAAATAATTGAGCTGCTACTCACTAAATATCGTGTCGATAAATCAAAGGCACATCTCGAATTTGAAGCAAAAATCATTCAAGATCTAGTGTTACCCGAAGTTGTAGAAATTGGACATATGAACCCATGGCGTTGGCAGCATATGGCAGAGACCTTTATCAATGCCAATATGGCTAACAATCGCGATCATCTAAAAGGGTTTGATTATCAGCAAGTACTGTTAAATCGGCAGCAGGGCTGGAGTAATATCGGAAAAGTGACCAGTGTTACCAGCACCATCGCTATTATCACCCTATTGATTCTTTATTTTGCTTACAGAAAAACAAAGCAAGAGATTCGCTTACGTATAAAAGCTGAACAAGCATTAGAGCAATTAGCCTACACAGATAGTTTGACTGGTTTAAATAATCGTCACCAATTTTTTATGTTGGCAGAACAAGCAATTAAAAGTGCGATTCGTACTCAGTCATCCATAGCGATTTGCTTTATCGATGTTAACAAGTTCAAAGAAATCAATGATCAGTTTGGCCATCATATTGGCGATGAACTCCTACAAAAGCTTGCAACTTTGCTCAAAATACACACTCGTGATTCCGATATTATTGCCAGAATTGGTGGGGATGAATTTGTTATCATTCTAGACAAAATTAAAAACCGAGAACAAGCTGACATACTAATTAAAAAGCTCCATAAACACATAAACAAACCTTTCTTCTATGAAGGGGAAAGTTTTACTTTTACGGTAAGTGTAGGTGTAAGTATATTTCCAGATGACGCCGAAACCTTATCAGAACTTATTAAGCTTGCTGATAGTAGGATGTATCAGCAGAAACAAAGAGCCTAGAGTTTTCTTTCAGGCATTTTTGATACGCCCTGTTCACGGCTTCCATAACAAATAATGAGTGCTTCTAAGGATTAACTACAGTGTTATATCAGTTTCTGCTTGTGACATTGAAACAAACCATAGACAGAAGTTTTATCAATATATTGGTTTAAAAACTAAACATTCACTCGGCATTATTACTGGTATCTTTAGCTACTCGATGGAAGCTTGTTACAAACATCAAATAGTAACGACAGCTCCAACTTTTACAGCAAGATTTCATGATGAACAACTGTAATGCGATAAGCCACCGACTCCAACAGTCTCTTGCGACTTCAGGCGATAATATTTTTCCTCAACCAAGTTATTTTGCTCGGCATAGGGCTGCGTCATTACTTCTTGTAGCTCGTTAAGCAGAGCTTCATCACCGTTTGCGGTTTGCTGATAGGCCGGTGCCACCAACCATTCTTTCATTGTGTATTTGGGGTTTATTAATTTCATTTGACGAGCGAGTTCTGCTCGTAAGTGCAGCTGAGTATTATTATCAGTTTTAATGCCTACTTTCTGGTGCCATTTTAACAACCATGCCGACCACTGCTGTTCAGTATCTTCGGGGTTATGATGATGTGTTAATGTCTGCCCCATATCCGCTGTTTTAGTGTCATAAAAGCTTTTTTTCAGCGGTTCAATGTTATCAGGAATCGAGGATAGCTCACGAAAAAACAGGGTGAAATCAACAGGTGTTTGAATCATTAACGCAATAAGTTCATCCACCAGTTCTGCATCATAGACCTCAAGACCAAGCTTGTTCGCCCACATTGTTTCCATTTTTGCTTGCATCTCACTAGCAAATTCATTGCGAATCTGCTGAAGCTCCATCAGATGGTTACGATTTGTTTTTAGCAATTGACTGAGTGCAATGCAAAAACTATGAAAATTTTGTTCTGCTGCTAATGGTTGGTTTAGAAAGGAAAAATGTCTGCCGCCTCCTGTCCAAGGTTGAAACAAAGGATTAAAGACATCACAAAAACCGTAAGGACCGTAGTCCAAGGTAAAACCACCTGCTGCACAGTTGTCACTATTAAAGTTACCCTGACAATATCCGACACGAATCCAGTTGGCGATGAGCGAAGTTAATCGTTCACGGAATTCGCGAGCAAGCATAATAACTTTTTGAGGTGTTGATAATTCGGTGCTAATGACCTCTGCATACTCGCGTTCTATCAAAAATAAGACAAGCTGTTCTAGCTCCTTCAACGCATTCGGTTGGTCATTTTTAGCTCGTCGTCCAAATAGCTCAAGCTGACCTACTCGAATAAAAGATCGGGCTACTCGGGTTGAGATTGCCACTTGTTCAGAGACATGAGTATCCGGATCAGTTGAAAGAGACCCCTCTGAGTACCATGGGCGAGTCACCTTTTCCGTTTTTGACACAAAAAGACTTAGCGAACGTGATGTGGGGATGCCAAGTGCATACATATGTTCTTGGGCGAGGAATTCTCGGATACTTGAGCGCAACACTGCCCGACCATCTGCACCTCTACAATAGGGTGTTTTACCCCCTCCTTTTAGTTGCATTTCCCAATGCTGGTCATTTACGACTACTTCTAAAACTGAAATAGCGCGACCATCACCATAACCATTACCTGTTTGAAAAGGACATTGCTGCGTGTATTCGGTGCCATAAATAGAAAGCGCATAACCACAAGCCCAGCCAACCTTGCGCATAGGCGTTAGAACCATGCCTAGATCACCCGAAAATATGCGTTTGAAGTCCTCGGTATAAGCTAGTTTGTCGTCAAATCCTAGTGCTCGAAATAGCTCGCTACTATGTGCAAGGTACTTTGGCTCAGCTAGTGGGGTGGGTTTGACGGGCACAAAATGACCTGAAAAAACTTGCCTCGGTATGTGATCATTGCCTAGCTGTGTTGCATCAGGATCGCATTTAAGCGAATCCATGAAAGAGTAACTCACTAGCTTTGCCATCTCTGCTACAGAGGAGATAGGGGAGCTAGTTTTATCGTGTTTTTTAGGCATTTTTAAGGCACTTGATTATTAACGCGGGGGCACTACATTTTCCAAATAACAAAAAGTGATTACTCTATTATCTAAGCAATAAACTCTTCAACTAAAATCAACCACTTGGAAAGCTC
Source organism: uncultured Gammaproteobacteria bacterium (assembly GCA_937900515.1). Taxonomy (GTDB): domain Bacteria; phylum Pseudomonadota; class Gammaproteobacteria; order Nitrosococcales; family Methylophagaceae. Next base: position 1,441 of record CALCCU010000252.1, on the reverse strand, counting down.
TTTATTATTGACCGCCATCTGATATTTATTTCTTCTTTTCAGTTCTTCTACTAAATTATGCAATTGCCATGTTGATTCCTTAACAATGACTAGCAAATCTCGCTTTATAAGTGCATCTTGCTGACTCATCCTTATCAAAAAATCTAAATTATCGAAGTCTATTCCTGCTTCAAGACAATTTTCATAAAGCATTTCAATATAACTTGCTATAAAGGAAGTTAGTGGTGATGTCTCTTCATAATTATTGAAAGAAAGCCACGTTTTAAGTATTGATGCCAGAATATCAAGCTTCTCTTTTATATCAGCCTCAGTAATTTCAAGCGTTGACGATAGTTCGGAAGCTATTGAAAACAAAATATTGAAATGCTTATAAAAGTCTCGATTTAACTTTTTCCTATTCATATTAAGCAACAATTCTAACTGATCAATTTCAACGCATTCATAGTCGTGATTGAATTGACTGGCAACAACCTCTGCAATTGCTAATATTTGTCCCGCGGCACAAATTTCATCTCCATTTTTACCATTAGGATAGCCACTACCATCCATACGTTCATGATGATCAAGTACAGCAGTAGATATATTCCCTTGATATTCAGGGTATGGCTCAATAATTAAGTGAGAAATAATTGCATGCACAGTCAAATATTGACGCTCTTGACCCGTTAATTTTCGACCAGGATGGAAATGCTCGGGAGCGAGATGAAGCAACCCTAAATCATGAAATAATGAAGCTAAGAGGGTATCTCTTATCGTTTTCTTACCGAGTTTTGCTTTAGAAGCAATGAAGTATGTAAGACACATAATCAATAGAGAGTGAAAGTAAATATCCTCCCTCTCAGATTTTGCAATTGATAACTTGAAAGCAATGCTATTCGGAAACTGATGCGGACGTAGTAACTTTTCTATGGATTCGGCACTACTAAGTTCATTGAAAAATAATTGTAACGTCGAACTTCTAGCAATCAATTTTTCGGTATCACTAATGATTGTACGTGTCGTAACTGGGTTATCAATTTGAACGTAATCATCTATAGGTAATTGAAGCTTATGCTTAGCTAGGTTAGCTGTGATCGAGGCATTGATTTGAGTATCTTTTGAGACGAGCTTTTGACCCGTGGAAGTATATATATCATCAGTCGTTGTGATGCTTTCTTTTTCACTTACACTTGCAATTAACTCTTTGTAATGAGCATCATTGCCAACGTCATAAAGCGTGTCTTCAACCAAAAAACTACATCCTTAATTATTAAAGGTAAAAAATATATAGCCCTCATAGAATAGTATAGCACTTAGAAAGTGTATAAACCCACGCTCACTGAGTTATAGACCGAATATTTTGTTTAGTATTGGTAAAAATAAAAACTCAAATTACAATAGTTATATATAAATACAAATAAGGTCAACAAACCGTAGGTTTCAACCAACTTTGTATCAAAAA
>CALCCU010000251.1 GCA_937900515.1 uncultured Gammaproteobacteria bacterium | reverse complement strand
CTTTTAATTTATTTTTATAATCAATACTTTGTTGAGCCAACTTATATTTCAACTGCTCATAGGCAAGCGGAGTTAAATATGATTTAGCTGACACCCTCTGTTGCTTTCGCCGCTTTTTAGCCTCGATCATTTCTGCACGGTAATGTTTTATTGCTAACTCTGCCTGATTATGAATTTGATCTCGCTCAGCTCTCAATAGTTCAATTTGAGGATTTGACCTTAAATCGGAAATTCTTTGACCATATTCAGTGATCTTTGCTAAGTCGCGTTTGAAAAAACCACCCTCTTCCAACATATCGAAAACGGGAGGAACAAAACCCGTATGATGGTTTTGGTCGTCTAATTTTCCTGAAAATGCTCTAAGGTAGCAGAGCTCATCAAATTGGTTTTTTACAATTAAAATTCCGAACATTTTACCAGTCTGACTATTCCCATCCTCTTCTGAGCTAAAATAATCACGCCATTTAGTCTCTGTGGATAAGTAGTCTTGTAGCTCTTCTACCGCAACAATACAGAGAGGATGCGGATCATAATGAAAAGGATATGTAAACTTATCTGGAAGTCTGATTGATGTTATTGGAGAGCGAAATTGATGAATTAGAGATGGGTTCATGTAGTGAGCTTATGAAAAGAATATGACATACTGATTCTGAAATAGTGTTTGCTCTTAGCTTATTTCATTCGAAGTAATAGCTGACAAAATCTGTTAGCCTCCTTGTTATAAGACCGTTTTGATAAAAACGATCTTTGTATTACTTGCTTTCGACGCCTACGGAAGTAACACACTGGGCTAAATGCAGCATTTATCAGTCGTAAAAACTGAACATTTTACAGTTTTGACAACATACGGTGAGTAAAAAACTACTCGCCTACTAATTGATCATTCTTAAAAAATGCACCCTCTCCACCTAGTTGTTCAACTAATTTAGGCAAAACTAATTGCAGCTTATCCATCAATGTCCAAGGCGGATTAATCACAATCATACCACTAGCTGACATACCAGTACCGTATTGATCTGTTGCTATAGCAAGTTCATATTGCTGCACGTTCTTCATACCACTTCGGATAAAACCACGTTGTAACGCATCAATTTGTTTTCTATCAACAACAGGATACCAAAGCGCATAGACTGCGGTAGGAAATTTCTTATAAGCAGAAATCAAGGTATCTACCACAAGTTGGTAATCTGTTTTAATCTCATATGAAGGGTCTATCAAGACCAGTGCACGCTTGGATGCTGGAGGTAATAAAGAGAGTAAACCTTTGAAGCCATCTGTTTGCATAACCCTTACAGATTTCATCTTAGCAGTATTGTTTTCTAGCAGCAGATAGTCATTAGGATGTAATTCATATAGCCAGCTTCGGTCTTTTCCCCTCATATAGTTAAGTGCAAACAGTGGAGAACCTGGGTAGTACTGTAGAGCGCTATGAGGATTATATTGTTCCACAATCGATAGATATTTTTGTAATTCAGGCCATTCAGCTGGCTTTAATTTAGCAATACCACCTTCATATTCTTTAAGCTTAGTCGCATGAGTATTCTGTAAATTATATAAGCCGGCTCCAGCATGAGTATCAATATAATCAAAAGGCTTGTTTTTTTTAGTTAAGTGCTCAAGAATTTCAACTAATACAATGTGCTTAAGTACGTCAGCGTGGTTACCAGCATGGTATGAATGGCGATAGCTTAACAATAAAATTTCCTTAGAATGAGGCTGTAGATACAAAAATGCAATGTTGAGTAGAACCTAACATTGCATTTCAATTATTAACGAGCATGAGAATAAAGTTGTTTTAAATAATAGGAGGTGGTGCTTCTGTAACAGTATTTCGTCCTTTACGCTTGGACATATAAAGAGCGCGATCTGCACGTTGCAAGAAGCTTTCAGCACCCTCTGAAGGGAAATAGCGAGCAACACCAAATGACATTGTAATTTTGCCAATTGATTCACGGCTATCTTTACGTTGAATTCGCTTAGATGCTATCTCAGCTCTAATACTTTCGGCTACTTTTTTACTATTATCTAGGCTGGTATTTAATAAGATAATGGCAAACTCTTCACCACCATATCGAGCTACTAAATCACGACCTTTTACAGCTTCCTTGAGACTTTTCGCAACTACTTTTAATACTTGGTCACCCACTATATGACCATGAGCATCATTGATACGTTTAAATAAATCCAAATCAGCAAAGATCATACAAACTTCAACACCACTAAAGTCAGAATCTGATGTTGCTTTTGCAAGCACAGCATCGAAAGCGTTTCTGTTTGCTAACTTAGTTAAAGTATCAATATTTGCTTCTCGTTTGGCTTCTTCAAGATCTTTCTTAAGATCTCTCATTTCCGCAACCGTCGAGTTTAATCTTTCTACTAACAAATCATTGCTCGATGAAGCCATACGCGTTTCAGTAATTACTTGTTCAATAACTTCATGTATGTCATCTGAAGACATATCTGCATGGATTTTATCAATTATTCCATTCAGATTTTTTGAAACCGACTCTGAAGCCAACGCGCTAGTAGAAACAAAACTCAACACCTCTGATAATACACGTTTAAGATCCTGACGCATTTCTAACAACGCTGAACGATCTCTTTGTGCATCAAAGAAACGTTCGTATAAATCACGGCTTTGTTTTTCTGTTAATTCACCATGCTCATCAAGGTGGCGATCAAGCGCCTCTTGTAAAGCAACATTAGTACCTGCAACATACTCATACCATATAGTATAATTGGCAGGCGTCATCGCTATACCATACTTATTCATAAGCGGTATTGCTAGACGCATATAAGCTGATGCCTGCTCTTGATATTCAGTATCTTCCATTAATTTCCAGTATTTTAGCTAAGTTACTTATTTCTACCTGCAGTACGTAATCTAAGTGCATTCAGCTTAATGAAACCTTCAGCATCTTTTTGATTATATGCTCCATCATCATCTTCAAAAGTAGCAATTGCTTCATCAAATAAGCTGTTAGTTTCAGAGGCACGACCGACAACTGTCACGTTTCCTTTGTATAATTTTATTCTAACCTTTCCGTTCACTGTCTGTTGTGATTTATCAATCATAACTTGAAGCATTTCACGTTCTGGAGACCACCAGTAGCCGTTATAGATCAAACTTGCATAACGAGGCATCAATTCGTCTTTCAGGTGCGCAACTTCACGATCAATAGTAATAGATTCAATTGCACGATGTGCAGGGATCATAATGGTGCCTGCTGGTGTTTCGTAACAACCACGAGCTTTCATTCCAACATATCGGTTCTCAACCATATCTAAACGGCCAATGCCATTAGCACCACCAACTTTGTTTAAATATTCCATGACTGTTGCAGCTGACATCGCTTCGTCATTAATCGCAACGATATCACCTTTTTCATACGTTAATTCAAGGTATGTAGGTTCATCAGGTGCATTTTCAGGAGATACCGTCCAGCGCCACATATCATCTTCTGGTTCATTCCAAGGATCTTCTAAAACATCACCCTCGTATGAAATATGTAATAAGTTTGCGTCCATAGAATATGGAGATTTTTTACCACGCTTCATTTCAACAGGAATGCCATGCTCTTCGGCATAGTCAAGTAAACTTTGACGAGAGTTCAAGTCCCATTCACGCCAAGGTGCAATCACTTGAATGTCAGGGCTTAAAGCGTAAGCACCTAATTCGAAACGAACTTGATCGTTACCTTTACCGGTAGCACCATGAGAAATTGCTTGGGCGCCTGTCTCTTCAGCAATTTGCACCAATCGTTTAGCAATTAATGGACGAGCAATAGATGTTCCTAAAAGATACTCTCCTTCATAGATAGTATTCGCACGAAACATTGGGAAAATATAATCACGAGCAAATTCTTCACGTAAATCTTCAATATAAATTTCTTTAATACCCATTGCTTGTGCTTTTGCACGAGCAGGTTCAACTTCTTCACCTTGGCCAAGATCAGCAGTAAATGTCACTACTTCACAATCATATTTATCTTGTAACCATTTTAAAATAATAGAAGTATCAAGACCGCCTGAGTAAGCAAGAACGACTTTATTGACGTTAGACATCGATGTTGTTTCCTATAAAACTATATATTGAATAAATTTAATTAGGCATTATATCAAATGCCAAGCGTAGCTATCACTTCTTTAACTGCTTTTCTACCGCTGACTTTACAGCTAATTCGTCTAGGTGCATCGAGAAAGCGTAACTTGAACCCTAGCTTAGTATACAGTTCAACGATTCGATCAGTAGCTTGATTGGATAATACAACAGGACCTTTATGACTCGCTAACCATTCAGCTAGTCTGACTTGGTCTTCCCAGCTAAATCCTTTTTGAGAATATTGTCTGAAAGGGACGTCGTAGGGTGGATCTGCATAGATAAAATCATTTTCATTTACCGTTAGTTCAGAAAAATCTTTATTACTAAATTCCCACGAAGCTAATGTCGTTTGATACTTGCTAAAGTCAGTTTGGTAGTTAATCTTTTTATAGCGACCAAATGGCACATTATAACCACCAGAATTATTAAATCGACATAAGCCGTTATAGCCTGTTCTATTTAGGTAATAGAATAATTGAGCAACTTTTCCTTTAGAACCGCCTTTCAGATTTAAACGATTAAACTCTTCTCGGTGTCGATAATAAGCCGCTTCATCATTCTCTAGAGAAATATCTAGCTTTAGACCTTGCTGGATTTGCTGATAAAAATTAATCACTGCAAAATTGACATCATTTAGCAGTGCTTTTTCAGCTTGTAATCCCAAGGCAACTGATAATCCTCCGCAAAAGGGTTCTACTAATCGCAAATCAGCGTGCTGTGACCACAATTGTTTTAATTCTGGAATAAGCCAGCGTTTGCCCCCCGCCCATTTTAGGGGGGGGGCGTAATGGCATCACCGCTTGATCCATTTATTTAGAATGAAGTGTTTTTCGTGGTGGCATTAAGTCTGTGATACTTCCTTCTGCCATTTCAGCAGCAAAACCAAGCGTTTCAGACAATGTTGGATGCGGGTGAATAGTCAAACCAATATCTTCCGCATCGGCACCCATTTCTAAAGCAAGTACTGCTTCAGCAATCAATTCACCGGCATTAGTACCGACAATACCTGCACCAATAATTCGACCTGTTTCTTTATCAAATAATGCTTTAGTTAAACCTTCATCACGGCCTATACTTAAGCTACGGCCACTTGCAGCCCATGGGAAAGCACCTTTCACATAATCTACTTTTTGCGCTTTTGCTTCAGTTTCAGTCATACCCATCCACGCAATTTCAGGATCAGTATAGGCAACCGAAGGAATCGTCATTGGATCAAATGCTGACTTAATGCCTGAGATTACTTCAGCAGCAACTTTACCTTCATGCACCGCTTTATGAGCCAACATAGGCTGACCGACAATATCTCCAATAGCATAGATATGCGGCACATTTGTTTGCATTTGTGCATTTACATTAATGAAACCATAGTCATCTACAATTACACCAGCACTTTCAGCATTAATCAATTTACCATTTGGAGCACGGCCAACAGCAACTAAAATCTTATCAAACATAGCTATATCAGGAGCATCTTTACCTTCAAATGCTACTTTAAGACCTTGCTCTTCAGCATCAATACTAGCTACTCGAGTGCTTAAATAAATAGCTTCGTATTCACCTTGGACTTTCTTAAGTAAAGGTTTGACGATATCTTTATCAGCACCTGGTATTAAGCTATCTTGCATTTCAACAACGGTAATTTTCGAACCTAAAGCATTGTACACAGTTGCCATTTCAAGTCCGATGATACCACCACCGATTACGAGTAAATTTTCTGGAACATTCTCTAAATCAAGAGCATCCGTTGAGTCCATCATCCGAGGATCATCATTAGGAAAGACAGGTACTTTGCTTACACGTGATCCTGCCGCGATAATACATTTATCAAACGAAATTGTTTGCGTACCATCTGCTGTTTCCACTGTCATCGTATTAGTGCCAGCAAACTGTGCTTCACCTTGAACAATAGTTACTTTACGTTGCTTAGCAAGAGCTTTTAAGCCACCTGTTAGCTTATCAACAATACTGTTTTTCCAGCTTTCAATTTTACGAATATCTACTTCTGGCTTAGAGAAGCTCACACCATGCTCTTCCATACTAGCTGCTTCGTTTATTACTTGAGCTGTGTGTAATAAAGCCTTGGATGGAATGCAACCAACATTCAAACATACGCCACCAATTTTTGCATGGCGCTCAATCATCACCACTTGGCGACCTAAATCCGCAGCGCGGAAAGCAGCTGTGTAACCACCTGGGCCAGAGCCTAATACCAACACTTCAGCATGAAGGTCTGCATCCCCTGCTGTTGTTTGAACAGCTGTAGGAGCTTCAGTTTCTGTAGCTTTTGGTGCAGTTTCTTTTTGTTCTGGTTCATCAGTAACGGCTGATTCATCTGCAGCAGTTTCTAAGGTTAAGATAACGGTACCTTCAGCTACTTTATCGCCTATAGCTACATTCATGCTAACAACTTTACCAGCAGTATCTGTTGGAATTTCCATTGCAGCTTTATCTGATTCAAGTGTAATTACATCTTGATTAGCAGAAACTTCATCACCTACGCTTACTAATACATCAATAATCTCAACTGCATCAAAGTCACCAATATCTGGGACTTTTATTTCGACCGTGCTCATAGTAGAACCTTTCTAATATCAGATAACATTGTATTTAAGTGTGTTGTAAATCTAGCACCTAACGCACCATCAACCACTCGGTGATCGTATGACACAGATAAGGGCAACATTAAACGAGGCTCAAAGTCACTACCATTCCATACTGGCTGCATTTTATGGCGACCCACACCCAAAATAGCAACTTCAGGAGCGTTGACAATAGGAGTAAAGAAACTCCCCCCAATACCTCCCAAGCTTGAGATTGAAAATGTACCACCTTGTAGATCTTTCGCTGTTAACGCTCCATCACGTGCTCGGCTACTAATTTCACCTAATTCACCAGCTAACTCAACGAAACCTTTTTTATCGACATCTCTAATAACCGGAACCATTAGACCATTTGGTGTATCAACAGCAACACCAATGTTGTAATAGCTTTTAAGTATTAAGTTTTCTTTATCTTCACTTAATGATGCGTTCAATTCAGGGAATTTTTTCAAACTTGCAACGACTGCTTTCATAATGAAAACAAGTGGTGTTAAATTCACACCCTGCTTAGCAGCAGCATCTTTATTTTGTTTTCTGAATGCTTCCAATTCAGTGATATCTGCTTCATCAAATTGGGTAACATGAGGGATATTTAACCAACATGCATGCAGATGTTTACCTGAAATTTTCTTAATTCGTGATAACTCAGAGTTTTCAACTTCACCAAATTTTTCATAATTAAGAACAGGAACTGAGGGAATACCTGCGCCGGTCGATTCCGCAGCGGATGGTGCATTCACTTTTTGTTTAACAAAGTTTTGAACATCTTGCTTAGTAATACGACCTTTTTCGCCAGTGCCACTCACCTTGACTAAGGGAACACCAAGATCACGTGCAAATTGACGCACTGAAGGAGATGCATGAGCTTGTTTCACACCTGCTTTATTATCAGGTGCAAAAGGTGCAATCTCAACCGTTTCAGGCTCTGATTTTACTGGAGCTTCTGCAGGTTTTGGTGCTGTTTGGGGAGCTGCTGGTGCAGGTTCAGCCTTAGATTCAACAGCAGAAGCTTCTGCTGTGTCACCTGCAGCTTCTATCAAAGCAATTACACTACCTTCTTTAACCTTATCGCCAACCGAGACTTTTAACTCTTTAATTACACCAGCCTGAGAAGCAGGAATTTCCATTGCCGCTTTATCAGATTCTAAAGTAATAATATCCTGGTTTTGTTCAACTGTATCGCCTACAGAAACGATGACTTCGATGATTTCAACTTCATCAAAATCACCAATATCAGGTACTACTAATTCTATTAGGTCTGCCATTTTTATACCTTATAATTACGCTTTAACAGGATTCAACGCTTCAGTGTTGATGTTATATTTTTTGATTGCTTTAGTAACAACATCGTAACCAATCTGACCTTGGTCAGCTAGAGTATTCAATGTAGCAATAACCACATGAAAACGATCTACCTCAAAGAAGCTACGTAACTTGCCGCGCGTATCAGAACGACCAAAACCATCCGTACCTAATACCGTATATGCAGACTTAACCCATGGGCGAATTTGTTCAGAGTATTGGCGAATATAATCAGTTGAAGCAATAACTACACCCTCTTCATCATCTAAACATTCTTGTACATAAGTACGTTTCTTCTCTGCTCCTGGATTCAAGCGGTTATAACGCTCAACAGCTTGGCCGTCACGCGCTAATTCGTTCATGCTTGTCGCACTCCAAACTGTTGAAGATACTTTCCACTCACTTTCAAGCAATTCAGCAGCTGCTTCAACTTCACGTAAGATAGTACCACTACCTAAAAGCTGTGCTTTTAGTTTATGTTTACCGCCTGCTTTTAGTTTGTACATACCCTTCAAAATACCTTCTTCAGAACCAGCTGGCATTTCAGGGTGTGTATAGTTTTCGTTCATCGCTGTAATGTAGTAGAAAACACTCTCTTGCTCTTCATACATACGACGGAAACCATCGTGAATAATCACGGCCATTTCATACGCATACGTTGGATCGTAACTTACACAGTTAGGGATAGTTCCAGCTTGAACTAAACTGTGCCCATCTTGATGCTGTAATCCTTCACCATTAAGTGAAGTTCTACCAGCAGTTGCACCTACTAAGAAACCTTTTGCTTGGATATCACCAGCAAGCCAAGCCAAATCACCAATACGCTGGAAACCAAACATAGAGTAATAAATATAGAAGGGAACCATATTTACATTGTAATTTGAGTAAGCTGTAGATGCTGAAACCCACTCAGCCATAGCCCCAGCTTCATTGATACCTTCTTGTAAGATCTGACCTTTTTCATCTTCTCGATACCACATTACTTTGCCAGAATCTTCTGGTTCGTAAAGTTGACCTGATGATGAATAAATACCAAATGAACGGAATAAACCTTCCATACCAAATGTGCGCGCTTCATCCGGCACGATTGGCACAATGTTTTGGCCTACTTGCTTATCTCGAGTCAAAGCAGTAAGAATTCGAACAAATGCCATTGTGGTGGAGATTTCTCTATCACCAGTTGATTTCAACATCGCGTTAAAGATGCTTAAATCTGGTGTTTTTAATGCTGGTGCAGCATTATTTCGCTTAGGAAGGAACCCGCCTAACTCTTCACGTCGAGCTAGCAAGTATTTTTGTTCTTCACTATCATCAGCAAAGGTCAAATAAGGAATTTTTTCGACTTCTTCATCTGATAGCTGAATATTGAAGCGGTCACGGAACACTTTCATCTGTTCCACACCTAAACTTTTCTGAGAGTGAGTAGTGTTCTGCCCCTCTCCTGCCTCACCCATACCATAACCTTTAACAGTTTTAGCAAGGATTACCGTTGGTTGACCTTTATGTTCTGTTGCATTCTTATAGGCAGCATACACTTTACGAGGGTCATGACCGCCGCGGCTTAATTTCCAAATATCTTCATCGGTCATATCTGAAACCATATCTAAGAGTTCAGGATATTTACCGAAGAAATGTTCACGAACAAACGCACCATCTTTTGATTTGTAGTTTTGGTACTCACCATCAACTACTTCTTCCATTCGTTTTAGCAATAGGCCATTTTTATCTTTAGCTAGTAATTGATCCCATTCACTGCCCCAGATAACTTTAATGACATTCCAGCCAGCACCACGGAAAATAGCTTCTAGCTCTTGAATAATTTTACCATTACCACGTACAGGACCATCTAAGCGCTGAAGGTTGCAGTTGATAACAAAGTTAAGGTTATCTAGTTTTTCACGACCTGCGAGTGTAATAGCACCTAATGATTCAGGCTCATCCATTTCACCATCGCCAAGGTAGGCCCAAACATTACGACCTTCCGTTGTAGACATTCCTCGATGTTCCATATACTTCATGAAACGTGCTTGGTAGATTGCCAAAATTGGGCCCAAACCCATAGAAACAGTAGGAAACTGCCAGTAATCTGGCATTAACCAAGGGTGAGGATAAGAAGAAAGACCTTCACCACCAGATTCAAAACGGAAATTATCTAATTGCTTCTCAGATAAACGACCTTCTAGAAATGAACGAGCATAGATACCTGGAGAAATATGGCCTTGGAAGAACACCATGTCAGCACCATTGCCGCTATTATCACCTTTAAAGAAATGGTTAAAACCTACGTCATAAAGAGTCGCTGATGAAGCAAAACTAGCAATATGACCACCAACAGCACCTGGTTTAAGGTTAGCTTTAACCACCATTGCCATAGCATTCCAACGAATATATGAACGAATTTTATGTTCAATATCTTGGTTACCTGTAATACGTTGTTGTTGATCTACAGGAATAGTATTAACGTAAGCTGTATTAGAGCTATATGGGAGGTTAACACCAGAGCGGCGCGCCATATCAATTAGCTTTTCTAGCACATAATGCGCTTTACCATCCCCTTCCACCTCAATCATGGATTCTAAAGCATCCAACCACTCTTGGGTTTCTTGTGGATCATTGTCAACAAAATCAGTCATAAACACCTTCGTATAATGTAACGTCATAAACAGCGATGTATTGTAACAGTTTTTGATTTATTCTAGGGATGGTTTGATAAGAAATATCGCTTCTATCTCAATGATGAAGCCATTTTAACCGTTTTTTTATTACTTTTATAAAGTCGTACAGCAAATAAAATAATGAGTAGACTAATATAAATTAAAGGCTCAGTTTTATCTTGTTTAACAAGCATGTAAAAATGTACAGCACTTGCTACGGCAATGAAATATGTCAATTTATGTAGCTGTTTCCAGCGTTTTCCACCTAGCTTTTTTACCATCTTATTATTTGAGGTAATAGCAAGAGGAATCAAAGCAATAAAACTAAAAAATCCTATAGTGATAAATGGACGCTTAATAATATCTTTGATAATTTCAGCAACATCAAAAGACTGGTCTAACCATAGATAAAGCAACATATGAATCACAGCATAAAAGAACACATATAAGCCTAACATTCTACGAAGAGTGCCTAGTATATTCCATCCAGTCCAAGCTCTTAATGGTGTTATCAGTAATGTTAACCATAAGAAGCGTAATGCCCACTCACCAGTATCACGCGTTATCACTTCAACAGGATTTGCTCCCAGTTGATTCGTCAGCAAAGCGTAAGCCAACCAGAAAAATGGTACTAAACTGCTAATAAAAACGGTAAATTTTAATTTAGACATGATAAGAAATGCTAGAAGTTCTTTTTAAGATCCATGCCAGTATATAATCCAGCAACTTCCTCTTGATAGCCATTAAACATTTCTGTTTTACGTTTCAAGAATTCACCAATCCGTCGTTCGCGGCTTTGACTCCAGCGAGGATGAGCAACATCAGGGTTTACATTCGAATAGAAGCCATACTCTCTTGGGCCTGCTTTCATCCATGCTGAGTTTGGCATTTCTTCAACAAACCTAATATTAACGATGGACTTGATACTTTTAAATCCATATTTCCAAGGTACAACTAAACGGATTGGCGCACCATTTTGACCAAGTAACTCATTACCATACAAACCAACTGATAATAAGGTAAGTGGGTTCATAGCTTCATCAATACGTAAGCCTTCTACATATGGCCAGTCTAATACTTTACGTGACTGGCCTGGCATCTGTTCAGGGTCATACAATGTTGTAAATTGGACATATTTAGCACGTGAGTTTGGTTGGGCTCGTTTAATTAAATCTGCTAATGGGAAACCAACCCATGGAATAACCATCGACCAGCCTTCAACACAGCGGAACCGATAAATACGCTCTTCTAATGTGAAGGGACGAATAAGATCATCGTAGTCATATTCTCCTGGCTTATCACACTCTCCTTCAATCGTAACCCGCCAAGGTTTAGACTTATCTGGGAACTTTGTAGCTAGAATAGCTGGGGAGGCTTTATCGGTACCAAACTCATAAAAATTATTATAGGTAGTCACTGATTCGTATGAGGTTAACTTATCCTCTGTTGAGAAATCACTTTTGAGTAGCTTGTCAAATGTTGGCTTCGGTGTTTCTGCAGCATCAACTATTGATGACTGCAGCATAGAAGCAGTTACAATTGCAGCTGAGCTATTCAAAAACTGCCTACGATTTAAGTACGTTTTATGATCTGTCACCTCGCTTTCAGGTATATCACTTGCTCTCTTTTTATGAATCCACATAATTCTGCTCCTTTAACAATGCGAGAATTTTTTCGTAATCCAGTAATCAAAACTAAAGTACTTACCTGCACCAACGAAAAATAGAGCCAACAGCATAATAAAGTAGGTTGTGGCAAACTCAATACCGTTATTTAGGATGACAAAGCTACCTTCAGATGTAAGCCATTTGTAATTGCCGTGCTCTTGGAGTATTGAACGAGCCATTTCAAGTTGACTATTAGGCTCAGCAATAGCGAGCCAACCATTACCCCAGTGAACAGTAGTCGCAGCAACAACCATTGTTACCATCAACGGAATACTTATCCACCTAACGGCAAAACCTAGTACTAAGAATATAGCGCCGAAATATTCAGATCCCCATGCTAAATATGCCATCAGTTCTGGGAAAGGTAATCCTAAACCCCAATCAGGGTTACCAAACCAATCAATAGTCCCTTGTAGTGAACTGCCACTGTCTAATGGATTCCACTTATTATTTGCGGCCATCCAAAAAACAGGCGCCAAATATAGCCTCAGCGCTACTGGCGCTAAAAAATCTAGTGCACGTGTTTTATCTAATAAGTTTTGAAACGTATTTGTGACTTTACATAATGACATGATACTTCTCCTTCGGGATACCTGTATTAATAACTCATCATCATAAGTCATTAATATAAATTACCCTTTAAAAAAAGGGCTCCGTAGAGCCCTTCCTTTATTTAAACTAAGGGCTTATTTTTTATCAGCACCGCATTTAGCTTCACCGCATTTACCTTCTTTCATTTTGTCAGCTTTGTCTTTCATTTCGCCGCCACATTTAGCTTCGTGAGCCGCTTTTTTATCTGCACCACATTTAGCTTCACCACATTTACCTTCTTTCATTTTTTCGGCTTTGTCTTTCATTTCGCCGCCACATTTAGCTTCGTGCTCACCTTTCATTTCACCGCCACACTTGCCTTCAGCAAGTTGCATATAGCCACTAGATAACTCAGTCGATCCAAATGGATTTGTTACATCAGCACTTACAAGAGCTGGACTTAATGCTAAACCTGCAGTTAAAGCTGCACTCGCTGCTAAAGCAATTGTTTTTTTGTTTGTAGTAATAGACATAATAATTTCCTGTAGTGTTGTAAAAAAAGTTAGAATTCATGCTCAACTGGTCATATCAACCTAGCTTGTAACCGTAGACTGCCACTAAACGACTTTGTTACAAAATTAATGAAATTATTTTTAAACTCTTCTCAAAAAAGCGAAAAAACCTTAATCAAGAAATTGATTTCTGGGGATCAAGCTGCCTTTGAACAGGTTGTTTCTGACTATCATAATCTTATGCTATCGGTATCTCGCTCCATCGTCGGAGAAGCATTTGCAGATGAAGTTGTACAAGAGGCATGGATTGCAGCTATTAAAGCATTACCCAAATTTGAAGGCCGCTCTAGCCTTAAGACTTGGCTATTACATATAGTGAGTAATGGCGCCAAGAGTCGTATCCGCAGAGAAAGCAGATCATTGTCATTAGATGATGGTTGGCAAGCTGTTGATAATGATAAATTCGACCATTCAGGTCACCGTTATGATGATGTTTTACCTTGGGATGAAGCTTCTCCCGAAGCATTATTAGCTAATGAAGAATTACAGTCGGTGATTGAAGAAACATTCCAACAACTTCCTCCTCTACAAAGAGCAGCTCTAACGATGTATGACATGGAAGGAATAAAAATGGATGAAGTTTGTAACATTCTAGACATATCTTCGTCTAATGCACGTGTGCTACTGCACAGAGCTCGTGCAACACTCCATGAGTGTATAGAACAGTATCAAGGTAATTAAGATGTATCAATGTAAAGATGTCGCCAAAGAAGCAAACGACTATATAGACGGCAATATATCGCTACGTAAACGTTTCGGCCTTTTTTTGCATCTTATCGTTTGTAGCTGCTGCAGAAATTACTTGCAACAAATCCGTAGTACGATTTCCACAATTACTATTTTAAAGCCTAAAGAAAAAAGTACTACAAATACAAAAGATTTAGCTAAAAAACTTCGTGATATTAGTTGCAATAACGACTAACGTTTAGGGCCTTTCTGATATTTATCTTTCCACTCGTTATAAGGCATACCATAAACATGTTCACGAGCTTGGTCGTAATCAATATCTATGCCCTTTTCCTCCGCTGCTGCCATATACCACTTAGACAAACAGTTTCTACAAAACCCTGCTAAGTCCATTAAATCGATATTTTGCACATCAGTACGCTCTTGTAAATGTGCCGTTAAACGACGAAATGCAGCTGCTTCTAGCTCTATTTGTGTTTGTTCGTTCATTTTGACTCTCTGTAAATAGATAAAGCACCTAACTTGGTGCGATTAAATTCAATGTAGCACTTCAAGGTATAGCGCTAAACATGTCTGGTTTAGGAGATCTAACTGCCCCAATGGAAGATCGATACAGTATCTATCCTCAAAAATCAGGAATGATTAGCAGTATTTCTAATTACTTTACTAACTGTGAAATATCAACTTTTAGCTCTTTTGGCAATGAAAATTCTACCGTCTCTCTGCGACCGTCATCCTCATCTGCTTCTGAAACGCCTAATTCTTTTAGCCGTTCAACTACTTGTTGAACCAAAATTTCTGGTGCAGAAGCACCAGCTGTAAGACCTATAACCTGCGTGTTTTCTAACCAAGTACTATCAATATCTTTTGCACTATCAATAAGGTAAGCAGGCGTATCTAATTTATTAGATAGTTCTCGTAAACGATTAGAATTAGAGCTATTTTTAGAGCCTACAACTAAAACTAGGTCAGATTGTTCTGCTAAGTTTTTTACAGCATCTTGGCGATTCTGAGTTGCGTAACAGATATCGTCTTTACGCGGCCCCTTAATATTTGGGAAGTGCGCTTTTAAAGCATCAATTACTATGGATGCATCATCCACAGATAAAGTAGTTTGAGTTACAAAAGCAAGTTCGTCTGGGTTTTTAACTTTTAGTTTAGCCACATCTTCAGGGGTCTCAACTAAGTACATCCCCCCTTTTTTCGATGTATATTGTCCCATTGTCCCTTCAACTTCAGGATGCCCTTCATGTCCAATTAAGATACATTCCATACCTTTCTTTTCATATTGAGCTACCTCCATATGCACCTTAGTGACCAAAGGGCAGGTTGCATCAAATACTTTTAAACCGCGCAGCTTACCTTCTGCTTGAACTTTTTTCGACACACCATGAGCACTAAAAATCAAAGTGCTATCATCAGGGGCCTCAGATAACTGTTCGATAAAAATAGCACCTTTATCTCGTAGACCATCTACAACATATTTATTATGAACCACTTCATGGCGTACATAGATAGGAGCGCCGAAGAGTTCAAGTGCTCGTTCGACAATTTCAATAGCACGATCGACACCCGCACAAAAACCACGAGGATTAGCTAAAATCAATTTCATTATAAAACAGCCTTTGGATACGAACCCAACACTCTACACATTGAGGATTCTTGTTCTAACAGTGCTAATGCTTCAGCCACTGATTTATCTTTACAGTGCCCTTCAATATCAATAAAGAACACATATTCCCACATACCTGTGCGTGAAGGACGTGACTCGATACGACTCATACTAATGCCACTATCAGAAAGTGGTTTAAGTAATACCTGTAAGGCACCAGGTTTATTTTTAGTTGATACCAGTAATGCTGTTTTATCATGGCCTGAAGGGCCAACATCTTGAGAGCCGATTACTAAAAAGCGTGTTGTATTATCAGATTCATCTTCAATATTTTTAGCCAGAATAGCTAAACCATAGATTTCAGCAGCTCTATCGGAAGCAATAGCAGCACTATTAGGCTCTGCACTTACTTTTTTAGCAGCTTCAGAATTACTACTTACAGGAATCAGTTGCTCGCAATCAGGTAAATGTTCACTTAACCAATGGCGACATTGTGCTAATGCCTGAGGGTGTGCATAAACCGCTTTAACGCCACTTAAGCTTTCAGCGTTACTCAATAAATTATGATGAACTCGAAGAGATACTTCACCGTTTATCTTTAAAGCTGTATTTATAAACCGGTCAAGCGTATGCGATACCATACCTTCTGTAGAGTTCTCAACCGGTACTACTCCATAATTTGCTTGGTCTGTTTCAACCGCATGAAATACATCAGCGATAGTACCGCAAGCTTGTAGCTGAACAGAACCGCCAAACTGTTTTAAGGCAGCCGCTTGAGTAAATGAGCCTTCTGGCCCTAAGTATGCAACTTGTAGGGGTTTTTCAGCAGCAAGACAAGCAGACATGATTTCACGAAATAAGCGACCCATTTCAACATCAGACAATGGTCCTGTATTACGTTCCATTACTTGCCTTAGCACCATAGCTTCACGCTCAGGTCGATAAAAATCACCGACTTGCTCACCATTTGCAATTTTAACGCGTGCCACTTCTTCGGCCATAGCAGTACGCTTATTCAATAATTGCTGAATCTGAGCATCTGTTTCATCAATCTGATTCCGAATTGCTTGTAATGCTTCTAATTCACTCATAGTTATTTACTGTGTTGTTTCTCAAATTCAGACATAAATGCTATTAATGCATCAACGCCTGATTCAGGCATCGCATTGTAAATACTAGCACGCATACCGCCGACTGTTTTATGACCTTTTAAGGTCAGCAAACCTGCAGCTTTAGACTCCGTTAGAAATTGCGTTTCAAGCGAGCTATCAGTAAGTGTGAACGGTACATTCATCCATGATCGATATTTAGCGTCAACAGGGTTTTGATACAACTGACTATTATCAATAGCATCGTAAAGTTTACGTTGTTTGCGATCATTGGTTTCAGCCATTGCTGCCAAGCCACCTTGCTGCTTAACCCAATCAAACACTAAGCCAGATAAGTACCAACTATAGGTTGCTGGTGTGTTGTACATTGAACCATTATCCGCATGAACTTGATAATCAAACATAGTGGGCGTTTTATCTAGGGTATGGCCTAATAAATCACGTTTAACAATAACAATACACAAGCCTGCTGGCCCTATATTTTTCTGCGCACCAGCATAAATCAAACCAAAACGACTAACATCAATAGGTCTAGATAAAATGGTTGAAGATAGATCCGCTACTAAAGGAATGTCACCTGTATCAGGGATATCATCAAACTCAAGCCCATGGATAGTTTCATTCACTGTGTAGTGCACATAGGCTGCATTTTCAGAAAACTGCCACGTTGATTTATCAGCAATCGTTGTACAGTTATTGTCACTAGAATCAGTCACAATATTTACATCGCAGAACTTCTTTGCTTCACTAATCGCTTTTTTTGACCATGCGCCAGTATTGAAATAATCCGCTTTCGTTTTACCACGCAGCAGATTCATAGGAATCATTGAAAACTGACTTGACGCCCCACCCTGCAAAAATAAAACAGCATAATCATCAGGAATAGCCATAAGCTCACGTAAATCTGCTTCGGCCTGTTTTGCTATCGAAGTATATTCAGGACCTCGATGACTCATTTCCATGACTGACATTCCACTATCTCGCCAGTCCAACATTTCCTGTTGTGCTTTTTCTAGTACAGCTGCAGGCAACATCGCTGGGCCTGCACTAAAGTTATACGGTTTCAAATTATTACTCTTCCGTAGAAATATCTGTATTACCAATTTCAGACTCAGATTCTTCACTATCATCATCGTCTTCAATAACACGCTCTAAACCAACTAGTTTTTCATTCTTAGTTAAGTTAATTAGTTTCACACCTTGGGTGTTACGACCGACCATAGACACATCTTTAACGGGGGTTCGAACTAATGTTCCGCCATCAGTAATCAACATAATTTGGTTCTCATCACGGACTTGTACTGCACCCACCACATTACCATTACGCTCTGATGTCTGGATAGAGATAATACCGCTACCACCACGGCCCTGAACACGATATTGTTCTAGTTCCGTACGCTTACCGAAGCCAAATTCAGTGGCTGTTAAAATTGCACCATCTTCTGGGTTAGCAATAATGAGAGAGATAATTTTCTCACCCTCTGGCATACGCATACCTCGAACACCACGAGAAACACGTCCCATAGAACGTACATCTGTTTCAGCGAAACGAATAACTTTACCGCCCGAGTTGAAAAGCATGATATCTGATTGACCATCAGTTAATGCAACGCCTACCAATTGATCATCATCTTTTAGATCAACGGCAATAATACCGTTAGCACGTGGACGAGAATACGCTTCTAAAGGTGTTTTCTTAACTGTACCTGATGCAGTTACCATAAAGATATAATTGTCGGCATCAAACTCACGTACAGGTAAGATTGCATTGATTTGTTCGCCATCTTCAAGAGGTAATAAGTTCACAATTGGTTTACCACGAGCAGCTCTACCACCCTGCGGTAATTCGTACACTTTCTTCCAGTAAACCTTACCCATACTTGAGAAGCACAATAAAGTATCATGAGTATTGGCAATAAATAGATGCTCAATGAAGTCTTCATCTTTCATTGATGTAGCAGATTTACCTTTACCCCCTCGACGTTGTGCTTGGTAGGTGTCTAATTGCTGCGTTTTTGCATAGCCAGCATGAGAAAGTGTTACCACCATCTCTTCTTCGGTAATTAAATCTTCAAGCGTTAAATCAACATGTGCATCTAAGATTTCAGTACGACGTTCATCACCATACTCTTCTTTAATTTTAACTAATTCTTCGCGGATAACAGCCATCAAGTTATCTGGATCACTTAAAATAGCTAATAATGCTGCGATTTCATCGAGTACAACACGATATTCATCGAGAATCTTATCTTGCTCTAATCCAGTCAAGCGATGTAAACGCATATCCAAGATTGCTTGAGCCTGAACTGGCGATAAGTTATACGCACCATCAATGAGGCCAAGCTCAGCATCTAAGCCTTCTGGACGTGATGCTTCAGCACCTGCAGCACCCAACATTTCAAGAATCATTTCAGATGCCCAACCTCGAGCAAGTAATGCTTCCTTGGCTTCTGTTGGATTATTTGAAGACTTAATTAACTCAATAACTTCATCTATATTAGCTAGTGCCGTTGCTAAACCTTCTAAAATGTGTGCTCTATCGCGTGCTTTACGAAGCTCAAATAATGAACGACGAGTTACAACCTCACGACGATGGCGAAGGAATGCATCAAGAATATCTCTTAAGCCAAGTAGACGTGGTTGTCCATCAACAATAGCAACCATATTAATACCAAACACTGTTTGCATTTGTGTTTGTTTATAGAGATTGTTCAGTATAACTTCTGGAACTTCACCACGTTTAAGTACTACAACCATACGCATGCCGTCTTTATCAGACTCATCACGCAATGCCGAGATACCTTCTATTTTT
>CALCCU010000250.1 GCA_937900515.1 uncultured Gammaproteobacteria bacterium | reverse complement strand
GAAGAGGGTAGTAGGTTTTAACTGGAGAACACCCTTTAATTGAGCTTAGCTGTAATTTGCCTAATTAAAGGATTATTAAGTGTAGGGGCTTTCTCTGCATCATAAATTTGTCAAAAAAAGGAACTGCAAACTCATGGCAATTTATTTAAAGATCGATGGCATTGATGGTGATGTGACGGCAGCGGGCCACGAGAATTGGGTTGAGTGTGACTCAATGGAATGGAACGTAACTCGTAGCTTGACCACTAAACCTGGTCAGGGTAAAGATCGTGAATCAACGACGCCGGTTGTTGGTGAGATCACGCTAACGACTAAAATGGATAAGACCTCTCCACTTTTTTTTGCTGAATCTTGCGTTGGCCAAGGTAAAACAGCAAAAATTCATATGGCTCAAACCAGCTCTTCAGGTATCGAAACTTACATGGAGTACACACTGACTAATACGCTAATCAGTGGTTATAGTGTGATGAGTAACGGTGACCGTCCTGTTGAAGCCATTTCTCTTAACTTTACTAAAGTAGAGATGAAATACACAACATGGAACGAGCAGCATCAACCAGAAGGTAGCGTGCCTGCTGGTTATGACATCGCTACAGGTGTTCGTCTGTAACGTTTTACAAAGCGCGATGGCTCAGGTTATTGCGCTCTATTTTTACCAAAGGATGTCAAAATGATTAGCAAGGAAGAGCTAGAAGCATTATTAGGTGACCATATTTCAAGCCACTGCGACCAAAACTTAGTCGCTGATAACCTTAACCATTGTGCGCATTTTGTGTCTCATGTTTTAGGGTATGAGTTTGGTTATCAATGCGGTAATCAGACGCAATCGTCAGGTGAAGGTGCCACAATTCGAGTGCAAGAAGTTTTCTCTCGATGCCCTAAAGTTGGCTTGTGGAGTGATAAAGGTCCGTGCCTTAGCGCTTGTCTCGCTTTTGTAACGAAACGCAGCAACGTTGATCTTGCTCGCAAAACTATGTCGAACGTACCTCGTAAGCATATTGGTATTTTCGCTGATGGTTATATCTACCATTACTCTAACTCTAAAGACGAAGTCGTTAAGCAAACGCCAGCTCAGTTTGCTAATCATTATCAAGGAGCAGGTTATGCTGTCTTTTATGGAACGTTCA
>CALCCU010000249.1 GCA_937900515.1 uncultured Gammaproteobacteria bacterium | reverse complement strand
AGAGGGGCGTCCACTCATTGTTGATACAGGCGATGCATCTCTGGATAAAGAACTGTCGGGGTTAATACCTGTTATTACTGGTTATCGAGATTCAGTACTGTATCGCGTCGCGGACATTTAAACGTCCGTGGCAGTTATGTGTTGTTAATTTTAGAGTGGTACTAAACAGTGACCACACAATTTCGACCATTACCTTTGGCAGCATAAAGTGCTTTGTCAGCTCGCTCGATTAATTGCTGAGCGGTTTCATTTGATTCCTTCATGCAAACACCAAATGACGCAGTGATTGAGCTGATTACTTTGCCTGTTTTTTTCTGTTTAATACGAATTGATTGTATTTTTCCACGAAGATTTTCAGCGATAGAGATGGCTTGGTCTTGATCTTTGCCTATCATTAGAATAGCAAATTCTTCCCCACCAAAGCGCACAGGTAACATAGGTTCTGGGCATTCTTCTTTTAGAAGCTTGCCAAAGTATTGTAAAACTTTGTCGCCCATTAGGTGGCCGTAATCATCGTTAAAGCGTTTAAAATGGTCTACATCAATCATGACCAAGGTTGCACTTTTATCACCCCTGGCGCCAATAATTTGTGACAGCTCTGTATCAAATACTCGGCGATTGAAAAGCCCGGTGAGTGGGTCGATACTGGCATCTTGACGAGATTTTTGAAGCTCTTTTTTAAGTTTGAGGATTTCGGCTTGAGAGGCTTCAAGCTCTTTTTGAAAACGAATAGTTCCCTTATTTAGGGACTCGGTGTGCTCTGATAAGTTGTTAATAATATTGTCGAGTGAGTTGGCGTTTTCTGGGTTGTTAAGTGCGATGAGCGACTCTTCTAAAATGGTGCGGAATTCGGATGTTTCTTGAGCGGCGGCATTGGCTTTTGAGCCTAGCTTAGTAGCGATACTAATAAACTCCGCTTGAGCTTTTTCAGAATGCTCTATCTCTTCGTTAATGACATGCTGACGAAAGAGCTGTTCACTCATCATAGTAGGGCAAGTACCATAGGTTTCTATGGTTTGGTCAATTTGGAAATTGAGCGTAGGTATACGGTTAGAAACGTAGGTATACCACAGAGCATAGTTGAGTGGATTGGGCGGTATGTTGTACTTCACCATCAATGGGATTGCTTGACGGAGGTATTCTGCAGACTGCGTTGGATTCTCAACGAATTTCATATTTACCCTATACTACTTAAAAACATTTGTCGTTTCAGGAATGAAGTAAAATAGGTGCCTATCGTATCATCTATCCTGTTGATTTAAACGACTGTTTTAATACCACTACAAGTCAAAACAGCCTGCTTAGAACATCGGCAAAAAAGTATAAATCTTTATTAGTTTTTAGAAATAAACAGTATAGAGCATGAAAATAATCTGTAGTATTAATGTAGGCTTAATGCGTCAGTTTACTTGACAACTCTTTCTCGTGTCCATCCAGAGGGTGTACGCTCGAAGTGTTGTTGTTTGCGAGAGATAAAATGCTCTCCGTTCCATTCAAACAGCTCAATAATCAAGTGTGATCTATCACCGGTAATGCGGTTAAAGCTGTTAGGCTGTTCAGGGATAAGTCGATCAGACAGTGTTGTCCCTGCATGTGAAATAATCACCCCTTCAACGACTTCCGCATAAGACATATGTACGTGGCCGCTCATAATGATATCCAAGCCATGCTGGCTCAGTTGAGATAGCGCTTTATCTCGCCCTCCAATAAGGTGTCTAAATTCGTAAACAGCGGGTAACCAGAATGGATGATGGGCGACTAAGAAGCGCACTTGTGTGGAGTCTGCGTTTTGTAAGTGAGAGATCGTGTTATTTACTTGGTATTGATTAATACGTCCGCGTGACCAATCTAGATACCAGCCCATACGTCGGGCGGTATTGGCCCCTATCACCATGTATTTATCGTTCGTATACAGAGGTTCTAGCTCAGTACATATGTACTTTTTCCATTTGCGCCAAGGGTATGCAAAACGTTCTATTAAACGGTGTGCCGAAAGGTCATGATTACCTGGCACAATAAAAAAAGGGATGTTTAGAGACTTTAAAAAGTGTGCGGCATTTGAGAACTCTTCGTGCTTTGCTCTTTGGGTAAGGTCGCCACTGATGATGACTCGTTCCGGTTGTATCTCTCCCAAAATGTCTTTTAGGCCGTTAATGACTTTAGGGACTTCACGGCCAAAGTGTAAATCTGAAATATGGACAAGATTAAACATTATAGATCCCGTTTCTGCGGTACATTCGGTTTCAAGATGTTGAGTGCATTAGGCCGCACATGAAAGTGATACGGTGGTGCTAATTTATGTAGCTCTCCATCAATCATGACCTTCATCGTACGGTGTGTATCAATGTAAATGTCGGCTTTTGGGGTTTCTATATCAAGGATGTCGGTGTCTTGCT
Source organism: uncultured Gammaproteobacteria bacterium (assembly GCA_937900515.1). Lineage (GTDB taxonomy): Bacteria > Pseudomonadota > Gammaproteobacteria > Nitrosococcales > Methylophagaceae. Next base: position 2,252 of record CALCCU010000249.1, on the reverse strand, counting down.
TCCAGCTTCCATTGATAAACTTCAAGACCAGTTTTGGCAGTGTCCATAACGATCGGCTTCGGGTTATGTATATACCAAGTAACCCTTTATTGAGGTGGTAGCGCTCAGGTATTAGGCCAATACTTTCTCCAAGAGGGTTGTTGCTGACAGAAAGAGCACGAGTCCTAATGTTAATTTCGCTATCAGGTGTCACCACTCGTATTTTAAGTGGCGGGTACACAAACATGTTCTTTATAGTTTCAAAGGCTACACGCGGCCATCTAATCCACCCGGGTTGTTGGCGAAGGGCTTCGCGCGTTTCGGTAAGTCGCGTTGATAAACCTATGTTTGCTATACAGAAAAAGGGTTCATCATTGAGTTGGGCTACATCGATATAGCCTGGTGTGGAATCTATTAACTGGTATACAGCTTGTGTTAAATCGAGCGAAAAACCTAAATCACGAGCTAGTAGGTTCATGGTGCCGCCGGGAATTATCCCTAAGGGTATATTGGTTTCTTTAAGCATTTTGGCAACGGATATAATAGTACCGTCACCACCGGCCGCCCACACTTCATCGTATTGCTGCTCAATAACTTGTTGCTGAATGTCGGCCAGTTTGCTGGCGGAAAATTGGATTGCATGAATATCTACTAGGTTATTACTTTGAGTGAGTTGATAGATGAACTCCTCAAAGCTCTTATCGGCATGCTGCAGTAAAGTCCCTGCATGAGGGTTATAAATTACGGCAACGAGTCGCTGCTTCATAGATGTCCTTATTACGCTATTGCGTATCCATTATTGTTGCTGTCGTAGTCGTAGTTTGGTCGGTTCGTTGGATTTGGCTCATAGGATTTGTCGGCGTTGATGCTGTGTCGCCATGTCGTTCTAAGTTCGATAAAAAATGAGCTATGTCGTCGTAGCTGTCGCCCATAAAGCGTAATGGCGCCGCTATACTCGCTACTATCTTGACATGATCGACGCCCGAATAGATCCGCAAGGTAACCGCAACAGAGTGTTTCTCGATCTCAGCAGCGAAGTCATTACTGTGTTTAGGGATAACCCTGTCATCATCAGCCCCGTGAAGCAGCAGTGTTGGCGGCATCCGTTGATTGACGTTAAGCAGAGGGTTTACATTCTCGGCAGGAGCACCGCCGAAAACAGGTTCTACCTCTGGGTCATCTAAAGGTAGATCGTAAGGGCCTGATAGGCCAATGAGACCTATTGGCTTATGCGTCACGCCATTGTTGCGTAGGAAAGATTCTTGAGTGGCTAGTAACGCCGCTGTATGAGCACCAGAGGAGTGCCCCATAAGAACATAGCCATGTTTATTTATATCAACAGATAAATGGGCAGCGTGTGTTTCGGCATAAGATATAGCTAGAGCAACGTCGTTAACGAATGTTGGAAATGTGACCGACGGGTATAGTCGGTAATTAGGAATGATGACGGGGTAACCCAGCCCCGTTAAAGCATGGGCAATGAACTTATATTCTGAGCTTTCACCCATTTTCCAAGCACCACCGTAAATGAAAATGACAACGGGTTTGTCGGTCGCAGTGCTCGGCTGGTAGATATCCATTGTTAAGCGTGGGTCTTTGGCAAAATGCACCGTCTCCCGCGTGTAATGATTGGAGGGGAGAACAAAATTAAGAACATCAACCGATTTCACCTTACTACACCCAGTAATAGTTACTAAAACCAATAAACTAACGCAGAGGCTTCTGAGCATTTGTCATCCTTCACATCCAAACAACGACAATGTCAGTTGATGGCTTATTTTTCTACGTCAGGCAATGTCTTCGCCATCCAAGCACCAATCACACCTAGCATGGAAAGTACCAATATGATCTGGCTGATACTTAAAAAGGTCGCTAATGTGCCGGTAAGCCCCATTAATAGAAGTATGACTCCGATGAGCGTATTACTAACTGACACATAATCTGTACGTTTGTTTCCTTCAGCTAGATCAACGACATAAGTTTTGCGGCCAACCCGTACACCTTGATGCGCAATGCTCAAGAAAAAATAAACCAAGGGTAAGACCCAAATGAGTGATAACCATTCGCTTTGTAGTGAATCAATCATAAAAACGCTTATGCCTAAAATAGCCGTGAGAGCAGCTGCAATTATCATGACATTTCGGCTTGATACATCAGCAAATTTTCCCCAGATAGGACCTGAGATAAGTCCGGCGGCGCCGTCGGCAATCACAAATAAGCCTAACAGGTAAGCAGGGGATCCAAGCTTATCTTGTGCTAGAACTACGTAATAA
>CALCCU010000248.1 GCA_937900515.1 uncultured Gammaproteobacteria bacterium | reverse complement strand
AACACCTAGTTTCTATTAGTATACTAATGTTAAATAGTCTGCTTTTCATCTTAAGCAAAAACCTCGTTCTCGAGGAATAGTCACCTTTATCATGTGCTTAAAAGAACGATAATATTGAAATTGAATTAGAAACCATTATTAAATAATGGTTATCAAGTAACTAAGTCGAGACTATAGTGGACTAAAAGTATTTACCTAAATTTCAAAATATTATCAGTCTTAACTTGTTATTATTAGCGCTGATTTAAACCCAGTAATTTAAGAGTAGGTCATTAGTTAGTGAAATTCATCCATACCTCAGACTGGCATATTGGCCGCTTATTTCAAAATATTGCCTTACTGGATGATCAGCTCTATGTCTTAAAGCAATTAAAAGCCTATGCCATTGAGTATGAAGTTGATGCCGTTATCATTGCAGGTGATATCTTTGATCGCTCAGTGCCTCCTGCTGAGTCAGTCGAAGCACTTAATCACTTTTTAAAACAACTCACCGATGAATTAAATATCAGCGTGATTATGATTTCAGGTAATCACGATAGCGCCAAACGACTTAGCTTTGGCGCATCACATATGCAGGGTTCGGGTCTGCATATTTTAAGTAATCTGCATGATGTTACAACACCTGTAACCATTCATTCAGAGACAGGTCCTGTTGATTTCTATGGCTTGCCATATCACGATCCTGTTGAAGTTCGTGAGGCATACGGATGTGATGTACGAAGCTATGATGAAGCACACACCTTTTTAGTGGATCGTATTAATGAAATTAGGTCAAAGGAACAGCCTTCAGTAATGATCAGCCACTGTTTTATTGATGGCGCCGAAGAATCTGAATCAGAACGACCTTTATCCATTGGTGGTGCTGATCGGGTGTCTTATGAGCCATTAAAAGATTTTGATTATGTTGCTTTGGGTCACTTGCATGCACCGCAATATAAAGGCTTTGAACATATTCGTTATTCAGGTTCATTGTTGAAATATTCATTCTCAGAATATAAGCAGAAAAAAGGCATCACACTGGTTGAAATGGATCAAAAAGGCTTGGTTTCGCATCAACATCTAGCGCTTGAACCACAACATGATTTACGCGTCTTAGAAGGCACATTAGCTGATATTTTAGAATCTGCTAAAACCGATACACATGCCGATGATTATTTGCTCATCAAACTCACAGATAAACACGATATCCTCGATCCGATGGGGCAACTACGTCAGGTTTATCCCAATACCTTACAACTTGAACGCAGCCAATATTCACTCGCCAGCGGTAGTCGTTTAAAGGCGGATGTCAGTTTAAAACGCAGCGAGTCAGATGTATTTAATGACTTTTTCCAACAAGTCACCGGCAATGAACTGAGCGAAGCACAACAAGCACTGTTGTTAGAAACAATTCAGCAGGTTAAAAATAGCAATGAGGGCAAAGCATGAAACTGCACTCATTAGAAATTCAAGCCTTTGGCCCGTTTGCAAAAACCGAAACCATCGATTTTGATGCCTTAGGTGATAACCCTTTATTCTTAATTGATGGCCCAACAGGGGCGGGCAAGTCGTCAATATTACATGCGATTTGTTATGCCCTATATGGAGAAACTACCGATTCTGATCGGGCAAAAGGCGTGGGATTACGTAGTGATCACGCCGATAGCGCTTTACTCACACAATTGACCTTAGAATTCAGTATCCGCCAAGCACGTTATCGTATTCAACGTGTACCAACACAAATGCGTCCAGCTAAAAAAGGTGAGGGTGAAACCGAACAAAAAGCCACGGCCGAATTAGCTCAGGTGCTCGACGATGGCAGCAGCAAAACCTTGGTGCCAAAGAAAGTGACCGATGCTGATCAACATATCTTATCGATAGTGGGCTTAACAGCAGAACAATTTCGTCAGGTTATGGTCTTGCCACAAGGTAAATTTAGACAATTATTGTTAGCAAAATCAGATGATCGACAAGAAATCTTATCGACCTTGTTTCAAACCCATGTTTACAAACAGATTGAACAGTCTTTAAAAGATAAAGCAGCCGATATTGAACGTAAAAATGCTGGCTTTGAAAAGAGTAAACAAGAAGCCTTAGCCGATGTAGCTGTCGATGATGTTGATGCCTTAGTGGTGGCGATAGAACAAGCAAACGAAGCCTGTGTTGAAAGCCAAAAAACCAAACAACAAGCACAGAATGAATTACACACAGCGAGTAATAATGTAAAAGCAGCGGAAACACTCATTAATGCATTTACCGCCTTAGACAATACCCAGACGCAATATCAAGATTGGCAGAAACAATCCGATGCTATTGCCATCACTAAACAAGCCATTAAAAAGGCTGAAAAAGCATTAGAAATTGCCCCAAAATGGCAAAGCCTAACCGCATTAAATGCTGATAGTGTGGCAAAACAAACAGAAATTGACCAAGCAAGCACGCAACTTAAAGAGATCGAGCAACAACTCATTAAGGTGCAAGCCGAGTTCGAACAGGCTGAAAAAAGTCATCAACAACGCGATGCTTTAAAAGCTGAACAAGTAAAGTTAAACACCTATAAAGACATTCTGACTAATATCGCCCAGTTCGAAAAAACAGCACAATCTGCCAGTGCGAATTATGACCAAGCAATCACTCAACAGAATCAAAACAAGCAGCAGCTAGAGGCTATAAATGAGCAGGTAAAAACCGTAACGAATCGCATCGAAACACTATCAAATCAGCTCGCCAATAAAGCAGAGTGGGTCGAGAAAAAACTGCATGCAGGACAACGATTAGAAAAGCGTAAAAAACTAGATGATGCACAAAGTGAATTAAAACAACTTGTTTCAAATCAAAAGCTAAAAGAACATACCTTAGAAGCTACACGAGTTGAATATAAACAGAAAAAGACACATGCTGACCAAGTAGAAATGCTGTGGCATACCCATCAAGCCGCAATTTTGGCAGCCCAATTAGAAGATGATAAACCGTGTGTAGTGTGTGGCAGTTTAACCCATCCCAATCCTGCAATATTGCCGGAACAAGCACCAACTCAACAAGATGTTGAAGCCGCTCGTCAGGCACAAGAACAATGTCAAGAAAGTGGCATGAAAGCAAAATCAGAATTTGATTCTGCTGTAAATTTAGTCACTAACAAACAAGCAGAAATCACCCAATTAGAACTCGATTTAGCCGATGCCGCCAAACAGTCATTAGAGGTGGTTACGCAGCAATACCATCAAATTGAGCAACAGTTAACAACGATAGAGCAACAAGAAGCCGAGCTAGCAAAAACCAAGCAACAACTGGCAAGCCAACAAGCACAGCAAACACCGTTAACACAAGCACTTACGCAACTCGAAAAAACACTACCTGAACTCAGTGCCGCTAAAGCCAAAGCACAGGCAGAATTTGATAATGCTCAACGCGGTTTACCGGAACAATTCCGCGAACTCGATGCGGTTGAGAAGGCATTAGTCGATACGCAACAGACAATAACAAACATTGAGCAGGCGTATGAAACCGCATCAAAAGCTAAAACTGATGTTTTACAGCAGCAATCAGCTATTCAAGCGTCGTTAAAAACACTTAATTCAAATCGTGATGCGATTAATAAAGCCCAACAACAGCAACAACAAGTATGGCAACAGGCATTGATAGACAGTGAATTTGCCAATCAACAGGCGTTTGAAGACGCACACCTGCTTGATGAAACCTTGCAAGCCTATCGTAGTGAGGTGAAACAATATGATGAAACAGGGCAGACCTTAAAAGCACAGCTCGATCTATTAACTAAACAAGTCGAAGGTAAACAGCAACCTGATCTCACAGCACTTCAGACTAACTTAGATAAAGCCACAGAACTTTATCAGCAGCTTGAAGCCAATTGGAATATGGCAGAAAAACACAAAGCTAAACTCGATAATGCCTACAGCAAGATAAAACAGATTGAAAAGCAGCAGGGCGATATCAAAAAAGACTACGAAGTGATTGGTACCTTATCTAAAGCGGCATCAGGTAAAGGCAATGTCCGTGTCAGTCTGGAACGTTTTGTATTAGGGAATCTACTCGATTCTGTACTCAGTATCGCCAGTCAACGTTTGCATATTATGAGCAAGGGCCAATATCGCCTTATTCGCCAAAATGAATCGGATCAAAAACGTAACACCACAGCAGGGCTAGACTTAGCGATTGACGATGCCCACACAGGCAAAACCAGACCCGTTGCCACCTTATCAGGCGGTGAATCGTTTATGGCCTCACTGGCATTAGCTTTGGGCTTATCTGATGTCGTGCAAGAACGTTCCGGTGGCATTCAACTTGATACCTTATTTATCGACGAAGGCTTCGGCAGTTTAGACCAAGAATCACTGCAACTTGCCATTAATACCTTGATAGATCTACAATCGACAGGACGCACTATCGGTATTATCTCGCATGTGTCTGAATTAAAAGAGCAAATGGCACAGAGGATTGATGTAGTAGGCACGAGAGAGGGGAGTCGGATTAGGATTGTTTCTTGATGGTTTTTTTTAAAATTAAGCTGGCTGACCCCTTGATTCTGTATAGTCTTTTCTAAGCATGATGTTGTCTTTAATCACCATCAACTCGATCTAGTTAAAAATAAATCTGTCCCCTTTTCTGAATATTTTAAAATAAAGAAAGCAACGGGCTCAGATTGAAAGAAA
>CALCCU010000247.1 GCA_937900515.1 uncultured Gammaproteobacteria bacterium | reverse complement strand
TGAATAAAGATATATCAATTGCGGAACCTAAATTATTGCCAGGCGATTTTGCGATCTGGATTTTCATTTTTATGGAACTGCTAGTGTTTGGCATTTTATTCATCACTTATGCGATTGTGAGAATGGATAATATTGAGTTGTTTAACGATTATCAGCGAGAACTTAATCGTGAGTTAGGATTGCTCAATACCTTATTGCTGATTACCTCAAGTTACTTTGTAGTGCGGGCTGTTAAGGCTATTAGGCTCAATAATATTGAAGGCTGCATTTACTGGCTTTATGCTGCTGTTGCAGGTGGGGCTGGTTTTTTGATTTTGAAGTCAGTTGAATATAGTGAGAAATTTGCGTCAGGAATAAGTTTAAGTACCAATACGTTTTATATGTTCTACCTATCGTTAACCATGTTTCATTTTTTACATGTGATATTAGGTATGTTGATTTTGCTTGCTGTTGTAATAAAAGCAAAACAAGGTTTATACAGTGCTAAGAACTATATAGGTGTTGAAACAGGCGCTTCGTATTGGCATATGGTGGATTTAGTATGGATTATCTTATTTCCATTGGTGTACATAATTAGATGAAACAACGTTATAACGTTCACACTGTTTGGTTATTGATGGTGATACTTACACTATCAACGTATGTGGTGGGCGAGTCAGGCCAAGAAGGTATCTATATTGTTACATTTCTATTGTTAACTGCAATGGTCAAAGGTGGTTTGATTATTCGGGACTTTATGGAGTTAAAAGATGTATCAACAATATGGAAAATTATCATGTATGGATGGCTATCGATTGTATGCATTGCAATTGCCGTGACTTATATCGTCAGTATTTAAGGAGACTCATATGAGTGTAATAAATAAAACTGTTCTTGAAGCTAACGCCATTCCTAATGTGGCGATTGATTTTATGAATAACACACATGTTGAAGAAATTGAGTTAGTCAAAAAAGTAGGGGATGTCATTGCTGAATACGAGCAGCGTGAAACCTTCACATCTGAAGAAATAAAAGTATTAAATGATTTATTGCATGAGTGGTTACATCATACCGAGGAACATTTTGCTAGAGAGAATGAGTTAATGCAGAAGATCTCGTTTCCTATGTATTCCGTTCATTTGTCTGAACACGAAAGAGTCCTAGAAAATATGATAGAGGTAATACAATCCTGGGATAGGAATTTTGATATTAACCGGCTTGCAAACTTTATCTTTTCTGCTTGGCCTGAGTGGTTTAATAATCATGTGAATTCTATGGATATGGTTACGGCTCAGTTTGCCGTAATGAATGGATTTGACCCTCACGCAACAGTAGCTGTTGATTAGGATTATGATGAACAATAAAACAACTGAGCTCCCTTATTATCAAGATCAGAGTAATGAAATTGAATTGTTTGAGCATGCATATAACAACCAATTACCGCTGTTGATTAAAGGACCAACAGGTTGCGGTAAAACACGCTTTATTCAACATATGGCGGCTAAGTTAGGTCGTCCTTTGTATACCATTGCTTGCCATGATGATTTAACGGCGGCTGACTTAGTGGGTAGACATTTAATAGGCGATGGTGAAACCTACTGGCATGATGGCCCTTTAGCAAAAGCAGTACGCGAAGGTGCGATTTGTTATTTAGATGAAGTAGTTGAAGCACGTAAGGATACAACGGTTGTATTGCATCCATTATCGGATGACCGTCGTATATTACCTATAGAACGTACTGGCGAAGTACTTCATGCTCCACCTGAGTTTATGCTAGTTGTATCTTATAACCCTGGGTATCAAAATCTGTTAAAAGGTATGAAACCTTCAACTAGGCAGCGCTTTGTATCTATGCGTTTTGACTATCCTGATAGTGAGACAGAAACAAATATTATTCAGAAAGAAACCGCTATCGATCGTGATATATCGAAGCAACTAATTGAATTAGCACATGCCTTACGTGTATTGAAAGATCATGATCTTGAAGAGTCAGCATCGACACGATTATTAGTCTATGCAGCCACATTGATTCAATCAGGTTTTGATCCAATCGAGGCCTGTCGAGCGGCCATTATCGAACCATTAAGTGACGACGAAGAAACGGTTAATGCATTAATGGAAGTCGTAAAAGCAAAAATGGTTGTGAAATAAGGTGAGCGAGTCACCCGATAATACGGCTGCATTTGCCGAAGCCTTTTATATCGGTAACCTACTATTTGTTGGTGTATTTTATATCGCCTTATGGGCACTTTATTTTTTACGCTATACACGCACTACTACAATGGCTCAAAAGCATCTGAATCAAACATTAATGGCGAGTAGTCTTAGTACCATTATCTTTCTTACTATTAATCTATATATTGTGCTGACAGATGGTTATGCATCTCTCACTGCTTTGTTTTTATTAGAGTTATACTTTATGTTGATAGTACCGTTATGTTTGGCGGCAGGTATTATGGGATTTACCAAAGCAATTAAAGGTTTAGACTTTAACTATCCTCTGATTGGTCAGTTGTCAAAATGAGTCAACATAAGTGTAAACATTGTGGTGGCAATATTGTGGTTGAAGAGAGTAAATGTCCACATTGCGGTATTCCTTTGCCACCAAATCATGCGAAACAAAGGGTAAACACCTTTGTATTATGGTTTTGTATTCTCGTTATTTTTTGCATATTTATGATGATATGGTTACCACCAAACTGGTCAGACTTGGTGAGTAAGTGACGGTGGCATTATGTTAGAAGAATTAGTGGGTTCAACATGGCACCGGTTTATCACTAAGCGTGCTGAAATACATTACCCAGAAGCAATCGTTCATTTAGATGATGTGAGATACACGACAGGAATATTCTTTCGAGCCTTGGGTGGCGAAGGTGGTTTACGTGTTGAAAATGCCACTGATTCAGATGTTCATGCACGACGTACTATTCTGCAACGAATTGCAGGCGTAGGCGATAAAACACAATATGCATGGCGAGATGAAGAAACGTTGAGGTTGCCAGAAAGTATTGCTCTGTTTCCGAGCAAACAACTAAATAGTAATCTGTATTTATGGTTAACTGCATTGTCTGTAGTGACGGTGAAAGAGGGCGACTGGATTAGTCGCAATCAACAGCGTACCCTCAAAACCTTAGCAATCTGGCCAGGCTTACAAAGCACGTATCAAGCATTGCTTAATGCTCATATTGCTCAGCGTCCCGAACCAAAATCACTCAGTGAACGTGAAGCCAAACAAGAGCAAATTATTCGTAGTGCATTAGTAGACTCATCTGCCAAATATCAGTTGGAATATGCTAAAAAACCACCACAGCCAGTTCCATTATGGTTACATCCATCGCCACCAGAAGAAGAGCTTTTTACGAGTAAACCTGTTCAAGATCCTGACCAAGCTGAAACTAGTGAAGCTAAGAAAGATCAGAAAAAACAGCAAAGCAGGAAGCAGGGAAATCGTACTGATATGCCGGAAGGCAATGATGGGTTAATGAGTTTTCGACTTGAGAGTTTATGGAGCTGGGGTGAATACAGTAAAGTTGATCGTACCAGTACTGACGATGACGATGATGATGTCATGCAAACTGCTGATGACATGGATAATATTACTATCGCTCAAGATAGTGAAACCACTGCAAGCAAGATAAAACTAGATCTCGACCTTCCAGCTAATCAATATGATGACATCGTTTTAGGAGAAGGTATTCCTATTGATGAGTGGGACTATAAAAAACAGCGTTTTCAAAAAGACCATTGCCGAATTATTCCCATGATATCGCGCCATGTGGATCCTATTGATTTACCTCTAAAGCTTAAATCTCAAGCCCGTAGAATACGGCGTCAATTTGAGATGCTACGTCCACAACGTCACTGGGTGAGTAGGCAAACTGAAGGTGCTGAATTAGACTTAGAAAACTATATCAATTTTCTTGCGGATCGTAAGCATGGCCACGTGAATAGCGATACTCCTGTTTACCGTGATCTCCGAAATGAAACGCGCGATTTATCCTGTTTATTACTTGCTGACTTATCGTTATCAACAGATGCTCATATTAGTAATACATCAAGAGTTATCGATGTTATCCGAGATTCATTATATTTATTCTCAGAAGCATTAAGTGTATCGGGTGACCGTTTTGCCTTGCATGGCTTTTCATCACGTAATCGAAACCATATTCGCTTTTATAATATTAAAGGCTTCGATGATTCGTATAATAATGATGTACGAGGACATATCGATGCGATTCGTCCGGGCTATTATACTCGCATGGGCACTGCAATTCGTCACGCTACCCAACTATTAGAACAAGAAACATCTAGTCAAAAATTATTATTGATACTGACGGATGGTAAACCTAATGACTTGGATAAATATGAAGGTCGTTACGGAATAGAAGATACACGCCAAGCGATACTTGAGGCAGAGAAAAAAGGGCTTCAACCATTTTGTGTCACTATTGATGAAAAAGCAGAAGACTATTTACCTTATTTATTTGGCAAGAATGCTTATATGCTGATTAAAAATGCTCAACAATTACCAGCTAAACTACCGCAACTCTACCTGCGATTAACGCGATGAATGGCTGGTTTATGGCAAATAACATATTTAATTTGTGTGTTTATGTTATCTAACTGATTGAATTGATTTACATCAAGGATTTGATTGATTTAAGCGCATATCGTTATACCTGTAGTTACATTTTAAATTCACAAATGGAGAGACGTGGTATGAACAATCTTAAAAAGTTAGGTTTAAGTGTAGCGATAGCTGCATCATTGGTAGGCTTTTCTGCCCCATCATTTTCTGCTGAAGCACTGAATATTGATAAAGTTGCTATTACATCGCAGGCCGAAGGTCTTGAGCGTGTCACTCAAACCTTAGTAGCTCCACCATTTTTACCTGAACATGATCAAGTGGCAAAAGGTAAACCAAAAATTATTGAAATGACGATGACAATCGTTGAAAAAGAAATGGAAATTGCACCTAATGTATTTGCTCAAGCGATGACATTTGAAGGTAGCAATCCTGGTCCAATGATTGTTGCTCACGTTGATGATTATGTTGAATTAACACTGAAAAACCCTAAAACAAACACATTGGTTCATAACATTGACTTTCATTCATCAACAGGTGCTTTAGGCGGCGGTGGTCTGACTCATGTAGCACCAGGTGAACAAGTTAAACTTCGCTTTAAAGCAACCAAAGCAGGTGTCTTTGTTTATCATTGTGCGCCAGGTGGAATAATGATTCCTTATCATGTCGTTGCAGGTATGAATGGTGCCATTATGATCTTGCCTCGTGAAGGTCTGAAAGATGAAAAAGGCAATGCAGTAAGCTATGACAAGGCCTATTACATTGGTGAGCAAGACTGGTATATACCACAAGACAAAGACGGTAAATTCAAACGATACAATGATCCTACTATGGCGATGGCTGACACTATGGAGGTAATGAAAACTCTAACTCCTACACATCTAACTTTCAACGGTAAAGTGGGTGCGTTAACAGGAAAAAATGCCATGACAGCAAAAGTAGGAGAAACGGTATTATTCCTACATTCACAAGCTAATAGAGATTCGCGTGTTCATTTGATTGGTGGTCATGGTGATTTGGTATGGCGTGGAGGTTCGTTTAATGACACGCCTGCAACCAACCTTGAAACGTGGTCTGTAGTAGGTGGTGAAGCAGCAGCTGCGATGTACACATTCAAACAACCCGGCCTTTATGCTTATGTTAACCATAACTTAATTGAAGCAATTATGTTGGGGGCTGCAGGTCATGTCACTGTTGAAGGTGAGTGGAATAATGACTTGATGGAACAAGTTCAAAAACCTAGCCCAATTCAATAACGGGCTTGAGTGAAGAATAGGTTTTAGTGCCAATTATGATGAAATCTATTTTAGCTATCATTCTATTATTAGCAGGGGCTGTGGCTTCGATTAGTACGGCCTATGCTGATGTAGAACAGCGGGTTGAATACACTACATCACTCAATTCAATGGCTTCTGTGGTTATGAACTGGTATGGAAGTCTGATTACTACGAATAAAGATGCAATATTTGTAGCGGTTGATAATAGGTGGACTGATTACCGAAGCCATTACCCTGAAAACATTAGCCAAATTAAAATTACTAGCTCAGATCTGACAAAGCTTGAAGGTAGTAGTCAGTATCAATTTAAAGTGGCGTCCCTTATCAGCTACAGCACGGCTGAGGGTAAACAAAGTCAAATAATCAATGAAATATTTGTCTTTGACGTTTCATTACTGTCCTTGCCTGTTATCAAAAGTCTCTCACTTGAAAAATCTGAAAAGGTAGCTGCAGTCGAGAGTGATAAGTTTACTTCGTCCCATTATAAAGCCCGTGAGTTCGCCTATGCTTGGCTTGCTTACCTTGATGGAGTAGAGCTTGCGCCAAGTTTGTCATCGACTTCGTGGATAGATACTGCTGATTACACACTAAAAATAGGTCATAAAAAAATACAGGGTTCAGTGCGATCTATACGAGAGCAACGTAAACAGTATTTAACAAAAGGTGGCCACTTATTGCGTTCAATTGATGTTGAAAAAAAAGAAAGTAAGAGCACATTACTTTTAACTGTTATAGCGGAATGGAAAGGCGTTAACCAATCAGGTAAGCCAGTATTAGCCAAAATACGTCAAGAAATAACCGTCAGAGTATTAGAGGACAAAACCTGGAAAGTTTTAGCAATAGATGAGCAACACTTGATACCTGATATTGCCCCGTGGATAGGATTATTATGTTAAATAAAATCATTACCTTAGCATTTATCACTTTGTTGCTTGGTTCAAATACTCTCTTTGCAGAAGATACTGAACTACCTATCTTGAGTGGGGTAGGGGGGAATTTTTCAGCTATTAATGCTGATGGTCAAACAATAGAGTTTAGTAATTTTGCCGGTAATATTGTTGTTATTGCATTTGGTTACACCAATTGTGCTGATATTTGTCCTTTTACTCTAGGCTATTTGAAACGGCTATATGCTGCACTGAGTTTAGAGGAACAGACAAAAACAAAAATTGTCTTTGTCACGATTGATCCAGAATACGATACACCGGGACATTTAAAAGCTTTTATTGGCCATTTTAATAAGAATTTTATTGGTTTGTCAGGAACACAAGAACAAGTCGATTATATCGTGTCGCTTTTCCAGGCGGAATATAACAAGCTATCAGTTCTTAATATTCCCACTCAAAACATTCGTCGTGTTAACCCAAAATTATTTGCTAATTCCGAAGAAGAAAAACAAGATAGTGCATCCCTGTACAGTCACTCGGTGACGCTATATTTAATTGATAAAGAAGGGTTTACTCGGAGCCTTGAGTATACGGGTACCCCGATTGATGAATTTACAGCAAAGATAAGGCAGCTAATTAATGAGTAAGCTATATCTATTGAAAACGATAGCTTGTTATATTCCGCCTGG
>CALCCU010000246.1 GCA_937900515.1 uncultured Gammaproteobacteria bacterium | reverse complement strand
GTATTTAGGGGGATAATTAGCAATAAATCAAGGGATTAGACGAGGGGCTCTCCGACGGACTGTTTAATAAGAGAAGAAGGGTGCTCAGTGTTTTTTACCTTCCGAAACAGGGGGCACAGGTTCGATTTCTGTCAGGCGCACAACTTTAGGCAATTACGATTTGTTTCCTTCGCGATGTTTTTTTATCAAGTCGTAGGCTACTTGAATTTCTTTCGCTTGTTCAGTAGCGACAGCGATCATGTCTTCTGGTAAACCTTGTCCTATTAGCTTATCAGGATGATATTGGCTCATTAGTTTACGGTAAGCGGTTTTAATCTCTTTATCACTATTATCTTTGCTTACACCAAGTGCTTTATAGGCATCATCAAGTGCGGACGGTGATGCTGCTTTACGTTGAGAACCTTGCGAGAAATGAGATTGATTAATCAACATCTCAAGCATCTGTTCGAAGTCAGCATCGCTATAGCCTAAGCGATTGGCTACTGTTTTAAGTAGCTGTTCTTCTGCTGAATCCAGTTTTCCATCTGCAAATGCCATGATAGACAAGTACATAATGAGAACTTGTTTTAGGTTGAGTGTCTGGCCACATGTAGCCATAAATGTATCAAGTGTTTCTGTGATATCAAACTCAGGTGCACTGCCTCGTTTGAATTGTTCAATGGCTTGTTTTCGATGCTCTGGAGTCATGCCCATTTTTTTGATGAATTGTTCTACATGTGCGATTTCATCTTTAGATATATGGCCATCAACCTTTGCTAACTTACCCATTAGGGTAAAGGTTGTTTCTAGAAAGATTGTTTTACGGTGAGAGTTACTAAGAGGGTTGACTCCGCCAATACCAAAATCTTTGGTGCGATCAATACTGCTACCAATTAGATAGCCGATAAAGGCACCTAAAAATCCGAATCCGAAGAGGAAGCCGAGCACAATGCCTATAATTTTATACATAATGTGTAAATAGAGCTTATTAAAAGTTGAATAAAAGTTTTTGTTACTTAGTTTGTTTAATCAAGTAAACCATCAATGCCTGTATCAAGACTGTGCATAGTGGCCATTTTTTCTTCTATAGCATCATTCTTGAGGCCAAGTTGTTGCCATTCTTTATGAGGGAATTCTGTCAAAATTTCTTCTTCGGAGCCTTCACTATAGGTTGATTGGCTGATGTAGCGAGCAATTGAAATAGCACAGCCTCCACGAGAAACTTCATCGAAGTTGAGTGGTTCGGCTGATTGAGTAATTAAATCAATAAGTTCGTCTGCAAACTGCCATTGACTACATAATTCTGCAGTGACTTGCTGACTAGTAAAGCCTAAATGTTTCTGTTCAGAAGCAATACGGTTTGTACCACGTTTGATATCAATATCAATCTTTTTAGCGATATCAGAAGAGCCTAAATGAATTAAAAGTGTACCAAGATTATTTAGCAAACCGGCAGTGAAAATTAAATCACTATCTCCAAGTTTACTATAGTCTGCGATCCATTCCGCATAGGTAGCTGTTCTGTAATTATCTAGCCAGAAATCGTCAAGATTAAGGCCGGGTACATCGGACACGGCATTGATAACTCCAGAGGTAATAATTAGCTTTTTAAGCTCAGCCATACCTAAAAGAACGATGGCTTGCTTGATAGAGCCAACTTGTCTAGGAAGGCCGTAATGTGCTGAGTTGACTAAGCGAAGTACCTTTACTGAAATAGCGAGCTCTTTTTCTACATTTTCAGCTATTGATGCAAAATCAATGTTTGGATCATTAACTTGTTTAATTAATTGACGCACAACCTCGGGTATTTTAGGGATATTGTCTACGTGTTTAAACAATTGCTGAATTTTGATTGTCATGATGAGTGGCTCCGCCATTAGTCACGTTAGTTCTTTATGTTTTTAAAGTTATCTTGTTAAGCTAATGTATAGCAAAATAGCACCCCAAGCACCTAAGATCCAGCTTAGCAAAGGTATGCCGGCTAGCATGCTAGGAACATTACCATCTAAGCCTTTAATTACTGCAGCACCGATGATGAAGGCTGCACCACTTATTGCGCTAGCGCTTCGGAAACTGGCAGTGCGAACTTCTTTTTTGAGCTGCTTTAGATCATGAGAAGAAAGTTGCATTTTCAGCTTACCCTCATGGGCCTTCTGACTTAGTTCATGAAGGATTCTAGGTAGTGTAGGAAGTGTTTGTGCCCAGTAAGGCGCCTCTTGTTTAAAGGAGTCTACAGCTGCTTGCCAGCCTACTTTTTCCTGCATCCATTGTTCTAGTATTGGTTTTGCTGTTTTCCACAAATCAAGTTGTGGATACAATTGACGCCCCAAGCCTTCAATATTGAGTAATGTCTTTTGCAATAACACCAGCTGAGGCTGTACTTCCATATTAAAGCGTCTCGCTGTTTGGAATAGTCTAAGCAATAGCTGACCAAATGAAATTTCTTGTAATGGCCTAGCAAAGATAGGTTCACAGACACTGCGAATGGCTGATTCAAACTCTTCTACCCTTGTATCTGCTGGTACCCAGCCTGATTGGATGTGTAATTCAGCAACTCGGCGATAATCATGATTGAAGAAAGCTAAAAAATTGTCGGCGAGATAGTTTTTATCTTCGGGAGATAAGGTGCCCATAATGCCGAAATCTAGTGCGATATAGTGTGGATTCTCAGGATTGTTGATATCCACCATAATGTTGCCTGGGTGCATATCAGCATGGAAAAAACCATGCTTAAATGCTTGGGTAAAGAATATTTCGACACCAATTTCAGCCAGCTTTTCAAGATTAACATTATGTTCTTTTAATTGAGCGATATTGCCAATAGGAATGCCATAAACACGCTCTTGTACTAATAAATTTGCTTTAGTTAGTTGCCAGTTGATGTCAGGTACATAAAGTTGGTCGCTTTTTTCAAAGTTACGACGTAATTGAGATGCTGATGCGGCTTCTCGTAGCATGTCTAGTTCATCATATAAGTTCTTTTCGAGCTCACTAACAACCTCACATGGGCGCAGGCGTTTGCCTTCAGACCAATAGCGCTCAGCAAATCTGGCCATAAGATGAAGAAGTTCGACGTCACGTTTAATTCTTTGTTTGAGGTTGGGACGAACAATCTTAATAACGACAGCCCTACCATCAATTAATTGCGCAGCATGAACTTGTGCGATCGATGCTGAGGCAAGAGGTTCTTCATCGATATGCGAAAATATTTCATCTAATGGTTGAGAACCGTAAGCAGATTGAATTAATGCTAATGCCTCATCATTTGGAAAGGGCGCAACTTGATCTTGCAGTTTGGCTAAAGAGTCAGCAATATCATCAGGTAGTAGATCTCGCCTGGTTGATAAGATCTGACCGAATTTAACGAAGATAGGTCCTAAATCTTGCAGTGCTAGGCGGATCCGTTCACCGCGACCTAAGTCAGTGTTATGTGTCCAACGATAAGGAGACAGGTAGCCTAGAATCTGTAAAGGTCGTAATATGTGGGTGGCTTGAATAATTTCATCTAAGCGATGTTTTGCAAGGACATGATTGATCTGGATAAGGCGAAAGAGGTTACGTAGTTTCATCGTTTTATAATCGGTTAATTCTTGCTTCAAGGCGATCAAGATCTGCTCTGATAACATCTACCTCAGTCATATATTCATTGATTTGAGATTTATCCGGCAGTAATTGTGTTTCTTCTTTTAAATAGTCAGCAATATTATATTGCAGTGACTGGTGACTGGCTTTTAGCCATGAACCTGCTTTCCTGATGCCATGGGCGATAGGGTAGGCGAGTGTATCACCTGTGACTTTCGCGAGCTGGGCTTCCCAGTCAAAGTCGAATCCTTCCAAGAAGTCACGTAATTGTTTGGCAAACTGTACATCTCCGTTAATATCAATATCAGCAGAGAATAAGCTTTCAGGGTCTTGTCCCAGTTTCACTAAACTCAGTGCTTTAGCTGAAATGGTGAGATCAGCTGTGTGTTCACTATCTGTGGATAGGTCGATTTGAGAGTCTTTGAATAAGATAGTGATTGTTTTGTTGAAATCATTAATGATGACAGTAATG
The DNA here is from genome assembly GCA_937900515.1 of uncultured Gammaproteobacteria bacterium. Lineage (GTDB taxonomy): Bacteria > Pseudomonadota > Gammaproteobacteria > Nitrosococcales > Methylophagaceae. The sequence goes on along the minus strand of CALCCU010000246.1, from coordinate 3,388 downwards.
CATCGCCGATCAAATTGCTCAAGTTTAGCGTGTGACTCCTGATCTTGTGCTAATGCGGCATTGATTGCCAGTTGTATTGGTTTTAGCAGTGAACTCAAAACTTGTATCCACTATGGAGCGCAACAATACCTGCCGTCATATTGTGGTAATCACAGCGTTCAAAGCCCGCATCAACCATCATTTGCTTCATAGTTTCTTGATCAGGATGCATGCGAATAGACTCAGCTAGGTAACGATAGCTATCTTCATCATTGGTAAATACTTTACCTATTTTAGGTAATAACTTGAATGAATAAGTATCGTAAATAGGTGCTAGCCATTCCGAAGGTTTTGAGAATTCTAGTACCAATAAACGACCGCCTGGTTTTAGAATTCTGAACATCGATCTAAGCGCGGCGTCTTTATCTGTGACATTACGCAGCCCAAAAGCGATGGTAATTACATCAAAAGTATTATCGGGGAAGGGTAGGCACTCTGCATTTGCCTGAACATAGTTAATATTACCGCTGACCCCTTCGTCAGTAAGGCGGTCGCGTCCTACATTCAGCATACTGGCATTAATATCAGCAAGTACAACTTGACCTGTATTACCGACTAGTTTTGAGAATTTGAGTGCTAGGTCACCTGTACCTCCTGCGATATCGAGTACTTTCGCACCACGACGAACACCACTTGTGTGTAGGGTGAAACGCTTCCATAAGCGATGTACGCCCATCGACATAAGGTCATTCATTAAGTCATATTTACCTGCAACAGAATGAAACACACTTGCTACATGTTTAACTTTTTCTTCTGTTGGTACTTCTTTATAACCAAAGTGAGTGGTGTTTTTATCTTCCACGTTGAAATTACCCTTGTCGTTGATAACCAGCTTTTTCAAGTCGGTTTAAATAATCTTGCCAATTTTCATCGTATTCAGTTGATAGCTCATAGAGATAATCCCATGTAAATAAGCCACTGTCATGACCATCATCAAAATATATTTTGAGAGCGTAGTTGCCGCTTGGTTCAAGTTGAGCAATACCGACCTGTTCTTTGTTAGTTTGCAGTACTTCTTGACCTGCACCATGACCTCGAACCTCAGCGGATGGAGAATATACTCGAAGATATTCTGCCGGTAAGTTGTAGCGTTGCTCACCATAGGCGAGCTCTAAGCTTTTCGATTGCTGATGCAATGTGATTTCAGTTGGATAGTTTGTGTTTGCCATCGTATTTGCCTTACAGAATGTATCTTGATAGATCTTCGTCTTGAACAAGATCGGCTAGTTGCTGATTAACATAGTCGGCATCGATGACGATTGTACTGGCATCTTCTGCAGTATTAAATGAAATATCTTCTAATAATTTTTCCATCATCGTATGTAAGCGACGGGCGCCAATATTCTCTGTTTGTTCATTAACTTGATATGCCAATTCAGAAATACGCTGTAGTCCTTCATCGGTAAATGATAATGTTGAGCCTTCAGCGCCTAATAAAGCGATGTATTGTTCTGTCAGAGATGCATCTGGTTCAGTTAAGATTCTAACGAATTCATCTGCGCCTAAAGCGTTGAGTTCAACGCGAATAGGTAAACGTCCTTGTAACTCAGGTATGAGATCGGAAGGTTTGCTCAAATGAAATGCGCCCGATGCAATAAATAAAATATGGTCTGTTTTTAACATGCCGTATTTAGTTGAGACAGTACTGCCTTCAACTAGTGGAAGTAAATCACGTTGAACGCCAGCACGAGATACGTCAGCTCCACCACTACCGCCTTCACTGCGATGAGTTATTTTGTCAATCTCATCGAGAAAAACGATACCATTTTGTTCGACGCTTTCAATCACCTGTGTTTTCAGATCATCTTCGTTAATAAGCTTTATTGCTTCTTCTTCATTGAGCAATTTGCGAGCTTGTTGCACTGTCAGTTTACGAGTAGTGGTGCTTGTAGAACCTATATTTTGAAACATGTCTTGAAGTTGATTGGTCATTTCTTCCATACCTGGAGGAGACATGATTTCAACGCCAACAGAAGGAGCATTCAACTCTAATTCAATTTCTCGGTCATCAAGTTTGCCTTCACGCAGCATTTTTCTGAAACGTTGACGGGTATTTGAGTCTTCATCAATCGTTTGATCTCGAGCAGGACGTAATAGAGCGTCTAGAATACGCTCTTCAGCGATATCTTCTGCTTTTTCTTTTACATTTTTAATCGCTTGTTCGCGCAACATTTTCATAGCCATTTCAGCAAGATCGCGAATAATAGACTCTACATCGCGGCCTACATACCCTACTTCTGTGAATTTTGTTGCCTCAATTTTGATAAAAGGTGCGTTGGCTAGAGTCGCTAAACGACGAGCAATTTCTGTTTTACCGACACCTGTAGGGCCAATCATAAGGATATTCTTAGGTGTTATTTCCTGTTGCAACTCAGTACTGAGTTGTTTGCGGCGCCAGCGATTACGAAGTGCTATTGCAACAGCTCTCTTAGCTGCTTGTTGGCCAATAATATGTTTGTCTAATTCTTGAACGATTTGTTTCGGTGTAAGTGCATGCATAGTAGGTATTAATCGCTTTCTAGTGTTTCGATAGTCAGGTTACGGTTAGTGTAAATACAAATGTCAGCCGCAATATTAAGTCCTTTCTCGACAATGTCGCGTGCACTTAGTTCAGTATTTTCGAATAGTGCTGTTGCAGCAGATTGCGCGAACGGTCCACCCGAGCCAATTGCCATTAGCCCATTTTCAGGCTCAATGACGTCACCATTACCCGTAATAATTAACGATGTTTCGCTGTCGGCTACCGCTAAGAGAGCTTCTAGACGGCGCATCATTCTGTCAGTACGCCAATCTTTGGCTAATTCGAGTGCGCTACGCGTTAAATTACCTTGATGCTTTTCAAGTTTTGCTTCGAAGCGTTCGAATAATGTGAATGCATCTGCCGTTCCGCCAGCGAAGCCAGCGAGTACTTGGTCGTTATATAAGCGACGTACTTTACGCGCATTACCTTTCATAATTGTATTACCAAGACTGACTTGACCGTCACCCCCGATAACAACTTGACCATTTCTTCTATATGAGAGGATTGTAGTACCGCGGTACTGCTCCATGAATAACTCCTGAAATAAAAACTTTAATTGTCGCGGCAGGTAGTATACTATGCGCGCTTTAGCTTCGCAGTGATTATTGAAAAAGCATGTTTTTGGCGCTGTGCTAGCTAAAATTAAGACGCAGTAAACTTTATTGTTGACATTGTTACCAGACTTAAGGAAAATGCGTCGTCTTTAGTGGAGGGGTTCCCGAGCGGCCAAAGGGATCAGACTGTAAATCTGACGGCTCAGCCTTCGCTGGTTCGAATCCAGCTCCCTCCACCACTTTATCCTAGACGGTTAGAGGTAGTTTAAGAACA
>CALCCU010000245.1 GCA_937900515.1 uncultured Gammaproteobacteria bacterium | reverse complement strand
CAGCTAACAGAACAAGATACTTTTTTTACTGAATCAAGTGAAACATACACTCCACCTAACACTGTATGCGTTGCTAATGGCGACGGTACAGACACGTGTACTACGTTCTCACAAAATACACTCGCTAAAGTCTATGGCAAAGGTAATACCACAACATCGGACGGTACGACCGTTCAAATTACGGAAGATAATGGCACATCTACTCAAACGACAAAAGCAACGACAACAACAGATGACGGCAACGGAACAACCACAACGGTTGTAACCACATCAACAACTAGCCAGAAAAACTCGTCAACTTCAACTAGTATTGACTCAACTGGACAAGTCACTAGCACCACTCTACCTTCCGCCGGTGGCACAAATGTGACCTCTGAAACAACTTCCGTTAATAATCCTGACGGAACTACTGAAACAACGACTACAAATAACGGTAGTGAGGAAGTGCCCGATTCATCTATCGAGGGTAATTGCGGCGCTGACGGACAGCCTGCCTGCGCTATTGATTTAGGTACGTCTGAGGAACTTATAAACGGTATTCCTGCAGATTACGGCTTGCGTAATTTTTTTATAAACCCTAACGGGGTGTTAGCCACGGAATTAGATAAAATGGATGGAATTGTTACACCCTTAGAGGATATGCCTGATAATTTTCTTGAGCCATTAAATGTCAATTTCACTATGTCGGGCGGTACTGATTGCGATGGCTCGGCGTATAGCTCTGAATATAAAGGCTCTAACTTTCCGATTCTCTCGGGATTTTGCCAAGTCCACGACTATGCTATTAGACCAGCATTGTATTATTTTTTTGGTGGCCTAACGTTAATATCTATTATTCGCATTTTTAATCGTGCGAGTAGGAGTCTCTAATGGCTGGACTACTTGCTAGTATTTCGACATTTTTTGCGGGTGTGTTCGGTGGGCTTGTAGAGTCGTTTACGACGTTATTTACGAAACGCGTTGCGGCTAGAATTTCAGTCGTTGTTGCCTTAACTGCAATATGGACAACTTTTTCCATTGCGATTGATGTAGCGGCTTCAACCGCTAATTCAATGATGACGGAAGGAGTGCTCGCGTTCTCCTTGTCGCTTCTACCTTCTAATACAGGACTCTGCATTTCCTTGATTCTTGCGTCATACACTGCTGAATTTGTGTTTAATCAGGCTCGTATGATTATGCAGATTAAAAACCCTTACTAATGGCCGTTTTCTTTGTTACTGGCAAACTGGGAAGCGGCAAAACGCTTGTAACTGTTGGCAAAATCAAAGACTATTTAATGCAAGGTAAAAAGGTAGCTACAAACCTTGATTTGAATATTGAGAAACTTGTCAAAAGAAACAGCAAAAACACTTTCTACCGACTGCCTGACAAGCCAAGGCCGTCAGATTTTGATGCCATTGGTCGCGGTTCTGACTCCATTGATGAATCAACTTACGGGATAATTGTTCTCGATGAATGTGCAACATGGCTCAACGCACGCACATGGAACGACAAAGAGCGTAAAGGATTTATTGATTTCATGCTCCACGCCCGTAAACTGGGGTGGGACGTTTACATCATTATTCAGAATATCGAATTGATAGATAGGCAGTTGCGTATTGCTCTGTGTGAACATCTTGTTGTGTGTAGAAGATTGGATAGAATGAAAATCCCATTTATCACTAATGTCGTTAAATTTTTTACGGGTGAACGAGTAACGATGCCTAAGATTCACACGGCAAAAGTGTTTTACGGTGACACTGAAAGCTCTGTAGTCTCTGACCGTTGGACATATCAAGGTAGGCACTTATATGACGCTTATGATACTAGGCAATCATTTCAAGATGATATGCTTATTCATGGTGATAATGAGGTTGATATGCGTGCGCTTTATACTGGTATATCGCGATGGCATGTTGAGGGGCGGTATTTTCAAAAAAAACCATTTATTAAGATAAATTCATTATTTGAGGTCTTATTGATACCTATATGGATACTAATACTTTTAATTTTAAAAACTCGTCATCAAGCCACCGCGCGCAGCTCGGCGGTTTGATGATGTTGGTTTTATGCACTCCATTATTCGCGACTGATTACATCCGCACTATCGTTGATGGTGAGTCCATCGTCGAATTTGGTGATTTTGGCAAAGCGGCTAATCAATACGCCTTAACAGTGGGTGATTTAAACGTTATTAGCTCCGATATAGTTACCCAGGTTAATGGTGTGACGTACGTCGAAAAAGTGACGTTAATTGATGCGCCTGGTGATCAGCTACCAGCAAATAAAATAAATCCTTAGCTAAATCGCGCAGGCGATGCCCCACGAACACACAAAAGAAAGGGTGATTATTATTGCTTTTATAGGCTGGTCATCCGTTTGGGCTTAGGCGTTAAGCTCCTGTAAGGCTAGACGTTCAAGCCTTTTGTTTTTAACGGGGAAGGGTATGACCTGAGCCGACTCACTGATTAAAGACCTGCTTTTTAGCTGCTCTAATTCGTTTCGCTGACTTCTGATTAAGGCAAGCTGAACGCGAAGAGATAAAACATCACCGCTTGTAAACCTTTCGCCAGCAGGCGACCACAAGTACCCGCTTCCAAAACTCCACCCTGTGAAGTCATTCCGAACACCCAAGGAAGGAATAAAGCCACCTACAAGCATCAAGTATTTAATAACGGCTTCTGGTGCTTTGTCTGTTTTTTTATAGCGTGTGATTGTTTTAATAGATAGTTTTAGGTGTTCTGCAATTTCGGGGAGTGTCATCCGTGATAAGTGGCGAGCATCGTTAAATGTCATTTTTTTGTCATTCCGTTATAAAGCGGAGCTTAGCGCAGTTTTTATGCCAATCTTACATAGTTAGGGCTTACATCTCTTGAAAGCCTTTTAGCATGTGATGCTATTTGACATAATATACAATATGCCGCAACGTTAAAAATAAAAGCGTTTAGAATCAACATACTAGGCAGGGCGTAGCCTTTTTGCGCGGACAATTTGGACAGCATTTTCCAAGCCTTTCTTGTCGGCTCGTCTTTTGCTCTGATTGTTTCCATATCTGCTATCACTTTCCATACTGGTATTTCTAATAATTCCGCTATTTTTCTAGCGGCTTCATTGTCCATTTGTTGCCTGTTATGGCGGTAATTATTTACCTGTGATTTAGCCCAGCCCATTTTATCTACGAGTTGATTGTCGTTTTTTACTTCAAGTTTTTTTTGCGCTAAGTCTAAATATTCACTAGTTTTCATAATTGTAACTCCTCTGTTTCGTCATATATTACGCCGTATTTCTTGTTCATGAAATAAAACTATTGACAAAGTTCTTAATCATGAAATAAAGTTCTTAACCATGAAATATAGCAACGATTTATTAAACACTATGAGAGGGGAGGCTTTTTGCTTTCTTAGTCGTTGCTTACTTGCTGAC
>CALCCU010000244.1 GCA_937900515.1 uncultured Gammaproteobacteria bacterium | reverse complement strand
CTGATGACACAAAACATCTTCACTAATAATACTGGTATTATCACTGACGCTCTTGTTCCAATGGTTATTGAACAAACGCCTCGTGGCGAACGTTCATTTGATATCTATTCTCGTCTATTAAAAGAGCGAGTCATCTTCTTAGTTGGTCAAGTTGAAGACCATATGGCTAATTTAGTTGTTGCTCAATTATTGTTCTTAGAGTCAGAAAACCCAGATAAAGATATTCACCTCTATATCAATTCACCAGGTGGTTCTGTCACAGCAGGCATGGCAATCTATGATACGATGCAATTTATAAAGCCTGATGTGAGCACGCTTTGCATTGGTCAAGCTGCAAGTATGGGGTCATTATTGCTGACGGCAGGTGCAGAAGGAAAACGTCATTGCTTACCAAATTCTAGAGTTATGATTCATCAGCCTTTAGGCGGCTTCCAAGGGCAAGCCTCTGACTTCGATATTCATGCCAAAGAAATTTTATCGATTCGTGAACGCTTGAATGGTATTTTGTCTACACACACTGGACAAGATATTGAAACAATGAAAAAAGATACTGATCGTGATAACTTTATGAGTGGTCAAGAAGCAGCAGACTACGGCTTAGTTGATTCTGTGCTCACACAACGCCCTTCAGAAAGCGAATAACAAGCCGTTATATAAAGATAGAATTGCTAGGAATATTTAAATGAGTGACGATAACATTAATAACGATGACGATAAGCTACTTTATTGTTCATTTTGTGGAAAAAGTCAGCATGAAGTTAAGAAACTTATTGCCGGCCCATCTGTGTTTGTCTGTGATGAATGCGTAGACTTATGTAACGATATTATTCGTGAAGAATTACAAGAAGTTACCAGTGAGAGCGCTCAAGATAAACTACCTACGCCTCATGAAATAAACGAAGCACTTGATAGTTATGTAATTGGTCAAGAAAGAGCCAAACGCGTTTTATCTGTAGCTGTATATAACCACTATAAACGCTTACGATTTGGTGCTAAAACAGATGAGATAGAGTTATCAAAAAGTAATATTTTGCTCATCGGTCCAACTGGTAGTGGTAAAACATTATTAGCAGAGACCTTAGCTAGGCAATTAAATGTTCCTTTCACAATGGCTGACGCTACAACTTTAACTGAAGCTGGTTACGTCGGTGAAGACGTTGAAAACATCATTCAAAAATTGCTTCAAAAATGTGATTATGATGTTGATAAAGCTGAAACTGGCATTGTGTATATCGATGAAATTGATAAGATTTCACGCAAATCTGATAATCCATCCATTACACGTGATGTTTCTGGAGAAGGTGTTCAACAAGCTTTACTGAAACTAATTGAAGGTACAATTGCTTCAATACCACCTCAAGGTGGTCGCAAGCACCCACAGCAAGAATTCTTACAAGTTGATACGAGTAAGATCTTATTTATCTGTGATGGTGCGTTTGCTGGGTTAGATAAAGTGATTAAAAACCGTTCACATAAAGGTGGTATCGGATTCTCTGCACAGGTTAAAAGTATTGAAGACGAGCAAGTTGTTAGTGACGTTTTAAAAACAGTCGAACCTGAAGACTTGATCCAATACGGTTTAATTCCTGAATTTGTTGGTCGTTTGCCTGTAGTAGCAACACTAAACGAATTAGACGAATCTGCTTTAGTGCAAATTTTAACTGAACCTAAGAACTCTTTAACTAAGCAATACCATAGAATGTTTGAAATGGAAGGTGTTGAGATTGAGTTCAGAGAAGATGCTCTGAGTGCTATTGCAGCTAAAGCAATGGAAAGAAAAACAGGTGCACGTGGTTTACGATCAATTATTGAGAATGTACTTCTTGATACGATGTTTGATCTACCTTCAACAGACAATGTCGCAAAAGTTGTTGTCGATGAGAATGTAATTAGTGGTGAAAACTCACCAATCTTAATCTATCAAGATACTGAAACGAGTGAAGCTAGTTAGTTAACTCTTTGATTGCTTAAGACAATAGAAAAAAATAAAATTTAAGTAGCGTAATATTCATTTCGCTACTTGAATTTTTGTTCAGACCTCCCCATATTTATCACCTACGCTAATCTATAATCTTACTTTCGTATATTCGAAAGTCATGCTCGAGGCTTGCCTAATGGAAAATGAAATAAATACTCCTACAACTACTGAAAATTTTACCTCTGTACCTGTCCTACCTCTTAGAGATGTAGTCGTTTATCCATATATGGTCATACCGCTTTTTGTTGGCCGTGAGAAGTCAATTAAGTCATTAGAAATTGCTAGCGATGAGAACAAGCAAATTTTATTGGTGGCTCAAAAAGACTCGGCAGATGATGAACCAGATAATGATGGGATGTATCAAACGGGGACATTAGCGAATATCTTACAATTTTTAAAGCTTCCTGACGGCACAGTTAAAGTGCTTGTTGAAGGTGTTTCTCGCGTTAATATCGTATTGTTAGATGATAATGATGGGTTCTTCAAGGCAGAAGTTGTCACATGTATATCTGAGTCACCTGAAGAGCGTGAAGCAGATGTATTGATGCGTTCACTACTGGGGCAATTTGAACAATATGTGAAGCTTAATAAGAAAATTCCACCTGAAGTTATTGCTTCACTTTCTAGTATCGATGATGCTGCAAGAATGGCTGATACAGTAGCTGCACATATGACTCTGAAGCTAGAAGATAAACAGTTACTTCTTGAAATGAGCAATGTGCATGAGCGTATCGAAAAGCTAATGGTTTTATTGGAGTCAGAAATTGATATTCAACAAATCGAAAAGCGTATTCGTGGCCGCGTAAAAAAACAGATGGAAAAAAGTCAGCGTGAATATTACTTAAATGAGCAGATGAAAGCCGTTCAGAAAGAATTAGGTGAAATTGACGAAACAGCTAATGAACTAGAAGAATTAACTGCCAAAATTGAACAGGCGGGCATGCCTACAGAAGCAAAACAAAAAGCAGAGTCAGAGTTGAAAAAACTCAAAATGATGTCTGCAATGTCTTCTGAAGCAACTGTTGTACGAAACTATATTGAATCGTTAACTGATGTACCCTGGAAAAAACGTTCACGTATTACTTTAGATCTCGACAGAGCTGAAAAAGTCTTAGACGAAGATCATTTTGGTTTAGAAAAGGTAAAAGAACGCATACTAGAGTATTTAGCCGTTCAGAAGCGAGTTAAGAAACTTAAAGGTCCAATCTTATGCTTGGTTGGTCCTCCAGGTGTAGGTAAAACTTCTGTTGCAGAATCGATTGCTCGATCTACCAACAGAAAGTTCAGCCGTATGGCTTTGGGCGGGGTCCGTGATGAGGCCGAAATTCGCGGCCATAGAAGAACCTATATTGGTTCTATGCCTGGTAAGGTCGTACAAAATTTAACAAAAGTAGGCGTTAAGAATCCATTCTTCTTACTTGATGA
>CALCCU010000243.1 GCA_937900515.1 uncultured Gammaproteobacteria bacterium | reverse complement strand
GACTCATTGAGTTCAGTTGTCATCGCATTAATAGCAGTATTGAACTGGGACCCTGTCCTACATACCGCAGTATCAGATCTTGAAGTACTATCTGAAGAAGAAGCTGGGCATATGTGGCATTTCAAATACCCACTTACTGATGGTTCAGGGCATTTAGTTGTCGCAACAACACGTCCTGAAACAATGCTGGGTGATAGTGCTGTTGCCGTTCACCCTGATGACGAACGTTACCAGCACCTTATCGGTAAAACGATTACTCTGCCGCTTGTTGGCCGTGAGATCCCTATTATTGCCGATGATTACGTTGATGCTGATTTTGGTACTGGTTGTGTAAAAATCACCCCTGCTCATGACTTTAATGATGCTGAAATGGGTCAACGTCATGACTTGCCAAAATACAATATTCTTACTATTAATGCTGCCATTAATGATGATGCACCACAAAAATATCGTGGATTAGATCGTTATGAAGCTCGTGATGTTATCGTTCATGACTTAAAAGAGTTAGGCTTATTAGAAGGTATTAAAGAACATACATTAATGGTGCCTCGAGGCGATCGCTCAGGTGCTGTTATTGAACCACTATTAACAGACCAGTGGTATGTTAAAGCTGACGTACTTGCTGAACCTGCTGTTAAAGCCGTTCAAGAAGGTAAAATAAAATTTGTTCCTGGCAACTGGGATAAAACATTTTATAACTGGATGGATGGCATTCAAGACTGGTGTATTTCACGCCAAATTTGGTGGGGACACCGTATTCCTGCTTGGTATGATGAGCAAGGTAATGTCTATGTCGCTCATGATGAAGCTACAGTCCGTGCTGAAAATAATCTAGCTGATGATATCGTTCTAAAACAAGATGAAGATGTACTTGATACTTGGTTCTCATCAGCATTATGGCCATTTTCTACACTAGGCTGGCCTGAAGATACGGAAGCCCTCAAAACGTGGTATCCAACCAGTGTATTAGTGACGGGGTTTGACATTATCTTCTTCTGGGTTGCCAGAATGATGATGATGGGCTTAAAGTTTATGGACGATGTGCCATTCAAAGAAGTCTATATTCATGGCTTAGTTCGTGATTCACACGGACAAAAAATGTCTAAATCAAAAGGTAATGTATTAGATCCAATCGATATCATAGATGGTATTGATCTTGAATCGCTAGTTAGCAAACGTACTGCAGGCATGATGCAGCCACAACTTGCCGCTAAAATTGAAAAAGCGACTCGTAAAGAATTTCCAGATGGTATTGAAGCTCATGGTACAGATGCCATGCGTTTCACCTTTGCATCACTTGCATCAACCGGTCGTGATATCAACTTTGATATGAACCGAATTGGTGGTTACCGTAATTTCTGTAATAAATTATGGAATGCGGCTCGTTATGTACTGATGAATGCTGAAGGCCAAGACAATGGAATTGACAATGATGAAGTAGAATTAAGTCTTGCAGATCGTTGGATTATTTCTAAGCTACAAACTACCGAGCAACAAGTTACAGCAGCTATTGATGCCTATCGTTTCGATCATGCCGCACAAGGTATTTATGAGTTTATCTGGAATAACTACTGTGACTGGTATCTAGAGCTTTCAAAACCTGTTCTTAACAATGATAATGCAACTGAAGCAGCTAAACGGGGTACACGCCGTACTCTAGTTCGTGTACTCGAAACAGTATTACGTTTAGCTCATCCATTCATGCCGTTCATCACTGAAGAAATTTGGCAAACGGTTGCTCCACTCGCGGGACAATCAGGCGATACAATTATGAATCAACCCTACCCTGTCGCTGATGAAAATAGTATTGATGAAACAGCTGTTGCTGATATGGAATGGTTGATGGAGTTCATTACTGGAATTCGTTCAATTCGCTCTCAAATGAACATTCCACCTAAGAAACAATTACCTGTTTTATTAAAAGACAGTACAGCTGAAGATTTAGCTCGTTTAGACGCAAATCGTGACTTCTTAAGTCGTCTAGCTAACTTAGAGAGTATAGACGTACTGGAAGGTGCAGCGCCTGCATCTTCAACAGCACTAGTCGGTAAAATGGAAATTCTAATTCCACTAGAAGGCTTGATTGATAAGGAAGCTGAGATACAGCGACTTGATAAAGAAATTATTAAATTAGAAAAAATAATTAAGCAGTCATCAGGTAAGCTCAGCAACGAAAACTATGTAGCTAAAGCACCTGCTGAAGTTGTACAAAAAGAACGTGATAAATTAGTGGAAATGGAACAGGCTTTATCTCAATTCAAGCAGCAAAAAGAATCTTTGAATTAAAACCTAATTAACTAATAGCAGCCCTTAACCTACTTTTGTAAGTTAAGGGCTTTTTTTCGCCTGCTATTTTTTATTCATATCCGAGAATGAAGGAATACTTGATAATATCGCCTGCAATTCATCTTGGCTCGATTTTATAACCTTAGAGTCAGCCTCTTTAGCAATCGCCTCATTCTGCTCCAATTCGCGGACTTCCGTTAACATATTT
>CALCCU010000242.1 GCA_937900515.1 uncultured Gammaproteobacteria bacterium | reverse complement strand
CTTAGCAGCAGTTATTCAATTAACACCTAGTTCAATTGATAAGCAAATAGAGCGGCTTGATGTGCTCATTATTATTAACCCCAACAACCCCACTGGTGAGTTTTTCACACCTCAGCAGTTGTTAAGGTGGCATGAAAATCTCGCCTCTCGTGGTGGTTGGTTAATTGTGGATGAAGCTTTTATGGATATAACAACCGAGCAGAGTTTGTCACCACTATGCCCCAAATCAGGTTTAATAGTATTACGCTCAATCGGTAAATTTTTTGGCTTAGCAGGTTTAAGAGTAGGGTTTGTATTAGCAGAAGCGCCATTATTGACACGATTAGCAGAGCACCTAGGTCCTTGGCCTATTGCCACAGCATCACGTTTTATTACCCAATACGCATTGGCTGATCATGACTGGCAGCAACGCAACCGTCAGCAATTACAGGCACAAGGTGAAACACTTCATTCTCTACTTGAAAAATCTGGTCTAAAACCACAAGGTAGTTGTAGCTTATTTAGGTGGGTGCAAACATCCTCTGCCGAACAGATCCATCAGCATTTGGCCAAGCAAGGTATTTTAACTCGGTTATTTTCAGAACCAAATAGCCTACGATTTGGCCTAGCTAAAACCCATGACGACTGGCAACGACTTCATGGAGCATTAAACTCATTAAAGATATTGGTTCAAACATGATAGAACAAACATTGATGATTCAAGGTACTACTTCTGATGCAGGAAAAAGTACCATCGTCACCGCCTTATGTCGTTGGTTGCAAAATAAAAATTTTAACGTTGCTCCATTTAAACCACAGAATATGGCATTAAACAGTGCTGTAACTGTCGATGGTGGTGAAATTGGTCGTGCTCAAGCCGTACAAGCTCAGGCTTGCCGCCTAGAAACACATACCGATATGAATCCTGTTTTATTAAAGCCAAATTCAGATATTGGTGCCCAAATCATTATTCATGGTCACCCAATTGCTAATATGGATGCTCAGGATTATCATCAATACAAACAGGTTGCAATGTCAGCCGTGCTCAGCTCCCATCAACGTCTTTCTGAACAGTATGAATTAGTCATCGTTGAAGGCGCAGGCTCACCAGCTGAAATAAATTTACGTGATCGCGACATA
>CALCCU010000241.1 GCA_937900515.1 uncultured Gammaproteobacteria bacterium | reverse complement strand
AGACGGGGAGTGGATGACTACTTTTCAGTCTCGGTTTGGGCCTGCTGAATGGCTGCAGCCTTATACGGATAAGACGCTAGAGAAAATTGCTGGTGAAGGGATTAAAAACATTGATGTTGTGTGCCCTGCATTTACAGCGGATTGTTTGGAAACCCTAGAAGAGATAGCCGAGGAAAATAAAGAGGTGTTCGAGTCGGCCGGAGGAGAGCACTATCATTATATACCTGCACTAAACAGTGCGGGCTGCTTTATTAACGTGCTTAGTGCGCTAGTTAATGAACAAGCGGGTGATTGGTTATCTAAGTCGGATCTACATAATGAGGCATCACATGGCGCTTGAGCGTGTATTCGGCATCCATGCCGTAAAAACAATATTGAAGCATGACCCCACACGTATTCGCCGTGTAATGGTTTTAAAAGATCGAGATGATCAGCGAATCTCTGAAATACTCGCCGAATTGAATGGTATTAGTGTGGAGCGTTATAGCCGTCAAAAACTTGATGACTTAGCTCAAGGAGGCGTTCATCAGGGGATCATGGCGGAGTGTAATCCGGCTAAGCCAAAAGATGAGCGCTTTTTAGATGGCCTGTTGAACGACCTCGACGCACCAGCGTTTTTATTAGTGCTTGATGGCGTAACAGACCCGCATAACCTTGGGGCGTGTTTGCGTACAGCTGATGCAGCCGGTGTACATGCTGTTATCGCCCCCAAGGATAAGTCTGCCCCTTTATCGGCTGTCGCGTCTAAGGTCGCCTGTGGAGCAGCCGAAGTTGTGCCGTATATACAAGTTACCAACTTGTCTCGTACCTTGCAGGAACTCCAAGGCCGAGGGATTTGGATTACGGGCACGGCCGGGGAGGCTGAACAAATAGTCTATGAGGCTAATTTGGCAGGCCCAATGGCGCTGGTAATGGGAGCTGAAGGTAAAGGCATGCGCCGCTTAACGCGTGAAAGTTGTGATTTTCTGGTGAAAATCCCTATGGCAGGAGAAGTCAGTAGTTTGAATGTTTCTGTAGCTACGGGGGTCTGTTTGTTTGAAGCGGTACGCCAACGTGGGGCAGTCAAAGGCTAGTCGTTGGCGGTCTCATTAATTTTAATGGTAGGCCCTGTCGAGTCCCTTAATATAATTTCGCAAGCGAAGCAGCGCGATAGGTCGGTGTTGGAGGGGGTCTTGAGAGACAAGAATAATAAATCAGCAGCGGCCTTTGCCATCGCTTGAACTGGCTGTCGTACACTGGTTAGGGCTGGCCAGCTTTGACGCGCTAAATCTGAATCGTCAAACCCTGCAACTGATAAATCCTCTGGGATACGAATACCCAGAGTGTGCGCTATGCTCATCACACCAGCAGCCATTTCGTCGTTACCGGCAAAAATAGCCGTAGGTCTTGGTGTGTTTTTAAGCAGTGCAACCCCGCAGTCTTTTCCTGAGTCAAAGGTGCTTGCTCCTATTTTTATCCATTCTTCTCTTATTGGCAGTGCAGCTGATTGCATGGCATCAACAAAGCCTAGGTGGCGTTCTGAAACGGCATAGTGATCAGGCCTACCCGCAACAAAAGCGATGTCGCTATGGCCTAATTCTATGAGTTTCATTGTCATATCAAAGGCTGCACTTCGGTCATTGGTTTGTACATAAAGTGAGTCATTTAAGTTGAAAACCGGTGATAAACGAACAAAGGGGATGTTCTGGGCGGCGAGTTGATTACAAAGGTGCGTGTGATCTGATAAGGGTGGGGGTAACACGAGGCAATCAACTTGTGAGCGATGGGTAAAATCTATGACTTCATTAATCAGCGTTGCGTTATCTACGTTAAGTGGATGGATGAGCAGTTCGTAACCGGATTGGCTGCAACTGGCCATAACGCCGCATTGAACGTTGACTACATAGGCTGATGTGGCGTGAAAGTTATCATATACCAGGCCGACTAAAAATGAGCGCTTAGCCGCTAAACGACGCGCTGAAAGGTTCGGTGTATAACCGAGTAAATCGATTGCATGTTGTACTTTTTCCCGCGTTTCTTTTCGAACGTTAGGCTCCCGGTTAACCACTCTGGATACCGTTTTGATAGAGACTTTAGCTTGCTTTGCGACATCATCAATAGTGGGGGATGACACGTTTAATACTCCATAAACTTTTTGCTTATTATCGTTATTTTTTAAGCCACTACAGACTGTATTCTCTCATATTAATGTATGGATGGCGGTACTTTTTCATAAAGACTGATAGCCATGGTTGAGATCGTTTGAGTTTTTATTGACAGCGTTGTCATATTTGGACAGACTGCCCCGCAATTTACTGGGTTCTCTCGTAAAACTGTACTTTTAAATAGGTAGTCTACGGTGAGTTTCATGGAAAATCGCACATTTAGGAGTGCTTTG
>CALCCU010000240.1 GCA_937900515.1 uncultured Gammaproteobacteria bacterium | reverse complement strand
AATGGTCTGCCGTCAGAATCCCAAACAGGACAGAAACTAGCAAAAGGTGCGAAAGAATGACCCATATAATCTACCGTTCCATAAGTACCATCGCAAGTGCCAGAACCAAGAACGGAAGAAAAAGAAGTCTGGAAACCATTCGTTATATTAAACAAAGTACCAGTGTCTTCCCCTGCTCCACTTTGCAAGTCTGCAATATTTGAATCACGTTGTGTTAATACGCCCGAATCAGTCAGCACGTCAGATGGATCAGTTAAATGTTCCTCACCCGTTAAAGTGACATCACAGGCAGGTTGATTGGGAGCGCCACAATTACCCTCGACTGTTTGGTCATCTTGACCAGAACCAGTACCAGAACCAGAAGCAACAACAGTTGAATCGGTTAGCGTACCAGATGAATTATAATTATTTGTAGTTGTAGAACCACCTGAAATAGTGATTGAACTGATATTGGTAGTTGTTCCCGTTGCAGTTGATTTATCAAGAACAGTGGACGTAATTGCTGGAGTAACATTTCCAGAAGCGATAGAAATAACTTCTGATTTTGAACCGTCAGGATTAGTTATTGTCGTAGTGACTTTATCGTATTGATTTATTGTACCCGTTGAATCTTGCATATAAATGTTCGAGCTATCAGCCCACATTTTTGCACCTGAACCACTGGTAGTTGTTTTATTTTGAATCGTAACGACAGTGACAGACGAATCAGGATTAGTGACTGGAGGACTTACAACCGTTGAATCAGTATTAGTTGAACCAGTATTGTCAGCATTGGATTGATCAGGTATTGGATCTATAAAAGGCGGATCAGTTGCAGAAGATGTGCCAATATATTCACCCGTTTCCGCATAGGTATAATAACAAGTCGCTACACCTTCAGGTGATAACGTACACGTATCAATAGATTGACGTGAATAATTACAGCCTAAAATATCATCAACAACCGTTGACGGAGATTGGCCCATAAAAAAACTAAAAGATGCAACACGAGGATTACCGTTAACATCTAAAATATCGCATTTATTTGTACAAACACCTGCTGACAATTCTATTTGCGAATCAGAGCAAAGCGGTGCAAGTGCACAGAAACCCGACTCGTCTAAAGCAGTATATTGAACTGGACAGGTCGTATTAACAAGAAAACCCCATGCCGAACTAGCAATAGCAGTTGTGCCCAACCAAGCATAACCACAATAATGTTCATTAGGAGGAGAAAAGGAATAGATAGGACTTCTACTTATAGCAGCCGCAGAAAGAATACAAGCCTGTTCAGGATCAGGATCACCATAGGCATTATTACCATAAGACCAAAAAGTACCAGTAATCGCATAAGAAGAAGTTGCCCCCACCATTAAAAGCAGGGTTAAGATTACTCTTAATAATGAGGACATTTTCAACATAACTATGCTTAGATTTTGCCAGTGAAACGTTTAAGCAAAGAAATACCAACAGATAAACCAACAACCGCAAGGATGATTGGCAATACGGCAGTAAATACAGTATTTGCGTCAGTTGTAACAGCTGTTAATGGTGCAGCTAAATCAGCCGCAACGATTGCCGCTTGAGAAGCAACAGAGGCAGTTAAAAGTGCAACACCTGCACCAAGTTTTTGATAAGATTTCATGATAATATGATCCTAAAGAAAATATAAAAAAAGATAAGTTACAGCTTATCCAGAAAGACCTTGATTGTTTTAAAGGTGTAACCAAAGGCAAAACCACCTACCCACGCGACAAAAGCCTTGCTCACTAACTCAATAGCAACATCACTCATTATCTCGTATGTCCCAGTTGTGCCCCGAACATAAACGCAACAATCATTATTCCCACAGCGACAAACTCATTAGTTTGATGCGCTGAATCTTCAAGAACACCTGCAAAGGCGGGATTAACGATTGCAATTCCTAGAAAAAACACTAAGAACGCTATTATTGAGGGCAAATGTAATTTCATGTTATTTGACTAAAGCACGCAAGCGAACAGGATCAAGAGCAAGCTGATTACGTTGATTTATGTAAAAAGCTTTTTCATCGAGTTCATATTTACCAGCATCAAAAGCAACCGCAGATTTTTGGTCGTCCTGATTACCAGAAAATATAATGTTCAATTCGAACTTATCAGGATATTTTTCACCATCACGAAAAAGCAAAGCGGATTGGCTGACGGTGTACCATCGAGCATCAGAATTGTTTCGGTTAGGGAAGTTGTTGTAGTCTAGTTGATTGTTTTCAATTTCAATAAACATAATAATTAGCCTTTGTTAAAGTAAATAAAAAGTGTAAAAAATAGAGCCATAAATAAAGCCATGAAAATAAAAAAAGCTGTCGATGGTTCAAGAAAAGAAATCATATTAAGCAACAAGCCTCAAATGATTATTTGCTGGCAGTTGATACCAGTTAGGAATAGCAAGTTCAGAAACTTGAATTTCACGAACTTCCTTAATACGCACCGCAGTATGTTTTGATGTGTCACAAATTTCTGCAA
>CALCCU010000239.1 GCA_937900515.1 uncultured Gammaproteobacteria bacterium | reverse complement strand
AGTAAAATAATTTTATTTAATTAAAATTTATTCTGATACTTTTTATTATTAAGCGCCTTGATCCGTATCAAGTCACTTCGACAAGAATGCTCTTGTCAGTTTTTTGCCAGTCCAAGATCGAACCATTACCCATGTAGCAAACAAAATAAACATGGCATGTACAAAAACAAAATATGACAGTACAAAGACCCAAGTCCAAGGAGAGTCAAACCCGCCCATAAAGATCACTAAAGCTGTCACTACTACGAGTGCAATGCCTGCTAGTAGGTTCGTTTTTATTCCTAAAAGAGCATAATAGTGATCAATAGTATCTGCTTCTGTTTTCTTATAGATAATAAGCAATATAACAAAAGCTATAACGGGTAATGCCGTCAGATTTAATAATGAAAGAAGTGACGATGTTGTGGCTCGTTTTAAGTTTACTTCTGTATTCATTTTCTTTCCCTCCCAAAAAAATATACCGCCTAAAGGCGGTATATTTACTGTACTACTTGATACTAACTATGACTACGCGACATCTTCAACTGCTTTGCCTTTCGCAAAGAAACTATAGACATACATAAATAGCCCATATAGGAAAGCTAGCCCAGCTAATTCACGTAACCAATAAAACACAGCTAACTTATCTTGTACAACCATAAATGGTAGTGGCTCAGATGAATAACGCTGTAGGTAAACTTGCATTACGCCAGCACCAGTTAATAACAATGTTATTGCAACCATTGATAATGTCATTATCCAGAATGATCTGATTTCTAATTTCTGTGCAGTTTCATTGGCCGCTTTTTGACCTCTCATCAACGGCATAGAATAAGAAATCATTGTTAACACCACCATGACATAAGCACCATAAAAGGCCATATGTCCATGTGCAGCGGTAATTTGAGTACCATGAGTGTAGAAGTTAACAGGTGCTAATGTATGTAAAAATCCCCATACACCTGCGCCTAAGAAAGCCATAACTGCTGTACCCAGTGCCCATAAAACAGCTGCTTTATTAGGGTGGTCACGACGCCTTTTATTCACAACATTAAATGCAAATAATGTCATCATAAAGAATGGAATCGGCTCTAATGCTGAGAATATTGAACCCAGCCATTGCCAATAATCAGGTGTACCAATCCAGAAGAAGTGGTGACCTGTTCCAACAAGACCTGAAATCAACGCCATTGCAATGATGATATACAACCATTTCTCAATAACTTCACGATCGACACCCGTTACTTTAATCAATACATAAGCAAGTAGAGATGCCATGATCAATTCCCATACGCCTTCCACCCAAAGGTGAACAACAAACCACCAGAAGTATTTATCCAACACTAAATTGTCAGGATTGTAGAAAGCGAATAAGAAAAAGACTGCTAAACCAACTAAGCCAGTCAACAACACTAAGTTAATAACTGTCTTACGACCTGAAAGTACCGTCATACCAATATTAAAAATAAAGGCTAATGCAACAATTACAATCCCTATTTTAGTTATTGTTGGTTGCTCCAAGAACTCTCGGCCCATTGTTGGCAATAAGTCATTCATAGTAAGCTCAGCTAAACGCGCATAAGGCACTAATAAATAACCTAAAATTGTTAAAGCACCTGCTACGAGGAATATCCAAAACATTATCTTCGCAAGCATTGGTGAATACAGTTCTCGTTCAGCTTCTTCTGGCACTAAAAAGTAGGCTGACCCCATAAAGCCGAATAACAGCCATACAATTAACAGATTCGTATGCACCATTCGAGCAACATTGAATGGGATTTCAGGAAATAGAAAATCTCCCACTACATACTGTAATCCCATGGTGACACCAAACAGGATTTGTCCTATAAATAGAGCGATCGCAGCAACAAAGTAGAGCTTTGCTACGCCTTGTGATTCATATTTCATAATTTATCTACTCCTTAACCTTGAACATTTGGTGGCCAGTCTCTGGCAGTTTTAATACCATCAACATATTTCAAAAACTGAGCAAGATCTTCCAATTGTTCATCTGTTAAGTTGAATTGCGGCATGCTGCGACGACCTTCAACTCCTTCAACAGGACGGTATTTAATAAATGCTTTAATTGCATCAGTACTTTCACCAAAACGGGTATATACATTACCAAGTTCAGGAGCAAAATAAGCACCCTCACCCAATAAAGTGTGACAACCAATACAGTTGTTCACTTCCCATAATCGTTTCCCTGAAGCTACTTGTTCGGTTAGATTCTGTGAGTTATCTGTTTTTGGCAGACTCCTCACCGTATCAACCGTTAAACCAATAAGTACCAAGAAGAAGAACACAGCTCCTCCATAGTAAATATTGCGGGCCATGCCCTTGGTAAAGGTTTCTCTCATCACACATCTCCTATAATAAACCTGCTGGGGAAGTATAATTTTCTGCCAGCAATTGAGCCTTGACTTACATCAAGAGCAAAATGAAATTGGTTCAAAGTAAAATTAGTTGGCGTAATTTATCCACATCAATCAACTCAATATGAGCCCCCTCTAGCTTAATTAATCCTTGTTTCGTCAGCTCTTTAAGTGCTCTAGACAAGGTTTCAGGAGTTATCGATAAGCGAGATGCAATGACATGCTTGGGTGCAGGCAAACTAATACCTGTACGGTCATTATTATTGTCAGGAATATGGCTCAATAAATAGCAAACTAGACGAAAATTTGCACTATGCATTGTTAACCTATCGACTTCATTCACCATCCAATGAAGTCTCTGACTCAGTTTTGCCATCAAGTTAAGGCATAATTCGTTAGATGATTTTAATAACTTTAGATATGTTTGGGCATCAATCGAAACAACGACAGAAGTTGAAATAGCTAAAGCCGAAACTGGATAGCGGGCCCCTCCTGAAAATAATATAGCTTCAGCAAAAGTCTGACCTGGGCGAATAATTTCGAAGACTTTTTCATTACCATTTGGTGCTAGTCGCTGTAATTTAATGCCGCCTGAAATAAGTAAATACACATCTGTAAACGGCGCTCCTTGGGAAAATAAAGTACTGTTTTCAGTAATATTTTGAGCATAAGAAGAACGTACTATATGTGCAAAATCATCATCATCCAAAGGCTGAAGAAGAGCGCATCGTTTCATTTCAAATAAAATATCGTCATTGATATCTATTCGTCCAGATTGCTTAGAATTCATTAGGAATCGCCTCCATTTATATGGCTAAACTAATATTTAGCTGTATATCATGACATATAAGCCAGAATTGATAGGCTAGTTTATTTGATTAGTCATAACAGAACCACCACTCAATTTTTTTAAGACTATGTTCGGCTTTTATTTTCTTAGTAGTTACACTACTTAAGTGGGAGGGATTAGAAATCGTATATTGAGGGTATCACTACGGTGATAATACTAGAAATTCGATATTAAAGACCAGAATCGGTCATCAATTTAGAGCGTTCACAGAGGGACACCGCCCTTTTGCGGCATCCCAACTAGGGCTATGCTTTTTGAGCCCAAGTATATGTGAGCTTACTGTTATTTACCTGTTATAAGTTGCCAAACTTTCCGTTAGTATTTTTCCACTGATCTTTCGGAATGATTGCCTCGATAACATCCCAATGTTCAGCGATTTTACCCTTTTCAACTCTAAACAAATCATAAAATGAAGTCTCTACGCCACCCAATTGACCTTCACTGATACTCAGTACAAAGTTTCCTTCACCAAGCACTGCATAGTTTTTGGTATAGACCATCTTTATTCCTTGCTCAGCCATCGCTTCTAGGGCTTGACCTAAACCAGACAAACCATCTGCAATGTTAGTATTGTGCTGAATGTAGTTATCGCCATCAAAGAAACCAGTAAGTTTTTCCATTTCACCTTTTATTAAAATGGTTTCAATAAAATTTTTGACCAACGTCTTGTTTTGCTCAGTTTTATCAAGGTCAGTTATTGTTGTTGCACCGTCTATTTGCGAGTGTCCACTAGGATTTGGCTTGTCAGACTTCACATCAAGGTTGTCCCAATGTTCAACAATCAAACCATCTTTAAATCTAAATAAATCAAAACCTACTTTCGGGCCAAAGAAATTGTACTCTGTATGTGTAAATACATACTCACCATCCTCAAAGCTACGTTGCACATTAACTTTCGCACTGCCTTTAGGTAGTGCTTGAAGAACAGCTCCAAAACCAGCCAGACCATCACCAATGGATAGATTATGCTGGGTATACACTTCAGGATTCACATACTTTATGGCTGATGTATCGCCCGTTTCAATGCTATTAAGTAAAGCAACGGCTTTTTCTTTATTAGAAATATTCATACTGTGTTCCTGTGCAAAAAGAGTTGAAGATAGTGCTATAGAAGCCACTAATACCGAGGCTGATATAATTTTTTTCATCATTAGTTTGTCTTTGTTAATTAAGGAACTTCAGTGTATTTTTTACTGAGTTATTTCTGAAGGTCGGTAACATCCTAAAAATGGTAAATATCTAACTTCTTGCCAGTTTTTGAAATTGTGATGGTGTAACGAGGGTATGTTTCTTGAAATATTTGACAAAATTACTCGTTTCTTCAAAACCAAGCTCGTAAGCAATTTCTTGTACTTGCTTACTGTCTAATATTAAACGTCGTTTTGCTTCGGTGATTGTATAAGTATCAATTAATTGCTTTGCTGTGCGTTCAGTAGCTAACTTGCATAAATTATTTAACGTCTTATAAGTGATATGTAACTGATTTGCATAATAAGAGGCATCTCTTTTTTCAGTGAGACCTTCCTCTAACAGCGCAGAAAAGAGGTTAAATTGTGTTACTTGAGACTTGCTCAAGCTCTTTGTATCCGACTCAGGTCTTTCTCGCTCTAACATTAAAAACAATGAAGAAAATAAAAGCATTGTAATCAGAGCGTTATTTTCTTGATGATTCACCTCTTTTTGTATTTGAGAAAGTAGCGTGACACAACTACTTGTCAAAGCAGCACTAGGTGTAAAAATAGGACTATACGCAGTATGAAAATGGTTAAGTGAATGAGCCGAAACCTTCATATTTGTTTGAACTTTATCAATAAATGACTCGGTAAAAAGAACTAATTTTCCTTTTATGTTTTCATTTAAAGCAAATGCTTGGATCTGGTTTTTATTGACAAAAATAAAACTGCCTTTTGAAAAAGGGTAAGAGTTGAAATCAATAAAATGTGTACCTTCTCCTTGCTCAATATATATCATCAAAGAAAAATGAACTCGATGAGGTTGGTTTGGATCATGATCCATCTTTAACCTACGATCATAGAGCTCATCAAGCTCAACGATCTCAATCCCTTTTGATTGAGAAACTGGGTGTTTAAATTTTATATCTGGAATATTCATTAGTCACATAACGTCCCAAATCTACTTTAGGGTAGTTTAGGTAAGAGTGATTTACTATGCGTAGATGACTCTATTTCGTCCCTTTTCTTTTGCCTCATAAAGGGCATTATCGGCACGTTCAAGTAAGGAATCAGAAGAGTCATTTTCTTTGAACAAGGTTGCTCCAACACTGACAGTAATATTGCCAACCAAATGAAAATCTTCAGCTTCAATTTGTTCACGAAGTTTTTCACAAAATTGCGACAGGCTTTGTTGATCAACCTCAAGCACCATGACAACAAATTCCTCGCCTCCCCACCTTATCAGCGTGTCATTTTTACGAATAAATGTTGATAATACCTGAGCGGTATTTTGTAGGACTTTATCACCTATATCATGCCCAAAGGTATCATTAACACGCTTGAAATTGTCTATATCGATCATCAATAGGCCAAATGATTTGTTGTACCGAACTCCACGTCCAATCTCCTGAGGAAGTACCTTAGTCAATTGATTACGGTTGTAGACTCCTGTTAATGGGTCAGTAATCACCAAGCGATGTAGTTCTTGCTGATTCATAAATATAGTTTTCCTCGAACGGTCGAAGATTAAGGCGCCAAGAAGACCGAAAGAAAAGCTGCACATTATCCAAAACACATGTGTGGTATATATTCCTACATCATTCATGAGATAGAAGGTCGATACAAGAAGAATAATAGAAGAAATAATTGCACTGACAAGAGCATATCCCAACGTCATGCCTGATACGATAAAAATCCAAAATACACTTAAATAACCTTCCGCAAGAAACGGGGAGTAATTGGTAATCTTACTAGCAATATAAGCGTGACAAATACTGGCCACAATTGGTGATAGTGCGAGTGCAAACATTACATATTTATAGAATCTATTTTTAGATGCAAAAAAACTAATCGTAAGCATCATAGGCACCATGCCTAACAGATAGACTTTAGTCATCAATGTCTGAACATCTTCAGAAAGCCATGAAGATTTATCCATGAACGTGAATACAATATATAGAACCGCAGTTAAAAAGCTTATTGCTGAGATCTGAATTTGACGGGAAGGCTTATCCCACTCTTCGTAAAGCTTATTTAATGCTTTATCTGAAAAGTTGCCTTGCAACTTAAATGGAAGAATATACTGGAGTATCTTTTGCATTATTTCATCAACATTGTGATTTAAAAGGATTGCAGTGCTTCTTAATTGTATACGATTTTATCGAACGTCAGTTGAAACAAATTCCTTTAAGAAACTCTCTGTAAACCAATCAATTTATTATCATCACTAAAGCTAATGCTAAACACACCATTAACACCTAAATGATCGATAAACGGCCTGATATGTTCAGCTGGAAATTGTAATCGTTGGCCATTTTCAGCTCGCACAATAACGTTTTTTGCCGTTCCATGGTAATAACGTAATACTTCTTCTCTTGATATATTTAATCTAAACCGTAGTGTTTTTGCCATCTTCAATTAACTCTTTAAACACTTGTTGTAACTGTTGAATGACAGCTTGATATTCTTGCTCACTATAAGCAACAGCCTCGCCTTTCCCCCAAACTGGTGCAGGCCATGCTTCGTCTTGATGGTATCGCGCCACATGGTGAATATGCAGTTGTGAAACGACATTGCCTAATGCTGCTACATTCATTTTATCGGCAGATACTAGTTCAGCGAGTGCTTTTGATACGGTGTTTGACTCCAACATCAATTGTTGCTGGTCTGTTTGTGATAACTGATAAATTTCTGTTAGGCCAGTAATTCGTGGCACTAAAATTACCCAAGGATACCGTGCATCGTTCATTAATAAAGCACGGCATAACTTAAATTCAGCAATCACATAAGTATCATTGTCTAATCTAGGATCGAGTGAAAACATTATTTATCCGCCAAATATTTAGTTACGACTTCATATACATCTGCTGATAAACCTTTATGTGCAGCGATATCTGTTAAGGCTTGTTTCATTAGATCTTGTCGATCTTCGTCATACTGACGCCATGAATTAAATGCACCAAGCATACGCGATGCAACTTGTGGGTTAAGGTCATTCAGTACTTTTATTTGTTCTGCTAAGAATTGGTAACCCGAACCATCTTTATTGTGGAAATTAATCGGGTTATTTCGGCAGAATTGACCAATTAATGCACGAACATTATTGGGGTTTTTGATGCTAAAGGCAGGATGTTTCATTAAACCTTTTACGCGTAGTAATGTATTTGGCAAAGAAGACTGAGCCTGTACCGACAACCACTTATCAACAACTTGGCGATCATGTTGCCATTGTTCATAGAAAGCTCTTAAAGCATGCTCGCCTTCTGGCCCAGCTTGTTCTGCTAATAAACCTAATCCATACATAGTATCAGTCATATTATCAGCTTGAGCCATTTGTTTTAGGCAACGCTGCGTTTGCATGGGATCCTTAGTTTCCATTAAGTAACTTAAACAAATATTTTTTAGACTTCTACGTGCCATTTGATCGGCATTAAACAAATACGATTCACCAGTGTTTAATTGACTATATAAATCACTAAACTGCTGTTTCAACTTAGCTGCCAATGTTTGTTTCATATAAGTTCGTGCAGTATGAATTGCATCGACATCAGCTGGCGCATGCTGCGCCGCTAAGTAGTTTTCCGTCGGCAATGTCAGCATTTTTGCAACAAGAGCTGGATCTTTATCAGCATCAGCTAAAACGATTGCCATCTGCTCTAGTAGCATAGTTGGTAATAGAAGCGTCTGTTCACGCTGAACCATATCAACTAAGTCTGACAAAACATTCAGTAATAGGCGTTGTCCTGCATCCCAGCGGTTAAAGCTATCCGTATCATGCGCCATTAACATTGCTAACTGTGTATTTGTATATTCAAAGTTCACTTTTACTGGCGCAGAGAAGCCTCGCAATAATGATGGCAGTGGTTTAGATTTCACATTGATAAAGGTAAATTGTTGCTGTGCTTCTGTTATCGCTAGTACGCGTGTGTCACTATTAACAACATCAGGCTCACCTTCTAACTGCAGTGCTAATGATTGCCCTTTTTCATCTAACAAACCGATTGCGAGTGGAATATGGAAGGGTTGTTTTTTCTTTTGATCTGGAGTGGCAGGACAAGCTTGAGCCACATCAAGCACATAAGTCTCAGCTTCAGCATTATATGTACCGTTAATTGTTAATACTGGCGTGCCTGCTTGTGAGTACCAGCGTTTGAATTGACTTAAATCAACATTGTTTGCATCTTCAATTGCTGCAACAAAATCATCGGTTGTTACTGCTTGACCATCATGTCTATCAAAATATAAATCGGTGCCTTTTCTAAAGCCTTCCTTACCGACAATGGTTTTAATCATACCAACGACTTCCGCACCCTTTTCATAAATGGTGACAGTATAAAAATTACTGATTTCGATAAATGATGCGGGTCGAACAGGGTGTGCCATGGGGCCAGCATCTTCAGCAAATTGCATAGTACGAAGTTGATTCACATCATCAATTCGTTGCACGGCTTCAGAATGCATATCTGCACTAAACTGCTGATCACGTAATACGGTAAAACCTTCTTTCAAACTGAGTTGAAACCAATCTCGACAAGTGACTCGGTTACCCGACCAGTTATGAAAGTATTCATGACCAACAATACTTTGAATAGTGTAAAAATCATGATCGGTTGCGGTTTCTTGAGTCGCTAATACACAGGCTGAGTTGAAAATATTTAAACCTTTATTTTCCATGGCGCCCATATTAAAGTCATTAACTGCCACAATCATAAATACATCTAGATCATATTCACGACCATAGGTTTCCTCATCCCACTGCATCGATTGTTTTAATGAAGATAGTGCATGATCACATTTATGACTATTTTCTGGATCAACAAAGATTTGTAGCGTTACTTCTCTACCAGACATAGTCGTAAAGCTATCTTGCTGACGATATAAATCACCAGCAACTAAAGCAAACAGATAGCTCGGCTTTGGATGCGGATCATGCCAGCGAGTCCAATGACGACCATCATCAAACACGCCCTGTTCTTCTAAATTACCGTTTGCAAGCATAATCGGCCATTGCTGCTTATTCGCTGACAATGACACGGTGAACACAGCCATCACATCAGGGCGATCTATGTAGTAAGTTATACGTCTAAAGCCTTGCGCTTCGCATTGCGTACACAATAAATTACCCGAATGGTACAGGCCTTCTAAGGCTGTATTTTGATCAGGATTGATAATCGTTTCTATTTCTAATTCAAATGCATCAGGCAAAACTGTCAGCAGTAATGAGTGGTCTGTACGTTGATATTCGTTTCCCTGTAATTCTCGACCATCAAGCTTAATAGAAACTAACTCCAGCTGTTCACCATCTAGTACGCAATCTTTCCCTGAACCTTCGGGGTTCTTACGCATTGATAACACACTTCGAACTCGTGTTTCGGATGCATCTAAATCGAAATGTAAGTGCACTGTATCGATGAGATAATTAGGAACTTGGTAATCCGCTAAGAACGTTTCTTTAGGCGTGACAGGTGATGACATAACTACAACTCAATTAATTTAAAAATCGTCCAGTGTTTGAATTAACTGAACATCATAAGCAGGTACTTCGTAGGGATGATGCTTTATTAAGGCTTCTAATACAGCTTTTATATTGGGTTTAGAACATATCATTTCAACCCTGTATTCATCGACAGTTTCAATATCGTCTTGATGCCCAATAAATGGTTGACTGCCCAGCAAGGGTTTGAATTGACCTGTGCCCAGCGTTTCCCAAGAGCAATGGTCATAACCATCATAGCGACCAGCGCCTTGTTCGAATAGCGCATTCTTAAGCGTTTCTTTATGGCTTTCAGGCACAAAGAAAACTAATTTGTACATTTATTTAATTTTCCACATCTGACCAATTCCGTTGCCAGATTCACTATAAATAGCATCGTTATCAGGAGAGAAAGCCACAGCTTGTAACACTACGCCTGGACGTAGCGCTTGTCTTCTTGCTACTTGCCAACACTCAATATTGTCACCATTAGGGACATGCCATAGGCAAATTTTTTGCGATGGGTGCCCCGTGACTAAATATTTACCATCAGATGAGAAGTCAATTGCTGAGGTCGTCGTTTTAAATGACGGATAATTCGGAAGAGACATATCTTTAGGCCATGGCGATGTCCGTAATGTGTACTTCTCTTTTCCAGATTTCATATTCCAAAAATGAGTCTGTCCATTCCCCGCTCCAGTTAAGACATAGCCTCCCTTCGGATAAAAAGCCACGATATTAACGGGAGTCTCGTGTTTCCAACTTCTTAATTGCTTACCTGTTTCAAGCCTCCATAAACGAGCAGTTGTATCATCACCACCCGTTAATGCATATTTACCACTTGGTGATAAAGCCACTGTGTTAATTAATTGATTTATTGGGGAATTAACCGCTTTTCCGTCATGCTCAAATATTTGTAAAACACGATTTGCAATCACATCAAAATAAACAGCTGTACGATCATATAACGCTAATAAAACATAATCCCCCTGTGGTGATAATGCCATTGATTTAATCTTTACAGGAAAGCTTAAGCGCATCATCGGCTTGCCAGTTGCGACTTCCCAGAGCACGATCACATCCTGCTCAGACGTCGCAGCAACCTTACCATCCCCCGAAAAAGCCACGGCAGTTGTTGTGCCAACTTCTTCGTTATTCTGCCATGTATAGAGGACTTTATTGTTTTCAAGATCCCATAGCCGAGCCGGTGCATCAGTATCCCCTACCAATACATATTTACCATTGGGAGAATAAACAGCAGCATAACTACTTAGGTCGCTATGCTCCCACTGTTCGTCAGAAACACGTTCGCCTGAGCACGCCACTAATATACAGGTGATGAAGAGTAGTTTTGCTGTCCGTAATAACTGCTTATAGCTCATTAGATCTCATACCCAGTATCAAGACTTAGGTAATGTTACACCTTGTTGGCCTTGATACTTACCATTACGATCGGCATACGATGTTTCACAAACCTCATCTGACTCAAAAAACAACATTTGAGCCACACCTTCGTTAGCGTAGATTTTCGCTGGAAGCGGTGTTGTGTTTGAAAACTCAAGTGTGACATGCCCTTCCCACTCTGGCTCTAAAGGCGTTACATTCACAATAATCCCACAGCGTGCATAGGTAGATTTACCTAAACAAACCGTTAGTACACTGCGTGGAATTTTAAAGCTTTCAACAGTGCGAGCTAAAGCAAACGAGTTAGGAGGAATAATACAAACATCTGACTTCACATCAACAAAACTGTTTTCATCAAAGTTTTTAGGATCAACGATTGCTGAGTTGATATTGGTGAATATTTTAAATTCATCAGAACAACGTACATCATAACCATAGCTTGATGTGCCGTAAGAAATCATTCTACCATTATCACCTTCACGCACTTGACCTGCTTCAAATGGTGAAATCATATTCTGCTCTTCCGCCATGCGGCGGATCCATTTATCCGATTTTATACTCATAACTCGATCACTTTTTGTTGAATAGCCCTAATAATAACGTGATTAATCGTTTTTGATCACGATATTTGGGAATGCCGATGAATAATCTTTACCTTGTTGCGCTAATCGAGCTCCTACACGGCGGGCAATACCTCGGTATGCCATAGAAATTGAGCCATCAGGATCGGCAACTACAGTAGGGTGTCCCGTATCTGCATCTTCGCGAATTTTGATATCTAGCGGTAGGCTACCTAATAAATCAATACCATATTGCTTCGCCATTTTATCACCGCCACCGGCACCAAATATATGTTCCTCATGGCCACACTCACTACAAACATGTGTACTCATATTTTCAATTACCCCCATAACAGGGACATTTACTTTTTCAAACATCTTTAATGCTTTGCGAGCATCAAGTAATGAAATATCTTGTGGTGTAGTAACAATTACAGAACCACTAACAGGTACTTTTTGAGATAGTGTTAATTGGATATCACCAGTGCCTGGAGGTGATAAAATGGCGAAGCAATATGGAATTGATTTATTAGGTAGCCTACC
>CALCCU010000238.1 GCA_937900515.1 uncultured Gammaproteobacteria bacterium | reverse complement strand
CGATTAATATATTGTTAGGCAAGTCCGTAGATTTCAGCTTAAGATCAGTGACAATGATTACTCGGTTATCAGGATCGATATCAGCATCAATTTGCCATTGGCCAGATAACGGCTTATCAATCGTTATCAAATCGTAATTATTTTCACTATGCCAGCGTACATTACTCGCTTTATCTTTCATTGCTAAACGTGACTGATTTGGTAGAACTAACTCAGTAGGTTTAGCACCATCACGACGAAAAACTAATAAAGTCATTTCGCTTACGCTCTGATCAATTTTGAAGTTATTTTCCAGTAAAGGAACTGTGTCTCTGTTTGCTGCTTTTTCAAATAAGTGTAAAAAAACTCGCTGCAATTCACTGGCATTATTAACTTGCTCATACCAGCCATCTGTAGCCACTGAGATTGTTCGTAATAACTCATGATCAGCAGTATTAGATAAGGCAATGGTATGAACAGCAACATTTGCTGCTTTCAGGCGAGGGACAATTTTATCTAAAATTCGTTGGCGAGATTGTTCGTTAGTTTTTGAGTTTTTAGAAACATCAACTAAACCATCTGAAAGTAAAATCACACTACGACGAAAATGTGGGTCATTACCTTTCTGATTAGCCGTGGATTTATTAAGTGCTTGCTCTATATTAGTAAACAGGCCGAATGAATGAATATTCTCAGATTGACGCTCTGCTTCTAGTTTCCATGCATCATTAACTTCGCGCAATGGAACGAGCATGTTTACGTACTTACCAAATGTCCATACTCCAGATTTAGCATCATTCGGAAGTAAGCCTAATACTAGACGCAATGCAGGCGCTCTTAAATTGTTAGGATCATTCTTTTTCATGCTACCAGAGACGTCAATTAATATTCTGACATCACTGATAGGCTCAACCTCAGCGGCGGAAAGCTGCCGCATTGACAGTATTAATAGCATTGAAGCCATCACTAATACTAATTTAACGAAATATTGCATATCCAAATAACCTATTGTTTATATTAACAAGTTCAGCTAACCGACTGATATTAAATGACGATTATCCGACGCAGTGTTACAACGCTAGGTTGGTTTATGCAGGTTTTATGCCGATAAGTAAATCATTAACGTTAAAGAAGTGCTAGACCACGCTCAAGATCTGATTGAATATCTTCAATTGATTCTAAACCAACTGAAATACGCAGCATGCCATCGGAAATTCCTGCTGCTTCACGATCCTCGACAGCTACCCTGCCATGCGTGGTAGTAGCAGGATGGGTAATCGTTGTTTTGGTATCACCAAGATTCGCAGTAATAGATAACATCTTAGTTGAATTAATTAACTTCCAAGCACCTTCTCTACCGCCTTCAACTTCAAAGGCAATAATGCCTCCAAAGGCTGACTGTTGTAATTTTGCTAATTCATGTTGAGGATGACTTTCTAATCCTGAATAAAAGACTTGAGTGACTTTACTCTGCTCTTCAAGCCATTTCGCTAGCGTTAGTGCAGAAGCGGAATGAGCTTTCATTCGCAAATCAAGCGTTTCTAAACCTTTTAAAAATGTCCACGCATTGAATGGACTCATTGTGGGTCCAGCTGTTCTTAAAAAGCCATATACCTCTTCGCCAACCAATTTGGCATCACCCACCACGGCACCACCAATACAACGGCCTTGGCCATCAATATATTTAGTTGCTGAATGAACAACAATATCTGCACCTAAAGCTAATGGTTGCTGTAGTGCTGGCGTACAGAAACAATTATCTACAATTAATAAACAATCATGCGCTTTTGCTAATGCTGATAGCGCTGCTAAATCAGCCACTTCATTCATTGGGTTAGACGGTGTTTCTAGAAATAAAGCTTTTGTATTAGGCTTAATCGCTTGCTGCCAGCTCGCTAAATCAGTAAGAGCAACATAGTCGGTTTCAACACCAAATTTAGCTAAGTACTTGTCAAACAAGACACGAGTAGTACCAAAAATACTTTGTGATGAGACGATATGATCGCCAGCAGATAACAAGCCCATAAAAGTTGATAAGATTGCAGACATGCCTGATGAAGTTGCCACTGCCGACTCACCACCTTCTAGTGATGCTAAACGTTCTTCAAATGTTCTCACCGTAGGATTCGTAAAACGCGAATAAATATTACCTGGTTCATCACCACCAAAACGTGCCGCAGCTTGTTCTGCGTTATCAAATACGTAACTAGAAGTCAGAAACATCGGCTCAGCATGTTCGTGTTCATTGGTACGGTGTTGACCAGCACGAACGGCGCGAGTAGCAAAGTTTTGGTCTTTGTATGGTTCAGTCATGTTATTTACTTTCTTAAAATCTAGTGCAGCTGGTTAAGCAATGATTTAATTTCAATCATTGAAATAACCACTAATGATAACTTTTTGAGATCACCAGAACAATGATTGAATAATAGAAAAAAATAAAGTGAGTTTGACAAAGTATAGCCATCACCATATAGTCCCCGCAGTTATTAGGTGCTCACTGCATATTTTGTGGTGAGATAATCGGGAAGTTGGTGAGTTATAAACAATTCCAACACTGCCCCCGCAACGGTAATCGAGAGTTAAATTCAATTGTCACTGTGCTCATGCATGGGAAGACGAATTTAATACAACCACTCGTGAGTCCGGAGACCGGCCTGATGCTATGCACAGCAATATTGCGGGTGGGCAATATCC
>CALCCU010000237.1 GCA_937900515.1 uncultured Gammaproteobacteria bacterium | reverse complement strand
ATTTACGATTGTTTTTGGCGTGAAAGGTACATTAAAAACTATAATTCATTCGATAGCTTTATTCAAGAAGGCGGCTTGTCGGAGGCAATTAGCAATAATGCGGAACATTTTATACCTCAGTGGAATTACCTTTCTGAGAATGATAAATGTATAGTTGATGACATTGGTAAGTTGGAAGACATTCAGCTGTTCATGCAGAATGTTTCCAAACGTCTCGGCCGAAAAATTAATATCGAAAAAATAAATTCTGCAAATTATATGAAAGGTAAAAATGTGTCAAATCAATCAATTTTTATGATTTCTGATATTTATAAGAATGATTTCGAAAAACTTGGTTATTGATTTTTTACTTAATGAGGTAGTGATGTTGAAAACGAAAAAAGGTAATTATGAATCCTGATATATCAGTCATTATGCCCGTCTATAATGCAGAAAAATATATCTCAAAATCTATTGAGAGTATTTTAACCCAAAGTTTTACAGACTTTGAGCTCATCATAATTAATGACGGTTCAACTGATTCTACTTTGAGTATACTAGAATCTTATGCTGATAGTGATTCTCGCATTAGACTTGTCAGTCGCGAGAATAAAGGACTAGTCGCTACCCTGAATGAAGGAATTCAATTAGCTCAAGCACCACTAATAGCAAGAATGGATGCCGATGATATTGCATTAGTTGCTCGGTTTAAAGTACAAAAAGGTTTCATGGATATGCATCCTGAAGTAGTTTGTGTTGGCAGTCGAGTAAAAGTGATCGATAGTGAAGGTCGGTTTTTGATAAATAATGACCTAAAGTTAAACCATGATGAGATTGTTATATCTGCACTACATGGCGTGTCTCCAATTATTCATCCAACAGCTATGATACGCACAGGTGCACTTAAAAAGATAAATGGTTATTCGCTAGATAACTATCCAGCTGAAGATTTAGCATTATGGATTGATTTGAGTGATATTGGCCAATTAGTGAATTTGGATATGCCTTTGTTGGAATATCGGATACATGATGACTCGATTAGTACTTCTAGTCATGAGTTGCAGTTGGCAAAAACAGAAGAAATTTGTAAACGAGCCTGTGAACAGCGCAATATTGAATATGTGATGAAGACAAATATAGGAAGAGCTGGAAAGAGCAAACAATCAAAATTTGATGTTGTATTACGTCACGGCTGGTGGGCTTTTTCAAGTAAAGAGTGGCGGACTGCAGCAATTTATGCGCTGAAGTCTATTCGGTTATTGCCATTTAAAGATGGTGGCTGGCGGTTACTTTTCTGCTCCTATTTTAGGAGGATGTAGTGTCACCATTAATCTCTGTTTTGATGCCTGTTTATAATACAGGTTCTTTTTTATCAGAAGCTATCGACAGTATTTTAAATCAGACGTTAACGGACTTTGAATTAATTATCGTTGATGATGGCTCTACAGATAACTCACTAGAAATAGCACAACAGTATCAAAACAGTGATAAGCGAGTCAGTGTTCATTCGCAATCGAACCTAGGAATATCTAAAACACGAAATATTCTAGTTTCGCTGGCTACAAGTGATTATTTAGCTTGGATGGATTCTGATGACGTTTCGATGCCAGAACGACTGAAAATACAGTATAGCTTTATGAAAGAAAATCCAAATGTAGTAGCAATTGGTACTAAGTCATTAATGATTGATGAGCAAGGTCTTCCGATCTGTATTTGGGATGCTCCGCTAGAACATGATGAAATTGATCGCTGGCATATAGATGGTGGAGGTGGCGCTATAATCTTTCCCTCATCAATGATGAGCAAGCAAGCTGTAACTGATCTGGGAGGGTTTGATTTGAACCTTACTGGGGCGGAAGACTTATCACTATTTTTACAGCTAGCCGAAGTAGGGAAGCTCCAAAATATTGACAAGGAGCTTTTGCACTATCGTCAACATATACAGAGTATTTCTCATACTGATAAAAATAAGATTTTGCACGATAAACAGAGAGTCATCGATACTGCGTGTAAACGAAGAGGAATTGCAAAAAAATCATTGAGCATCAGCAGTCAACCAGTAGCCATTAGCGATACCATTATAAAGTGGGGGTGGTGGTCGTTAAAAGCAGGTAATATTTCGACATCTAGGAAGTATGCTTGGAAAGCAATATTTATGAAGCCATTCAAATTGGCGACATGGAAGTTATTCGTGTGTAGTTTGCGAGGGTTTTGAGTGAAAATCACGTTTTTAATGCCGGCTTTAAACCTAACAGGTGGTGCAAGGGTTGTATCTATTTACGCTCAGCTACTGACTGAAAAAGGGCACCAAGTCACGGTTGTATCTCCGGGCGAAAAACAGCCGACTTTTAA
Organism: uncultured Gammaproteobacteria bacterium; assembly: GCA_937900515.1. Lineage (GTDB taxonomy): Bacteria > Pseudomonadota > Gammaproteobacteria > Nitrosococcales > Methylophagaceae. The sequence continues at coordinate 103 of CALCCU010000237.1, read as the reverse complement.
AGAAAAACTTAAGTCTGCAATAAAGTGGAAAGGTTATTCATTTAAAACTAATTTTAATACAACCTTTTTTGATAAACGTGATTATGAGCTTCAAATATTGGAT
>CALCCU010000236.1 GCA_937900515.1 uncultured Gammaproteobacteria bacterium | reverse complement strand
CGCATTAAGCAAAGCGACATAGCCATCATTAAGGCGCATTTTATAATGATAAACATCGACAAGTATGATCAGAAGATCTTAGACGTACTGCAAAAACAAGGTCGTATTACCAACCAGGAATTGGCTGAAGTTATAAAGCTTTCACCTTCTCCTTGTTTACGTCGTGTAAAGCAAATGGAAGAAAATGGCCTTATTGATGGCTATGTCGCTTTGCTTAATGCGAAAAAATTAGGCCTGACATTAATGGCGTTTATCGGTATTAGTATGGATAAACATACCCCTGAACGTTTTACCGCTGTTGAGGAAACCTTAACCAACTACCCCGAAGTCTTAGAGTGTCATTTAATTACAGGTCAATCAGCTGACTATTTATTGAAAGTGATTGTGCGTGACATGGATGCCTATCAGGAGTTTTTATTACAAAAACTCACGAAAATTGAAGGTGTCTCAGGTGTACATACATCATTTGTTCTAAAGTCAGCAATTAACAGCACAGCATTACCCGTCAACTAATGCTGAGCTAAAGGCTAAATACACTCAACACACCACCCAAATTAGTCCAACGTGAGATACCTTTATATAAACCCACAGCACTGTCGCCATCAGCATCATTTGTTAGCCCCATTGCCATACCTATTCCTGCCCAGCCACCTACGCCCGATAAAACTGAGATATATTGCTTACCAGCATGTTTATAACTATTCACATTGCCGATAATGCCTGAGGCGGTTTTAAAGCGCCATAACTCACGGCCTGTTTGAGCATCTAAAGCTTTAATATAACCTTCCAAAGTGCCATAAAAAACCAAATCGCTTGCTGTGGTTAAAGCCCCCGACCACACAGAAAAACGTTCTGGCTCTGACCAAACTATTTCTCCTTTGCGCGCATCCCATGCAATGAAGTTTCCTAGATGAGAACCGTCTGGCGCAGGATACATGGTCACACTAGCACCTACATAAGGTTGGCCAGATGTAAACTCAACTTCAAACGGTTCATAATCCATACAAACATGATTAGTAGGTACATAAAATAAACCAGTACGAGGGGAATAAGCAGCAGGTTGTTGGTTTTTTGAACCCAGTGCCGCAGGACATATCCCCGTTGTCACCTCGTCTTCACCATTATAGTCAGGTGAATATTGTCTCACTCGCTCATGACGACCTGTTTGCAAATTGACACTCTTTGACCAATTCACGGAAGGGTCAAATTTATTGGCAATTAATAACTCACCCGAATATCTATCCATGGTGTAGGCAAAACCATTACGATCGAAATGAACCGCTAAATGGCGTAATTTATCATTCAACTTTTGATCGACAAGAATTACCTCATTAACGCCATCGTAATCCCATTCATCATGGGGCGTCATTTGATAAACCCACTTAGCTACACCCGTATCAAGATCACGCGCGAATAATGACATCGTCCATTTATTATCGCCTGGTCGTTGTACAGGGTTCCAAGTCGATGGATTAGCAGTGCCATAATAAAAAAGATTCACATCAGGATCGTAAGAAAACCAGCCCCAACTAACACCACCACCAATCTTCCACTGTTCTCCTTGCCATGAGTTTAATGAGGAATCTTTACCCACTGCTTGTAACATCGACAAGGTGTTGTCAGGATCAATCAGCATTTCATCATCAGGGCCAGTACTATAGGCTCTATACTTCACATTGCCGTCTAAATCATAAGCCTGCACATAACCACGAATACCAAATTCACTGCCTGAAATGCCCACCAGCACTTTATCTCTAAATACAAAAGCAGCACCAGTACTAGTTGCACCTGTTTTGGGATCGTCTCGCTTATCGGACCACACAAGCTTACCTGTCTTACTATCTAAGGCTACGAGAGTTGTATCTGCTTGGTTTAAAAACACCTTACCTTGAGCATATGCCAAGCCTCGATTCACTGTGTCACAACACATAACTGGTACAGTTTCATCATAGCTTTGCTTCGGTTCATATTGCCACTTAATCGCACCACCATTGTTTAAATCTAATGCGAATACACTATTGGGGAATGGCGTATGTACATACATCGTATCGCCAATCACCAAAGAGTTACCTTCGTGACCTCGCAATACTCCCGTTGAAAATGACCACGCCATTTTGAGGTTTTTAACATTCGCTTGGTTTATCTGCAATAACTGACTGTAACGTTGATTATTATAATTACCAGCAGGCATAGGCCAGCTGTTACCCGTATCTTGCATCACAATAAGTTCATCACCACTTGCAAAGCTGGGTGATAAAAGCAAAACCATCATCAATCTGCTTAATTTCAACTCAGAATCCATTATGTTTAAATCTATTAAATATTTAATGATACTAAAGTCAAACAGTAAATCCTTGATGAAAATTTATCATTCGCTGAATCTACCAAGGTACTGCATAGGAATTGCTGTGTAGTCTACACCGACAACTATCTACTAAAGTCAGCGCTAAATAGTAACGCTAATAAGCTAAAAGGACTTCCAAAATAGAGGTCAGCGTTGTCTTTTCCAAACTGATTTCTCCAATATAACCAGGTAAATAAGTCCAAGAACGATGCCAGGCAAACCTTCATACACCATTTCATGCCAACCTAAATAACGCCATGATAAAGCTGTAAATAAGCCAATAATAACGGCTGTAATACTGACTGTCTGATTGGGCTTATAGCCAAAGCATAGAACGATTAATAATGGGGCAAAAGCACTTGCAAGTGATGACCAAGCCAATATAACTAGGCTAAAAACACTTTGACTATTAGAAAGCGCTAGTAATAAAGCACTGCCTGTTATGGCGATTGTGCTCAGTTTGATTAAAAAAGGTTTCTCTATTTTATGTGGTAATAAATCATGTGTTATTGCTGCAGAACAGCTCAAAATTAAAGAATCTGCTGTAGACATTGTTGCGGCAAAGATGGCGGCAAGGGTCAAACCGACTAGTATGGGAGGTAATAACTCAAGTGCCATTGTGGGCAATGCTAACTCGGCATCAAATTGACCTACATCAGCTAAATAGACACGGGAGAGCATTCCAACGCCTGTCGCCAAACAATAAAAGGCTGTGAACCATAAGTAATACCAGACACGTGCTTGCCGCATGGAACCAGCATCACTGAGGGCCATAAATCTAATCATGATGTGAGGCTGGCCAATAACAGATAACCCTGCAAATAACCAACTAACCGCGAACAAGGTGGCACCAGCTATACCCGGTATGGCTAAGTCTCTAGGAAACCAGTCGAGGAAACCATCGACGGTATCCATTTTGGCAATAGTGGGATAAATACCACCGAGATCGTTTACCGCGAAAAATAATAATACCCCCATGGCAACAATCATGACTGTTGATTGAGCGGCATCTGTCCAAATGGAAGCGCGAATACCCCCAGCAACACAATAGCTCGCCACCATAATAGCGCCCAATACGGCTCCCAACCAACTAGGCCAACCGAAAAGTACATGTAAAGCCTTGCCTCCAGCCACTAATTGCGCACTGGCATAAGCTATCAAAAAGAGTAATGAAATAGCACCGATTAACTTTTGCAGATTAGTGTGTTTGTGACCATACCAAGTGCTAAGTACTCCTGCATAACTGAGTTCTTTAGTATTTTCAGTTGCTACACGCAGGCGGGAATGAACGAAGAGTGAGGCTAGGAAATCTCCTGCTATCCAACCAATCATTAGCCAGATTGATGCTAAACCAGTGACATATGTGTAACCAATTACACCAATAAACATGTAACCACTATTATTGGTTGCTACTGCAGATAGCCCCACAAGCCAAGGACTGACTGTTCCTTCAGCAAGGTAATAGTCATGCTGGGTATTTCGGCTTTTGAATAGAGATGATAATCCGATTAGGATAAATAGTAGCAAGAAGCCAATAAAAAAAATTGCTATAGGCGCATTATCCATAAGAGACTCCTAAAATAAACTAACATTAAATAAGCAACTAACTGCATCAGAACGATCAATCACTTATAGTTATCGCTGTACGATGTGGCGACTATGCACAGTTAATACAGAGCACAGCAACGGGAAGAGCCTGTAATCTAGCAAAAGCTATCTCAGCGCCACAGTGTTCACAGATACCTGCATCATCGGAGTTTAAGCGGAATAAACTTTTATTTAACGCCTTGAGCTCCTGTTTGGCGTTATCGATGATTTGATGACTGACCTCCGCCTCACTGATATTTTCCATGTGGCTATCATCAGTGCTATCAATCACATCATCACTACTTAAAAAGATATTCAGCTCAATGACTCTATTTTTAATTTGCTTTTTTAACTGCTCACATTGTTCGCTTTCCATTCCTTACGCCTTAATAAAGTTGGTAATCTCATACTCTGAAAGTTGTGCTGAATATAGGTAGGTATAAATAGAAACGAGCAGCCTAATGGCTGCTCGAATCATTGATAGTGATGAAGATTAGAGTCCCCAGAGAGGTACTATTTTAATACGCTCTTAATCTTCAAAGAAGCAATTACTCAATCACTTCAGCCTCTATCTCATAAGCACCTTCGGCATTGTGAACTTCCTTACCATTGAGTGGTGGATTAAAGACACAGGCCATTTTCATTTCTTCAAAGGCGCGCAGAATGTGTTTGTCATGTTTATCAAGGTTATATAGCGTTCCAGCTTTGATCGGGTAAACCTTACCGTCCTCGATAGTTTCCACTTCACCTTCACCTGATATGCAGTAGACTGATTCCAAATGGTTTTGATAGTGCATTTGAAAATCAGCACCTTTGTATATAGTTGTGATATGGAAGGAATATCCCATCTGATCATTTTTAAGTAATAACCTTGTACTTTCCCAGTTGCCTTCGGGTGATACAACTCGGCGTCCACTTTTTTCTGCTTCCTGTAAGTCTCTTACAATCATTGAGTTTTCCTCTTCATCTATCTCTTTAATTAGCTATTAAAATGAGAATTTCAACCATCAAAACTTGTCGTTACTCTTCTTCGAAGTAATTGACAACTTCAGGAATCGAATCTTCGGCAGCACAGACCTTTTTAATCGCATTTTCTAAAATATTAAGACCTTTGACCAAACTCTCATCGCTAATCGTAAGTGGACAAAGAATTTTCACGACATGATCATCAGCACCACTCGTTTCAATAATAAGGCCATTTTGGAAGGCATTATGGGTAATTGCACCTGCAATTTCACCATTGACGCAGTTGATACCTCGGAACATACCACGACCACGTGTTGTAAAATTACCTTCACCAAATTCTTCTACAATACTGTTCAGTCTCTTGGAGACATAATCACCTTTACGTTTAATCTCTTTACTAAATTCATCATTTGACCAGTAGTGATCAAGTGCAGCCTTTGCAGTAACGAAAGCAAAGTTATTGCCACGGAAAGTACCATTGTGTTCGCCTGGCTTCCACTGATCTAATTCAGGTTTCATTAATACCATGGCAAAAGGTAGACCATAGCCACCAAGTGATTTTGATAGCGTGATGATATCGGGTTGTATCCCTGCTTCTTCAAAACTAAAGAAACCACCTGTACGACCACAACCAGCTTGAATATCATCAACAATCAGCAGCACTTTGTGCTTTTTGCAAACATCTTGTAAATTCTTTAACCATTCAATACTAGCAGCATTAATACCGCCTTCACCTTGAACTGTCTCAACGATTACCGCTGCAGGCGAGTTAATGCCACTACTTGAATCTGACAGCACTTTGTCGAGGTAAGCAGTGGTATCAATATCATTTCCGAGATAACCATCGTATGGCATACGGTGAACACCATTTAAACTAACACCTGCTGCATCACGGTGATGAGAGTTACCCGTAGCTGCTAGTGAACCTAGACTTACACCATGAAAGCCATTGGTAAAGGTAACAATGTTTTGTTGACCTGTTACGTTTCGAGCTATTTTCATAGCGGCTTCCACAGCATTCGTGCCGGTCGGCCCAGTAAATTGAAGCATGTATTCCATACCACGAGGCTTGAGAATGCGTTCGTTAAATGACTCTAGAAACTCACCTTTTGCTTTGGTGTGCATATCAAGCCCGTGAGTAATGCCATCTTGCTGGATATAATCAATGAGTTTTTCTTTAAAGATATCATTGTTATGTCCGTAATTTAGTGTTCCTGCACCGGCTAAAAAGTCGATGAATTGATTGCCTTCTTGATCATAGAGGAATTCATCTTTAGCTTTATTGAATACGCGGGGAAATGCACGCGCATAGCTCTGTACTTCAGACTCGATCTCGTCGAATATTTTCAT
>CALCCU010000235.1 GCA_937900515.1 uncultured Gammaproteobacteria bacterium | reverse complement strand
GGCTTGTGACATTCGCTCACGGCCATGTTCACGCAAAGCATGAGCAATTTCATGGTTAACGCTTAGCTTCAGCAATCAAGTCAATATCATCACGCATTCTCAGCGCTTTCATATAGGGATGATTAAACTGCTCACAATACTCTGGAGACTCATCACCATGAAACTGTAATAGATCGATAGGTAAAGCATTCAAGCATGCTTTAACCTCATCTATATGAGCATCAACAAATAAAGCTACAAAGCTCACAAAAGGCGGTAAACCAGAAGTAATTTGTTGTGCTTGCGCAATTGTTACAGCCCTAGGGCTTGGAGCATAGAATACTAATCCTAGTGCATCAACGCCCATTTCGATTGCAAATTCAGCATCTTGGCGTCGCGTGATGCCACAAATTTTTACACGTGTTCTCATGATTTTTGGCTGAGAAAAATAATTCAATAGCCTACTTTACCAGACCACGGGAAAAGCTGACACTACTGGAAGCTTATATTGTTGCGGATATTCAACATTAATAAAATAAAGGCCATCTGGCGGAGAGGTAATGCCACCCTGAGCTCTGTCCCGGCTCTCTAAAACTTGGGTAGCCCACTCAACAGGTTTTTGTCCTGCACCAATCGGCACGAGCACCCCAACGATGTTTCTGACCATATGATGAAGAAATGACTGAGCCTTCACATCAATCGCAATACAGTCACCCTGCTTAGTCACAGTGATCCAATCAACTGTTTTCATGGGGCTATGTGCTTGGCATAATTTTGCTCTGAAAGCCGAATAATCATGATGACCAACGAGCATATCGGCTGCAGCTTGCATTTTATCAATATCAAGCGGGGCAAAAACCCACCACATTTTATTAGCATGAATCGAAGATCGGCTAACTCGATTTATGATTAGATAACGGTAACTTCTATTCAATGCAGAAAAGCGAGCGCTAAAGTCATCATCAACAGGTCTAGCCCAGGTCACGTTCATGTCGTCAGGTAGATTACTATTTAGCCCTAATATCCAATTTCGCTCACTTCTACTGGCTTCAGTTTCAAAATGTGCTACTTGCTGAATTGCATGAACACCTGAGTCAGTTCGCCCAGCAGCTACAATTTTAGATTTTTCACCAGTAATTTTACCTAATGCCTTAGCTAAGCATCCTTGTACAGTTCGTTGCTCTGGTTGTACTTGCCAACCACAAAAATTAGTACCGTCATATTCAACGCCTAAGGCTACTTTCACTCACTTTCCTTATCCAAGTTCACTAATTAAGTTTTCTGCACGTGATTTTTGTTCATCACTACCGTCAATCATAACTTCTTCGAGGATATTTCTTGCTCCCTCAGGATCACCCATATCCATGTAAGCAGCCGCTAGATCTAGTTTCGTTTCCGCTTCATCGATACCATCAAACTCACCTAAGTCAAATGAGACATCATCATCAGGCTGAGCATCTAAAACAATTTCGTTAGAAGCTTCTACATCTTCAATAGGACCGTCTAAATCTACAATATCTGATTCCATTTCAGGTAAATCTTCTAAAGCCTCTGAAGAAATTGATAACGGCTCGCCTTGTGCATCATCGTCAAGGTTAAGCACAATCTCATCACTTGATGCATCATCGATATCTAAACTTAATGATTCGTCATTCAATTCTAGATCTGTTGTCAATGTTTCAGTGTCTAGTGATAATGGTTCACCGAAGTCTAGTGTCTCATTTTCTGCGTGCTCAATTACTTCAGCGGTAGATTGTTCATCGCTGCTACTATCATCAATATTAAAGTCTAATAAATCATCATCAATATTGGTGTTCTGTTCAGGCATTTCTTCAATTGCCTCTGCTGGCTGAGCTTCATCCTTATAGTCATCCAAATTAAATTCTAAGTGTTCTTCCTCATCAATCGTTTCAACTGTCTCTGCCAGCTCGTTCAACTCAACAGGCACTTCAGGCACTTCAGGTACTTCAGGCACTTCAAGTATTTCGCTATTCTCTTCAACTTCAGAGCTAAACTCAGGCTCACCATCTAAACTAGAATATTCATCTTCTACAAGAACCTCATCTTGTCGTGTTTCTACTTCACTAGAAAATGACTCAGTAACTTCTTGTTCTTCTTTAGCTGGCACTGGAGCTGCAACGTTAACAGTATCACTAGCAGGCGCTACGTACGGAGGATCTTGTACTACAGGGGCAACTGTTACACTCTCCTCTTGATAATCTTCACTTTCATCTTGGCGGCCTCTTAGCGCGAGCCAAATGAGAGCTAATAAAGCAAGAAGACCACCTATCAAACTTTCAGTTCTGTGTGAAGCATAGAAGCTCTTTACCGAGTCAATACCCCCAGTCATAACGTCGCCGGCTACTTCTAATGGAAGCTTCGTGTCAGGGACTGTTTCTTCTGCGGATAAATCACGAGCAGGCTCACTGTTCTCGCTGTCTATTTCTGCCGCAATAGATAAGTCATCACCTAGCTCAGTTGAATTAGTAACGTCATCAGAGCTTATGCTATCAATGTTAGTAGTTTCTGACATCGTTTCATCAGTCAGTTCGTCATTGATACTACTTTCGATTTGAGCAAAGTAATCCTCTACTTCTGAGTTTGTCTCATTAACAGTTACCTCTGCATTTAAGTCCAACTCTACTAGATCCGTGCTCTGAGATTCATCATCTCGCAAGCTATTTTGTACTTTTGCTAAATCAGCATCTTTTAATGAAATCAAGCGCCGAAGTGTTTCGAGCTGTTCCTCCATCATATCCATGCGAGACTGAATGTCATTATTTTCTTGAGCTTGGCTTTCGATGGTTTCTTGTGCCAGTGTAAGTTGTTCAGTGAGCTCTTTTATCTTTGGATCACCAAGTAGTGATGATTCAGCCACTTCTTCAATTACTTCATCGCCTGGCGCAACAAGATCCAATCGAGCCATATCACCATCATCAGTCCTTGTTGTGAAACTTTCAGATGCTGGTGTTGATTCCTGTTCATAATCATTCTGCATTTCAGCCACTTGACTACTGTCATCCGCGACACTAGATGCACTAACCTTCTTCCTGTTCTGCCATGCTTCATTTTGTTGGTTTACATCGAGTAATGCTTGTCTCTTTGAACGTTGCTTAATTTGCTCGACAGGAGGAACCATCAACGTGCTATTTGCTTTTAACCGGTTGATATTATTATCAATAAATGCAGACTGATTATTATCTAATAGTGCCATCATCATTTGATTTACAGAGATATCACTCTGAGGTCGTACTTTTTTAGCCACGTTGTATAAAGTATCTGTACTTTTCACACGGTAACTATCAGGCGAGCTAGAGAGCACTTCGTGCTGACTACTGACAGCAGCTATCTCACTTGTTGGGGTAAACTTTTCTGTCTGCTTTTTTTTAGTGCTATTTTGTTTCGGTGCTTGTTTGGTAGGAGCTGTTGGTTTAGTGAAAACATTTTTAGGGGGATCGAGTAAAACTGTATATTCCCGTATTAATCGGCCATTCGCAGTGGAAGCAATAATTAAAAAGTCTAAAAAAGGCTCTTTAACAGGATAGTCTGACGTAATGAGTACCTCAGTCTGACCAGCATTTTTAACGACCTCAAACTTAAGTTGAGTCAATAAAAAACTACGCTTTAAACCTGCTTTAAAAAACTCTTCATTTGAAGCTAGTTTTACCTGAAATGTAGCATTGTCTTCTAGCCTTAAAGCAGTAATTGGAACGACTGCTTTGAGAGGTTCATTTAATGCTGAGGAAAGCTCTATTTTTCCAAGTCCAAAAGCGGAAGAGTGTAATGGGATGAGGAGCCCTAATGCTCCCATAACCGCTGCGCTAGCAAATGTTTTAATCTTCATCCCAATACCTCATGTTTAAATCCTAAAAACCAATTCCAATCCTACACACTTACAGATATTTTTCTACCAACACTTCCGCAATTTGAACACTATTTAATGCAGCACCTTTACGGACATTATCAGCAACAACCCATAAGTCTAATCCTTTTTCACAAGAAATATCTTCACGAATTCTACCTACATAAACAGGATCAGTTCCAGAAGCATCAGTCACAGCGGTTGGATAACCACCATCTTCATGCTCATCAATCACTACAATGCCATTAGATTCAGATAGCAGTTTTTTAGCATCTTCGGCTGTTATCTTGTCTCGCGTCTCAATATGCAATGCTTCCGAGTGGCCATAGAAAACCGGAACTCGTACAGCGGTTGGATTAACTAATATGGAATCATCACCCATAATTTTCTTAGTTTCCCAAACCATCTTCATTTCTTCTTTGGTATAACCGTTTTCCATAAACACATCTATATGCGGTAAAACATTAAATGAAATTTGCTTAGGATAGACGCTACTTTCTACCGTACGGCCATTTAATAATGAAGCTGTTTGCTTAGCAAGTTCGTCCATTGCTGGCTTACCAGTTCCTGATACAGCTTGGTATGTGCATACGTTAACACGCGTAATTCCAACTGCATCATAGATAGGTTTCATCGCTACTAACATTTGTATTGTCGAACAATTTGGATTAGCAATGATGCCATGATTTTTATAGTCCGCAATAGCATCAGGGTTCACTTCTGGGACTACTAGTGGGATATCATCTACATAGCGAAATTCAGACGTATTATCAATAACGACACACCCCGCAGCAGCAGCTATTGGTGCATAGACTTTAGATACGCTCGCGCCTGGTGAAAAAAGTCCAACTTGAACTTTAGAAAAATCAAATGTAGCGAGGTCTTCTACAATAAGTGATTTATTACCAAAGCTGACCGTGCTCCCAGCAGAGCGTTCGCTAGCTAACGCATAAATATTACCAATTGGAAATTTACGTTGATGTAAAATTTCCAACATTGTTTCACCCACAGCACCTGTGGCCCCTACTACCGCAACATCAATCTTCTTACTCACAATTACGCCTTATCTAAAATTTATTAGTGCAACTAATTAAAGTGCTGCAACAACTGCATCGCCCATTTCAGACGTGCCCACTTTGGTCATACCATCAGAGTAAATGTCAGCAGTTCGGAGACCTTGCTCAAGTACAGAACTGACTGCTTTCTCAATTCTATCTGCCATTTCGGCTTCATCTAATGTATAGCGTAGCATCATTGATGCCGATAAGATGGTTGCTAATGGATTTGCAATATTTTGGCCTGCAATATCAGGTGCTGAACCATGAATAGGTTCATACATACCTTTACCATCCTCATCCAATGAAGCTGATGGCAACATACCAATTGAACCTGTCAACATTGATGCACAATCAGATAAAATATCACCAAACATATTCGTTGTAACCATCACATCAAACTGCTTGGGAGCTCGAACTAACTGCATTGCAGCATTATCAACATACATATGACTCAATTCAACGTCTGTATAACCTTTAGAAAGTTCTGTCATCGTTTCACGCCATAACTCAGTACTTTCCAATACATTGGCTTTATCGACAGAGCATAGTCGGCCTTGACGCTTTTGTGCAATATCAAAGGCTACTTTACCGATACGGTTGATTTCGCTCTCCCTATATACCAAGGTATTAAAGCCTTCTTTTTCACCATTCTCAAGGGTACGTATTCCACGTGGTTGACCGAAATATATACCACCCGTTAGTTCACGAACGATCATTAAGTCTAAACCTGATACAACATCTGGTTTAAGTGTTGATGCATCTGCAAGTTGAGGATATAAAATAGCTGGGCGTAGGTTGGCAAACAGATTTAATTGGCTGCGAATACCTAATAGTCCTTTTTCAGGACGTACACTGATATCAAGTGACTCCCATTTATAACCACCTACAGCACCTAATAAAATAGCATCTGCTTCTTTTGAAATTTTAACCGTTTCGTCTGGTAATGGTGTTCCAGTTTCATCGTAGGCCGCGCCACCAATCAAACCGTATTCAAGCTCAATATCTAAACCATCTTTTGACAGTGCATTTAGTACTTTGATTGCTTCGTCAACAATCTCTGGACCAATACCATCACCTGCTAAAACTGCTATTTTTTTTGTCATTTTGTTATTTCACACATTAAATTAATTACTATTGACCGAGGATTATATCTTAAGTGAATAACCAAGGCGCTTCTTGTTGACGACGTTGCTCGTACGTCTCAATTGCTGTTTTATGCTGGAGCGTTAGACCGATATCATCAAGGCCATTCAAAAGACAGTGCTTTTTAAAAGGATCGATTTCGAAATCTAATATATCGCCGTTTGGACAAGTGATTTGTTGGTTTTCAAGATCAACCGTCAATTCATAGCCTGTATGTGCAGTGACTTGATCAAATAAGTTATCAACAGTTGTTTCATCAAGTTTGATTGCTAAAATCCCATTTTTACTGGTATTACTAAAAAATATATCAGCAAAACTTGGGGCAATTACAACTCGAATTCCAAAATCATCCAGCGCCCATACTGCATGCTCACGGCTAGAACCACAGCCGAAATTTTCTCTAGCTAAAAGAACTGTGCCACCTTGATATCTCGTCTGATTCAGAACGAAGTCTTCATTTAATGGCCGTCCTTCACAACTTTTACCAGGTTCACCTAAATCATGATAACGCCACTCATCAAATAAGTTCGGACCAAAACCACTACGTTGAATGGATTTTAAAAATTGTTTTGGAATAATTGCATCAGTATCTACATTAGGCCTATCTAATGGGATAACGATACCTTTTTCAACAGAAAATGCTTGCATAATTGCTCTTTTACTTATTATTTATTTAATTTTAAAGTTAGATGAAAAGTCACTGGAACCGCGTAGCTAATACTTGGTAACTTTGCGAGCTCACGTAATTTCTCTACACCCGCGACAAGTGAAAAGTCACCTACATTTAAGATGATAGGTGTCGCACTCGTAGCTGAAAACTTGGCGCCAACCAGTCGTGTAACAATGACTTCTATAGGGACTGATTTTTTCATGCCATGAAGAGTTAATTTCGCATCAATTAATAAACGTTTATTAGCCCCCTCTGCAATGGCATCTAACTCTGCAGGATCTATCTTTGCTGATAGCAGTGCATCAGTAAATCTATTAGTTTCGAACAAAAAGTTTTTCATTCGTTCGTCACGTATTGGGTTTGACGTATCAACACTGGTTAAATCAATTGCTAATTCAAAGTTCCCATCTGAGTCAAGCGAGCCATTTAAATTAGTGAACTGGTGTATTTCAGCAATATTACCTTTCTTCACAGAAATAAAATGTAATTCAGAATTTGAATTATCGACGTTCCACTCACTCGATAAACCAACTGTAGAAGCTGATAGTAAAACAAGTGCACTTATTAATTTTGTTAATTTCATACTCATATCCTCGGTATTTATTGTCTAACAGCTTCAACTTGACTATCGACAGAGCCACCCTGTTCATTCAAATTCTGGACCGATTTATTCACTTCATCTGATAAGAAAGATTTCAATACCACAATTTCAACACGCCGATTTTGCGCTCTGTTTTCACTAGAATCATTCGGTACTAAAGGTTGTGTATCAGCATATCCCTCTAATACGAATCGTTCGGGAACAATCTCGGCCAACCGTAAAAGCTCATGAACTACAGATGTGGCTCTAGAAGTTGAAAGTTCCCAGTTTGAACGATACCTAGGCGTACTAATCGGCAGATCATCTGTATGCCCTGCCACGGCTATTTGTCCATCTGTTTTAACTAACACATCGTGGATTTTAACAATAATTGGTAAAAACTCCTTATTCAACCGAGCATTACCAGATTGAAAAGATCCTTTCTCACGAATTCTTATAACAATACGGTTTAATTCTGTTTCTACATCAATTAAACCTTCTTGGATTTCACCCTCTAGCGCTTCTTTAAATTTTTCAGCTTCTTCTGCTATCTCTTTAGCTTGTTCCTTTGCAACATCTTCAGCATCCATCTTAACTTTCAATGCATCACGTGTCTCATCTATAGTGTCTTGTCGTACTTGTTTCAATGGTGTCGGCCGAGGCTCGCCAGGACTAAACTCCTGAGCAATTATACTCGTACCTTTGGGGATCTCATTTGCAGCAACTTCACGCTGAACACCAAATGCATTATCTAACGACTTCACAACCATTTTGTATTTAAGCGCATCCATTTCAGCAAAAGATAGCAACAATACAAAAAAGCACATCAATAAGGACATTAAATCAGCAAATGTTCCCATATAGGCAGGCAAGCCTTCTGGTGGACAATCGCAATCGTGTTCTTCTACCTCTTCACTCATCTATTTAATCCTTACTCGCATGCCAGATAAGATTATTCTTCATCCGCGCTAACGCGTTTTGATGCAGGTAGGTAATTTCGTAATAGTTCGTCTAGTACTTTGGGATTTTGCCCTTCTTGAATCCCAATGACACTTTCAATAATAATATTCTTATTCATTTGTTCTTCAGCACTGCGTAGTGACAACTTATCAGATACAGGTAAAGCAAACATATTAGCTAGCATTGCACCATAAAGCGTTGTAAGCAGGGCAACTGCCATAGCAGGACCAATTGATTTAGGATCTGACATATTTGAAAGCATTTGTACCAAACCAACCAAGGTACCGATCATTCCCATTGCAGGACCAGCATCACCAATTTGCTTGAAAATATCTTGACCAATTTTATGACGCGCCACCGTTTCATTCATCTCGGTAGACAGTGCTTTTTTAACAACGGAACTTTCATGACCATCAACTAGCATTCTGATACCCGTCGCTAGTACTGGATTATTAATTTCCTGGCCCTCTAGCGCTAACAAGCCTTCTTTACGTGCAACTGTAGCTAATTCAACAACAACATCAATCAACTCTTCAGGGGTTTCGGATTTGTATAAAAAAGCCTTCATGGCAGTTTTAATCGATCCGATAAATTGTCCTAGGGTGAATCGCATCATAACTACCGCTATCGCACCACCCAAGACAATCATTATTGAAGGAACATTAATAAAGACGAGAGCACCAGAGCCTAAAGCGATAGTGGCAATAATTAGGCCCCAAGCTAACAAAAAGCCTATTAATGTAGCTAAATCCACGAATCAATCTCCTTAAGTGGTAACGGCATTAGATTATATATATACATAAGGCAGTAATTCTACCCAAATTAGGCTAAAAAATCTGCTGTAAACCACAAAGTATTGGTAAATTTCTATTGTTTATCACGTTGACTTACACACTGGTCAGCAAATAATTGAGCAACTAAGCTTAAAAACGACTTCCATACTAGTCTATTGTATCGGGAGTTTAGTTCTTTTCTGTAATATTTTTCACGGGTCTTTCTCCATGCAATGATGCTTAGTGACATCAGCTATGCCATGAACAACTATCAGTTCATACATTAAATTCATCATAGTAAAGTAATAGACTAATCCCTATGCAATAGTTAAACAGAAGGAAGTGAAAGTCATATCGCATCTATAGGCATTTTTTGTAACATAAATATATAGATTTCATAATAAGCAATTAGTTGGCAATCTCCCTCTTCCACAAATTATTGATTTACGGTATTTTAACTCGTTTATTCCATAATACTTAGGAGACAACGAATGGGATTTTTACAAGGCAAACGTGTTTTAATTGTTGGTGTTGCCAGCCCTCGTTCTATAGCTTCAGGCATTGCCCTTGCAATGGCACGCGAAGGTGCCGAACTCGCATTTACGTATCAAACTGAAAAATTGAAATCGCGTGTTGCAAAAATTGCTGAAGAATGTGGCGCTAACCCTGAGTTATTATTCCCTTGCGATGTAGCAAGTGATGAACAAATTGAGCAAGTTTTTGAACAACTCGGTCAACATTGGAATGGATTAGACTCGATCGTTCATGCTGTTGCATTTGCGCCGCGTGAACAACTTCAAGGCAGCTACATGGATAGTGTTACACGCGAAGGCTTCTCTATTGCCCATGATATTAGCTCTTATAGTTTTGCTGCTCTAGCAAAAGCTGGTCGTTCAATGATGGCTGACCGTAATGGTTCACTACTTACACTAAGCTACTTAGGTGCTGAACGTGCAATCGACAATTACAATGTCATGGGAATAGCTAAAGCAAGCCTAGAAGCAAATGTCCGCTATATGGCTCACTCCTTAGGCCCAGAAGGTATTCGAGTCAACGCGGTATCAGCAGGACCGATCAAAACCTTAGCATCAGCAGGTATTGCAGACTTTAGTAAAAAGCTTGCACAAGGTGCGGATGCATCTCCATTGCGCCGTAATGTGACAATCGAAGAAGTAGGTAATGTATCTGCATTTATGTGCTCAGATCTAGCATCAGGTATTACTGGTGAAATCACTTATGTTGATAGTGGGTTCAATATTGTGGGAATCACAGGGTAAAGAACACCATTCAAACCAAATAAAAAAGGCGCCTATAGGCGCCTTTTTTATTACTAAAGTACATGTGAGTACCATTTATAAGTATTGTTGAAAAACTTCTATATCTGCTTCGTTTTTCAACTGATTAACAAATGCTTGTAACTCACTATCAACATAGACTCTATCTAAATGTGATGTAAGACCATCACGTACCTCTGCTGAAACACTGGCTGGGTCACCTTCATGTACAGCTGAAACTTTAACAACCACAAAGTTACCATTACGTGCAGTAAAACCTACGAATTCAGGCTCTGAATCAGACTTTGGTTTTGCTGAAGAAAAAGCAGATTGTAAAATTTGTTGACTTACTTCACTATCAGTTCGTTGATAAGTTTTAGCAGCAAACCAATTGCTAGCATCAAATAAAGCTTCTGGGCTTTCTCCAGCCTCTAATTTAGCCAGAATCTCATCGCCTTGTTGTTTAGCCTGTTGAGCTGCTTGCTCAAAGCGAAGTTGCTCTCTAATTGCTGGTGCAACCGAATCGAATGATAACTGACTTGCTTCAGTGTGCTTATTTTTATGTAACACTAATAAATCAGATTTACTTAGCTCTATCACAGCACTATTCAAATCATGCGTTAAAACATCTTCACTAAATGCAGCCGCAACCACTTTTTGATCTTTAGCTATACCCGATGTATTTCTTTCTCTTTGAAACTCTGATGATGTTTTAATTTCCAAACCTAGCTCTTCAGCAGCTACATCTAAACTGTCAGGGTTCTCATAACTTAAGTCAGCTAATAACTCAGCCTTTTCGTAAAATAAGACCTCTGCTTTCTGGCGACGTAGAACTGTTTCTACCTCAGATTTTGCTTGTTCGAAGGACTTACCTTCACCAGCTTTAATACCTGTTAATTTTATTAAATGATGGCCAAAGTCTGTTTTGATAATAGCACTAACATCACCAATATTTTCCATCGCATACACAGTATTTTCAAATGTGGAATCCATCAAACCTCGTTCGAAAAAGCCAAGATCCCCCCCTTCTTTTGCAGAGCCAACATCTTGTGAAAGTGTTTCTGCTAATACGGCAAAATCTTCACCATTATTTAGTCTGACTTGGATGCTTTCTAACAGAGTTATCGCTTTAGCATCATCACCTTCTATGAGTATGTGACTTGCTTTTCGTTGTTCAGGGCTGACAAACTGATCTTCGTTATCCAAATAGTAGCTTTGTAACTCACTATCAGATATATCAACCTCATTCGTCAATTCATCTACTGACAACTCAATATAATCAACAGTAATGCGCTCAGGAGCCATGTAATTTGAAGAATACTTTTCATAATATTCAGTCACTTGCTCATCTGAGACCGTTACTTTGTCTACCAAAGATAGGGCTGGCACAACACCGTATGCAATCTCCCTAGTTTGTTTCTCTAAACGTAGTAAATTATCACTTAAATATGAAGCTGCAAGTGTAGATTTTTGAACATTACTGGTAAGCTCTTGAACAACTGAATCAACGCGTAATTGTGCTTCATAGCGTTCTGGAGTCATACCAACTCTTGCCAGCATTAATGAGTAACGATCAGAATCAAATCTGCCATCTACCTGGAATGCCGGAGTAGCATGTATTGCTTTTGATAGCTCTACATCACTCACTCTTTGACCTGATGCTTGACCAATCGACATCAACAACTTTTGATCTATGAGGCTATTTAATACGTTTCGTTTAACTTCAACAGAATCAAACATCGTAGGATCAAACTCATCTTTAAGCATTGTTCGCATTCTATCGCGATATTGCTGAACAGCTTGCTGATATTCTGCTTGCGGGATGTCTTGACCATTTACAGTTGCAACAACAGTATCTGAAGGCCCTGTTAGATATGAATTAACTCCCCATAATGCAAATGGGATACTAATTAAACCAACAATAAACCAAGCAACCCATCCTTGAGCGCGTTCACGAATAAAATGCAACATAGATATAAACCTATTATGAATAATTTAAATTGTATTGCCTTTACAGCAGGCAAAAAAAAGGCGCATTTTATAAAATGCGCCTTTTTAGTATATGGCGGAGCGGACGGGACTCGAACCCGCGACCTCCGGCGTGACAGGCCAGCATTCTAACCAGCTGAACTACCGCTCCATTTCTTGGTGGGTGCTGAGGGGTTCGAACCCCCGACCCTCGCCTTGTAAGGGCGATGCTCTCCCAGCTGAGCTAAGCACCCCAAGAAAAAAAACTAGTTTACAGCATCTTTTAAAGCTTTACCAGCTTTAAATGCTGGGATTTTTGCAGCAGCAATTTGAATTTCTTCACCTGTACGTGGGTTACGACCAGTACGTGCAGCACGGTCACGAACAGAAAACGTACCGAAGCCAACTAAAGTTACTTGGTCACCATTACTTAATGCTGTTGTTACAGCACTTGTCATTCCATCTACAGCTAGGGCTGCTTTCGCTTTTGAAATATCAGCAGCGCTTGCAATTGCATCAATCAGTTCAGATTTATTCACAACGTAATTCCTCGTCTCATTATTAGTTTAATTCCCTGAGCCACTCAGGTGAATGAGTATCTAACTACAGCAAAAACAGTGTGTCAAGCCGTAATAAGTTATTTGTCATACATAATTTTTTTTTTGTGAACCAAGCCCCTCTTCAAGGACAGTAATGAACCTCTTCAAAAAATGAACGATTAATTATCTTTTGATTCTAGCCAAGCCTTGGTTATAGCAACATATTGCTCAACAGAAATAGTCTCAGGTCTCTGCTCTAAATCAACACCCACTGATAGCAAAATATCCGGCGACACTACTTTTTTCAAGGTATTAGCAACTGTTTTACGTCGTTGTGAAAATGCTTGCGTCACAATTTTTCCTAATGAGTCCAAACTCACTTCACCTCCAATTCTATCCTTCAAAGGTTTCAAGTAAATAATTGCAGACTCTACCTTAGGAATGGGGTCAAATGCTTCTGGTGGTACGATAAACAATAATTCAGCCTGACACTGATGTTGAACCATAATACTCAGGCGGCCATATTGCTTACCGCCAGGATGCGCACAAATTCGCTCAACAACCTCACGCTGTAACATAAAACACATATCGTCAATAACATCAGATTGGTCGAGTAAGTGGAATAAAAGTGGCGTAGTAATGTTATATGGAAGATTACCAATTACGCGTAAATTTTCATCTTGTTTAACCAAGCTACGATAATCAAATGATAGGGCATCTGCCTGATGAATAGTTAAATGGCTATAGTCAGCTAAACGAGCACGTAATAAAGGCACTAAATCACGATCCAGCTCAATCACATCTAACTGATCGCAATTTTGCAGTAAGGGTTCTGTGATGGCCGCTCTACCTGGACCAATTTCGACCATATGCTGGCCTTTTTGCGGATCAATTGAGTTTACAATATCATCAATAATTGATTGATCATTCAGAAAGTTTTGGCCAAAGCGCTTTCGTGCTTTTGGGTATTTTTTATTATCCATTTTGTGTCCGACTACTAAGCATTGTATTTGCCATATCTATGGCCGTTTGCAAACTGCTTTCCGATGCAGTGCCTTTTCCCGCTAAATCAAGCGCTGTTCCATGATCCACAGAGGTTCTAATAAAAGGTAGGCCTAATGTAATATTCACTGCTTTGCCAAATCCTTGGTGTTTAAGAACCGGTAGACCTTGATCATGATACATAGCTAAAATCACATCAAAATCTACTAGTTTTTCTTTTACAAACACAGTATCAGCCGGCCACGGACCGGATACTAATTCCCCTTGCTTCTGAAATGCTTTTATAACGGGTTCAATAACATCAATTTCTTCCATTCCTAGATAACCACCTTCACCAGCATGTGGATTTAAGCCACATACTGCGATTTTTGGTGAACCTATGCCGAATTGCTGTCGCATACTTTTTAACGTAATACGAAGAACTTCAGTCAGTGAATCATTTGATATTGCTTCACTGACTTTTATTAATGGCAAATGTGTTGTTGCTAATGCCACTCTCAGATCATTAGTGGCTAGCATCATCACAACTTTGCTTATACTCGCACCTTCAGCAAAGAACTCTGTGTGTCCCGTGAAAGGTATATCAGCTTCATTAATTACGCCCTTATGTACTGGGGCGGTAACCACAGCATCAAAACGCCCATCAAGGCAACCCTCTAAAGCAAACTGTAATGTATTAATAACGTAAGATGCATTTTTGCTGTTGAGTTGACCAGGTATTACTTCATCAGCTAATTCAATAGGCAGGTAACGTATTACACCTTTTTTTACTTTAGTGGCTGGCAGAGAAAGATCGGCCTGTTCAAGTTCAACTTCTATACCTAACTGCTTTGCTCTCTCCTTTAACAGTTTAGGATCCGCAATTGTTATCACTTCACAGTTTTGTTCTTTTGTAGTTAATGCTAAGCAGAGGTCGGGCCCTATGCCTGCTGGTTCACCGGATGTTAATACAATTCTTGAACATAAACTCACAGTTCACGATACTCAACATAGGCTTCGTCTCGAAGACTACGTAACCAGCTTTCTAGATTCTCAGCAGCCTTTCTTTTATGAATCTCTTGCCTTGCTTTACCACGCTGATACTCTTCGGCCATATTTTGCTCACGACGTTCATAAACTTTAATTAAGTGCCAACCGAAGCGACTTTTAAATACTGTTCCTACTTCACCTGGTTCTAATGCATTCATTTCTTCCTCAAATTCAGGAACCATTGCACCTTTACTGCTCCAACCTAGACTACCACCCTCGATCGCTGACCCCGTATCATTAGAATGGGCTCTAGCAAGCTCTGCAAAGTCATCACCGTTAAGAACACGCTCTCTCAACAAGCTAAGCCGCTTTTGTGCATCTTCATCAGTAGTTAATTCATCTGTTTTAATTAAAATATGACTAGCTAATGTTTGCTTTACTAAATGTGTTTCTTCACTTTTCTTTTCTAATAATTTAACTAAATGAAACCCACTGCCACTCCGTAGCACTTTACTTACATCGCCGACTTCAAGCTTGGGTACATCATCTGCAAATAATGATGGTAACTCACCTTGTTTACGCCAGCCTAAGTCGCCACCTTCAAGTGCATTTTGTCCATCTGAATAACTTGCAGCAATTTCTGAAAAATCCTCTCCAGATACAAGCGATTTCTGCACTTTAGCTAACTTTTGCTGAGCAGTCTGAACTTCTTCTGGTGAAGCTGCGTCTGGAACTGAAATCAGAATATGTGCTAAATGATAACTTGTAGTTGAATTTCCTTGCACTGCTTGCGTTGTGAGGTAGTTATCAATTTCTCTATCTGACACAATAATTCTATCTTCAACTTCGCTTTTTCTTAAGCGGCTGATGATCATCTCCTGACGAATTGAGTCACGAAAATCAGCGTACTTGAAACCATCAGACTCTAAAACATTTCTAAATTCTCTCAGCGAGAGTTTATTATTATCAGCTATCTGTCTAAGCGCTGCATTTAGGGCATCATCGCCAACTCTTACCCCTACTCTAGCTGCTTTTTGAAGTTGTACTTTTTCAATGATCAACCTTTCTAATACTTGTTTGGTTAATATATCAGCCGAAGGAATTACCGCATCACGTTGACGAAGTTGCTGACGCACAGCTAATTCTTTTTCATCAAGCTCACTCTCTAAAATAACTTCATCATTAACAACAGCCACAATTTTATCTAAAGGTATTGCCCAAGCAGTATTTACCATTAATAAAGTAAGCAAAAAAATTCTAATCATAAATCTTCCAACAAAATGAAATTAAAGCTTTATTTCAAGCCCAGCTAGTAATAAAAAGTAATTATGTAAAATGCCTGAATCCGACATCAAAAAGACATAGCAAGTTCAGTATTATGAACCATATCCTAAGATACTTTTTTGTAATAAAGAATCAGTATCTTGTCCAAAGTTACCCAACCCCTTTAGTTCAATTTGGAAAAATATGGCCAAATTGCTTTCTTGATCTGTCGAACTATTAATATAATCTCGAACGACTAATCGCGTTGCCCAACAGCAACTATCGTATTCAACACCAGCCATTGCTTCTAACCTGCGGCTGTCTTTCAGTGAATGGTACCAGCGTCCAATAACATTCCATTGCCTATTAATAGGTATCTTGGCCGAAATATCCACTTGTTCTAAATCATCACGGCGATAACGATGAGAGAAATTTAATAACCCACCATTGTTACCACGATAAGCAACCGAAGCGGCTGACATATTAGTAGTATCACCATGAGGATCCCACTGCATTTGACCTCTTGCCGTCCATTCATCTGTAATTGCAGCGACTACTTCAGCTACCATGTCAGAGTCAGACTGTGTTTCAGCAGCTGAACTATTTAAAGTCACATTACGGTTTGAGTAATATTGAATTTGTCCCAATGTGGCATGAAATTTTTCTCGTCCGGTCTGTTTGTCAATGAATCGAGTCGTAATAGCTAAAGATAACTGGTTGGTATCACCAATCCTATCTGAACCAGAAAATCGATTATGTGAAAACAACTGCCCCATGGAAAAGGTATTCAAGCCCGTATCAAATAGAGGGATATCATCTTGATTTCTTTCTGGTATATATAAATAAAATGCCCTTGGTTCTAGGGTTTGGATAAAATTCGTATTAGCAACTGTCAATTCTTTCTCAAAGAATAAACCACTATCAATACTCGATATAGGTAAAGTTCTAGTCAGACTAGAATCAGCAATCGTGTTGCTATTTGCATCAAGCTCATAGCGACTATGGCGTAACGCAATCCTTGGGGTAATGAAAGCAGCTGATGATCGTAATGGCAAACTAATTACAGGCTCTATATCAAATCGTTGTCCCGCAACTTTTGTATCATGTGCAAAATCAACGTATTCCGCATTAAGGGCATAAGTCATTCCCCCAAACTGTTCAGGAAGTTGACTTTGAAATCGAATTTCAGGCAATCGTTGGTATGGTTTAACAGCATCGGTAAGAGTTTGATAACCTTTTAATCCACCCGTAAGGTTCCAGCTATCGGCATGGTAAGCCATTCTCACTTGACGATTAATATGTGTAGTGCTCACCAAACTAAGACCAGAACCAAAATCTTCTAGATAATTATTATCTGAGACATAGTTATAATCGATATTTGTATACAAACGTGAAGCTAACTGACTATTATGCTGCCATGAGAAATGCTTCCTATCCTCTCCATAATACGGGTTAACATTGTCGCCATCATCTTCAAGATCATCACTGGCAAGGAAAGCCGCATCAATATTACCTCGGTATCCCTTAGTTAAATAACGAAATTCACCATTCACCATAATGCCACGATCAGACATATATCTCGGAGTAATAGTCGCATCCATTTCTGGAGCAATATTCCAGTAATACGGGGCTCTCAGATCGAAGCCCGTCTTCGAAGTACTGCCAATCGAAGGAACTAAAAAACCAGATTTCCTTTCATCGTTAAGAGCAAAGCTTATATACGGTGTATAAAAAACTGGCACATCTCCTACTCGAACAACCACATTTCGAGCGGAGCCTATAGCAGCAACGTGATCTAAATTCACTTTTGAAGCATGTAACAGCCAAGCATTATCACCTTCAGCACAGGTAGTATAGGTAGCATTATCTAATTTTGTTTGAAGCTTTCCTTGTCGATTAACTTTAGCTGCACTTCCTCTTGCATGACTTTCTTTTAAACGATATTTTGCATCGGTCATTAAACCACTATCGTTAGTAAGCGACCATTCAGCACGCTTTGAATTTAAAATCATAGCACTATCACGAATTTGCACATTACCCTGTGCAGTTACTTGTCCTGATAGTTTATTATAAGTTGCACGATCAGACTTTAACTCCTGACCACTTCTGACCACTTCAACATCACCTGTAAATATCGATGTACCACCATCCACAAACTGGGCCCGGTCAGCCTTGACATCAATAGGCGACTCTTCTGGATTGCTAGTGATTGATAAAAAGTCATCATTTGAAAAACCACACTGCTCTGTAGACTGTTCAGCAAAAAGACTTGAGCTATGCTGAAAGAGTGAGATGGACATTAATATAATAAGTTTGCGCACAAGCAACCCCAACGTCTTGGACAGGTACTTCCTGATAAAGTGTTAATCAGCAGTAATAATCGTCAATTTATCGCATATTATGAAGCATTCATCAAATCCTAATCGCTTTGTATACTCTTGAAAATGCTAACTAGATAGATACATCAAGTACTTAATTGAATAAAGCTCTTAATGACTTTCAGTTTCTAGTGAACTTTTTCCGTCAGATAGAAGCATTATAACGAAATAATTTAAATTCTTTTGTTGACAGTTAAAACCCTAGTCCTTATAGTATGCGCTTCCTTTCGGGGGCTATAGCTCAGCTGGGAGAGCGCTTCGCTGGCAGTGAAGAGGTCGACGGTTCGATCCCGTCTAGCTCCACCAGAAACCGAAAGAACAGTTTTAGGTCCCCATCGTCTAGAGGCCTAGGACACCGCCCTTTCACGGCGGTAACAGGGGTTCGAACCCCCTTGGGGACGCCATATAATAAAGTGTGAATAGTAAAACATTCACCTTTCTATATTTTAAGTAGTACTATTCATTAAAGTGAATACTACAAGGTTGAGATTAACTAACTCACCAAATGTTTTAGGTCCCCATCGTCTAGAGGCCTAGGACACCGCCCTTTCACGGCGGTAACAGGGGTTCGAACCCCCTTGGGGACGCCATATAAATAAGCCGCTTAGTAAAATAAGCGGTTTTTTTATGCCTAAAATAAAAAGATAAGCTACTGCACCAAAATTTTCAAAGTCAATCACCAGAGAAAATGAATAAAATCCAAGCTTACTTTGTATCCAAAGCTTAGGTTTAGATATATAAAGCTGATAGCAACAAGGAAAAGTTAACGTAATCGCATCATAAAAAACCACCCTATAGAAGCAAAGGCAATAGTTGGGATTGCAGCAGAAAGCCATGGAAGCACACCAAAAACTAAGCCGATATGTTGAAAGGTTTGGTTAAATAAATGGAAACTTATACCTACTAAGGCTCCCGCTAAGATACGACCTCCAATTGGAGAGGAACGTAACGGACCAAAGATAAAAGGCACAGCTAGAAACACCATCACAGCAGAACTAAGTGGCATCATCACTTTTATCCAAAAAGCCATCTCATATTGTTCCACAGCTTGGTGATTATCTTTCAGGAAGTTAATATATTCAAGCAAACTCCATACAGGTAAAAACTCAGGAGGTACAACCACAATATTTAACATTCCTGGGTTAAGTTGCGACTTCCAAAGTGCATGTTCAATTGCTCTAACTTCTACTCCTTTCTCATCTATATTACTCTGAATTACATTGCTCAATTGCCACTGTTCATCATCGCCATACTGGGCTTGTTCAGCTGCTGTAATTACTCTAAGTCGATGTGCTGAGTCAAACTCATAAATTGAAATACCAGAGAATCTTCCATCAGGTAAGATTTTATCAATATGGTTAAAGTGCAAACCATCACGAGTCCAAAATCCATGCTCTGATCTGCTACCTACAGTGCCTGTTTGAGCCATTGATTGTATTTCTCGGGCATACTGCTCTGCTGGAGGGCGTATCACCTCACCTACAACCACAGCAACTACCATCAAACACAAAGCTACAACTATGACTGCTTTATTAATTTGTTGGATTGATATGCCTGCAGCACGCATTGCCACTAATTCACTTTGACTCGCTAAAGTACCCAAACCAAGTACACTTCCGAGTAAAGCAGCAATAGGTAGTAATTCATATATACGCTTTGGCATTGAAAAGAATATATAAGCTAGTACATCCGTTAGTTGATAATTACCTTTACCCAGATCATCCAGTTCAGTAATTAAATCCATAAAGGTATACAAGCCCATTAGGATTAATAGCACTATGAATGTACTAGAAAGAATTGTTGAAGCTATATATCGTTGTAATATTTTCACTGGCGAGCGACCTTCTTTTCACCTCTAGACTGAAGCCAGTATCGATGTATTTTATTTCGATTCAAAATGGCAGTTAGAATTATCAGCATCAATATATGTACCCATAGCGAACCTAAGACTGGATTCAACGTACCCTTCATTATCCATGCCCTCGAAACTCCTAGAAGATTACTATAGATAATATAGGTGAGTATCGCAGGAAATAAGCTTGCATAGCGCCCTTTACGCGGACCCGCATTAGCTAGGCTCATTGCAAATAAGCTTAAAACCACCGTCATTACAGCAGTAGAAACACGCCATTGAAGTTCTGCAATGTCAGCATTCCCACCTCTTTGCCATAATACCTTACTAGCTAGTGCCTTATGACGTTCACGTAACTGTGTTTCTTTGCCTTCTTCAATCAATAGGCTATGACTTTCATATTGTGCAATAGTAAAATCTTGTTCGCCCGCTTTACCTTCATATCGATAGCCATCAAACAAAACAAGATATTTATTCCCTGTTTCAGAGTCTATTTCGAAACTACCTTGTGCAGCTCGAAACACTAATGGTTTGTCACTTTTATGTATTTCGATAAAAACATTCAGCATTTTCTGCTTATCTTCTGTCATCCCCTCGGAATAAAAGGTCCAATCGCCATTTCTACTTTCCTTAAATTTTCCTGCAATCAGGCCGCTAGTATCCGCTGACATTTTAGCTTTTTGCTCTAATTCATACCTGCCAGTCATCGCATTAGGAACAATAACAAGCGAAAGTACCGCAATAATTATAGCCATAGCTCCTGAAAAAATGAGAACATTACGAACTACACGCTTATGAGGAATACCACACGCAAAAATGACTGTCAGCTCATTGTCTGAACTCATTCGACTCAAGGCAAGCATGACAGCTAAAAAAGTCCCCATAGGAAGTAAGACTGATAGTCCTGCAAGAGAACTGTAACCCAATAAGCTGAATATAACCTCACTTGGCAAATTACCGACTGCAGCTTGTGCTAGGTAGCGTGCGAAACGTGTTGCAACATAAATTAGCCATAGCACAGTAGTTACAGCAAATAAGTTTAAAATAAACTCCTTAAGTATGTAGCGATCTATCACGGCAAAGTAAGAAGAAAAGAATTGACGAATATGAGGCATTATTTGGTGGTCTTCGTTAGAATAGCTGAATAATTTAGACTCTATAAAAGTATCAGTCTAAATGATCTACACTTAATAGGAGAAATTAATGCAGTATTTTGTCACATCAAATCCCCCTTCGTCACAACAAAGTGACTGTGTCATTGTTGCTGTTTTTGAACAAGGCGAATTAAGTCCAAGTGCAACAGTAGTCAATGAGCAAAGCAATGGTTATCTTACTAAGCTATTTGAACAAGGCGATGTTACAGGTAATGCAGGACAAGTTATCTTATTACGAGATGTCGAAGGAATGAAAAGCCCCCGACTGCTTTTAGTTGGTTGCGGAAAAAAAG
This sequence comes from uncultured Gammaproteobacteria bacterium, assembly GCA_937900515.1. Lineage (GTDB taxonomy): Bacteria > Pseudomonadota > Gammaproteobacteria > Nitrosococcales > Methylophagaceae. The sequence goes on along the minus strand of CALCCU010000235.1, from coordinate 4,913 downwards.
ATAATACAACAGAAAACCAGTTCAATACTGCTATTAATGCGATGACAACTGAACTCAATGAGTCTGGTGCGGACGATGCTACATCATACTTAGCTGAAATTGATGTTACATCGCGTTCAACTGACTGGAAGAACCGCCAAATCGTCATCACAGCAGAATCTGCTCTTTATAAGTACACAGAAACTAAAAGTGATGTTAAACCGACCTCAAACCCTTTAACAAAAATCACCTTTTTCAGTGCTGATAACTCAGCAGAACAGTCCCTTGCAACAGGCTTAGCAATTGCTAACGGTATGTCGCTTGCGCGTACTTTAGGTGATTTACCTGGAAATGTTTGCACCCCAACCTACCTCGCTGAACAAGCCATCGAGTTAGGTCAACGCTTTGATGCTGTGACCACGACAATTCTAGATGAGCCTGAAATGGCTGAGCTGGGCATGCACTCTTTGCTATCAGTCTCTCGTGGTAGCCGTGAAGATGCAAAATTAATTACGATGAATTATCAAGGCGCTGGAGATGCGCGCCCTGTCGTTCTTGTCGGTAAAGGCCTAACATTCGATGCTGGTGGTATTTCACTCAAACCCTCACAAGGTATGGATGAAATGAAATACGACATGTGTGGTAGCGCCAGTGTATTCGGTACGATCTCAGCGATTGCAGAATTAAAACTGCCTATTAACGTTATTGGCGTCGTACCAAGCTCAGAAAACATGCCTGATGGCGATGCAAACAAACCAGGCGATATTGTGACTAGTATGGCTGGTAAAACGATTGAAATTCTTAATACCGATGCTGAGGGCCGTTTAATTCTATGTGATGCTCTAACATACAGCGAACGCTTCAACCCTGAAATTGTTATTGATATTGCTACATTAACTGGTGCAATCATTGTAGCGTTAGGCAGACAAGCAACAGGCTTACTTGCTAATAATCAAGACTTAGCTAATGATTTATTGAAAGCAGGTAACGATAGCTTTGATCGTACATGGCAACTACCTTTATGGGATGATTATCAACAACAACTAGACAGCAATTTTGCTGACATAGCTAATATTGGTGGTAAAGAAGCAGGTAGTGTCACTGCAGCATGTTTCCTATCTCGATTTACTGAGAAGTTCACGTGGGCTCATTTGGATATTGCCGGCACAGCCTGGAATAGCGGTGGTAAAAACAAAGGCGCTACAGGCCGCCCTGTTCCTTTATTAGTTCAATATTTATTGAATCGTATCAAAGATAAATAAGCTTACATCAATGACAAATATCAGCTTTTATATTTTAAAAGGCGATACTGAACACGATCGGCAAGTATTTGCTTGCCGATTAGCTTCAAAAGCCTACCATCAAGGTAAGCAAGTCTATATTCATACTCAAAATGAGCAGCAATCTAGGCAACTAGATGAAATGCTTTGGTCATTCCGTGCCGAGAGCTTCATTCCCCATCAACTAGTAGATAATGACAACGACTCCCCGATCTTAATTGGTCACGAAGCACGTCCACCTAGACTGATGAGCCTACTCATCAATTTAAACAATGAACAGCCGCTATTTTTCAGCCAATTCGAACGGGTAGCTGAATGTATTAATGATGATCACGACATTAAAACAGCTGGCAGGCAACGTTATCAATTTTATCAACATCGCGGTTACGAGCTAACTACCCACAAACTCTAAACCCAGTTTTGTTTTGCAAGTAGTTTCGTCATCGCCTCTATCTCAAGAGGACGACTATAATAGTAGCCTTGTCCATATTGGCAACCAAGTTCATACAAAATCTCATCCTGATATTCAAGCTCAATACCTTCCGCAACTACCTTTAAGTTGAAGTTATCCGCCAGTGCAATGATAGATCGAATAATTGCAGAGTAAGATCCGTCTTCTTGTAAGTCATTCACAAATGAGCGATCTATTTTTAGGACATCTACAGGTAAATTCTGCAGATAACTTAAACTTGAGTATCCGGTTCCAAAGTCATCAATACTCAAGCTTACACCTAACTGCTTAAGTCTTTTCATCATTAAAATGGCGATATCAGCATCTTTCATTACGATGCTTTCAGTTAATTCAAACTCAACCTTATCTACAGTAACACCTGTTTCAGCAAAGATCTGAGTTACATTTTCGATAAAGTCAGACTGCCAGAACTGTCGTGGGGAAACGTTAATAGAAATATTTTTCAATTGTGGGAATTCTTGCTCCCACAATTTCATTTGAGCACAAGCAGTTGATATTACCCAATCACCTATTTCCAAAATCACGCCCGTTTCTTCTGCCAGAGGTATAAATTCAATCGGTGATATCAGACCTAGTTCAGGATGTTGCCAACGGATTAAGGCTTCCATTCCTGAGACAAGATGAGTATCTAAATCCACTTTTGGTTGATAGTACAAAACTAACTGTTCTAACTCTACCGCCCTTCGAAGCGCTTTTTCTAACGTTAAGCGCCTATTCATAGCCTCATTAATTTTCACGGTATAAAACTGTGCATTATTACGGCCTTGTTGTTTAGCTGAATACATCGCTGAGTCGGCATGCTGAACAAGCACGTCAGCTGTCGCTGCATTATCAGGGTATATGCTAATACCGATACTACCTGTGATAATCAACTCATGCTCATCAACCTCATACGGCTTTTTAATTTTGTCCAATAATGATTTAGCTACTGAATTAACTGCATGCAGGGTTGTTATCTTCGGCAACACTACTACAAATTCATCCCCACCAAAACGAGCAACAGTATCTTCTTCTCGTAATACCGATTTGAGTCGTTCTGATAACATTTTGAGTAGTTTATCGCCGATTTGATGACCCAAAGAGTCATTGATAAATTTGAAATGATCAATATCAATAAATAGCACAGCCATTTTAGAACTCGCACGTTTAGCGGAGCCAATAGCATGATTTAGCCGGTCATGTAATAAATTCCGGTTTGGTAGCCCCGTCAACTCGTCATGCGTCGCCATAAAGGCAATCCGTAACTCATTTTCTTTTCGTTCACTAATATCTTCACTGACTGTAATGTAGTGTGTAATCTCCCCTAATTCACTAATCAATGGTGTTACAGTCTGATAGGCTGAAAACTGCACACCATCTTTTCTATTATTGATGGTTTCACCGTTCCACACCTGACCCGTTTTAATTACCTCCTTCATCTTTGAAATTATGTCTAGGGACTTTTCACTCTCTGGATTGAGTAATTTTGGCGTTTTTCCTTGCACCTCAGGTAGCAGGAACTGTGTCATTTTAGTAAAGGCATTATTTACCCATTCTATCTTGCCATAGCGGTCGGTAATCATGATTGAATTGGCCGTATTCTCTACTGCAGCACGATGCAATTTCATTAAATTTTGATCTTCAATCATTTGGCAGATAAGCCTCAAACCTGATGAAAAATAGGTCATCAACTGTTGGAAATCTTCATCGAAGGTGTTTTTATTACAACTATGCATACCTATTGAAGCATGAGTTTCTCCCCCAGCAAGGTAGAAAGGTAAAAACAAGCTATCTTGGATATCATCATTCTTTAAACGTTGTAACCATTCGGCAGGCAATTTTTCATCACTTTTCACTCGTATAACGGTATGTGTACGTACTGACTCGATAACAGGACTATCTGGCTGATGCAGCCCCTTCCATGTTTTATCATTCTCATACAAGAAACCACTCAGCTCCCCTGAATCACTAAGAATTTGCCCTTCAAAGTCCTTGCATACTTTGACCCAGACAAGTGGCAGGTCAAATATAGTTACTAGACTTTCTGTGACATATTCAAGAATAGTGGAAACGGAACAATTAGACGTTAGAACTATCTGCTCTGCTTGTCTTATTAATTTATTAATTTCACCCGTAATGTGACTGAGGTGTATATTTTCAAAAGTACCACTGACATTATCTCCCGAAAGGCCACCATCATTGGTTTTACTCATTTTCAGCGATAAATTACCCCATATATAGTAGCCTTCCTGTCTTTTTAAGCGGACAACCCCAGTCCAAGATGATTTTTGACCTTCAAATAAGTTGCTTAATATTTGAGTTAAATAAACGCGCTCTGCTGGATGGAAAAACTGCGTTACATCTTGATTCAGTGAATTTTGCAACTCATAACCAGATAATTTATACCAGACGGGGCTAAGAAACTTCCAACGATGTTGACTATCAATCTGAATTAATACTTCGTTGATACTTGTAATCACTTGTTGATAACTGCGTTGCGACTGCAATAACTTTTCAGCATCGTTATTTAGAGTAATTCGCATGGACTCAAATGCATCATTGAGCTCCATTACTTCATCATTTGTAGTAATAGTTAATTTTGGTGGTTTGTATCCTAAAGCATAGGCTTTTGCTCGGTCTTTCATTTCAATAAGCGGCCTAACAACTAATCGAGCTACAGCATTATTGATCAGCAGACCTAACAACATACTCACCATTACAATTAGCATCAACGTGTTCATTGTTTTTTTCGTCAGGGGGGCTATGACTTCATCTGTTGGGATCAATCTATAGTAGTGCCAGCCCATTGGCTTAAAAACATTAGCAAATATTAAATATTCGGTGTTCTGAAAAAAGATAGTTCCTAAATAGAGCACATCCTCACTGAGTGCTTGTTGAAATAATGTTGTTAACTGAGCGGACTTTTTACCTAAATCTAGCTCACCATGCGTATCTTCAAGTTCTTTTTGCCATGGTCCAGCAACGATGACATTTCCATCTTTATCTAAAATAAAATGTTGTTCACTTTCGTAGGAAAATGCATTGTATTCGAATAATCTAATTAAATTATTAAGATCCAAATCAATACCTAAAGTCCCCACCCATTGTCCATCAATATCTAATGGATAAGTGATGCTAGTCATCCACTTTTCTATTACTGGCTCAAATAAAGGTGGTGTCCACTGGTGGACTCTTTCAGGGTT
>CALCCU010000234.1 GCA_937900515.1 uncultured Gammaproteobacteria bacterium | reverse complement strand
AAGTACAGCTGGCTATGGTGTTATTAAAAATACCGGTAATGCGGCGGATCGCCTGATAGGTATCAAAAGTAATGCAGGTGCAGTCATGCTGCATAAAACGAATATATCAGGTGGTAGAGCGAAAATGATTCATATGGAAAATATGCTTATAAATGCCAATTCAGAGCTGACTTTAGAACCGATGTCATTTCACCTGATGTTTATGGATTTATGCCCAATTATATTTATAGAAGGTGGTCGGGCAACGATTACATTTGAATTTGAAAATTCAGGTTTAATCGAGGTTGAAGTGCCAATCAAGCCAAGTTGGTAGTCGTTATTTACAGGCCTTCGCTGCATATTTAATTATTAAGACGATTAGGAAATAAAGATGAAATATTCACCAATATTCAAATTATCAGCTTTAGCTACAATTTTAGCTGGCCTGACTGTACCTACTATCTCGATGGCTGACGATGCATTCTATGAAGCATTAACAGGAGGTAAAGTGAGCTTCTCAGCTCGAGCACGTTATGAATCAGTTAATCAAGATAATGCACTGAAAGATGCCGATGCTTATACATTACGTTCAACACTCGGTTACAAAACAGGTGCTTTTCATGGCTTTAGTGCTTTTGCTGAAGTTGAAGATGTACAAGATTTAGGCGGTGGTGATTTTAATAATAAAGTAGACGGTGATGCCGCCTACTCAGTAGTAGCAGATCCCGATGACACCGAAGTGAATCAAGCCTACTTACAATATAACGGTACAGATACTGAATTCAAATTTGGTCGTCAAGAACTGACCTACCGTGGCGCACCATTCCACCGTTTTGTGGGTAATGTATTATGGCGTCAAAATCATCAATCATTTGATGCATTCTCTGTTTCTAACACCTCATTTGATGGTCTAACAGCCAGCTATGCTTATCTCAATAAAGTACATACCATCCTTGGTGGTACAGTTGATATGGATTCACATTTAGTCAACCTTCAATACACAGGTTTACCTATTGGAAAATTGGAAGGCTACGGTTATTTTCTAGAGTATGAAGATGCACCTGCTAATTCATCACAAACACTCGGTTTACGCTTATCTGGCGGTCAAAAAGTGAATGACGATTTAAAGGTTATCTATACCGCTGAATATGCCAATCAAAGTGACTATGCCGATAGCACGATAGAAGACCAAAACTACTACCTAGCTGAATTAGGAGGTAAATATAAAGGTTGGTTAGCGAAGTTCTCTTATGAAGTACAAGAAGGTGATGGTAGCTCAAGCTTTAAAACGCCGTTAGGGACTAACCATGCTTTCCAAGGCTGGGCAGATACCTTTTTATCGACCCCATCAGCAGGACTTGAAGACATGTACTTTACCGTCGCGGGTAAGGTATTAGGTGCAAAAGTGGTCGCGGTTTACCATGACTTTGAAACGGATGAAGGAGGTGTTGATGCTGGTGATGAATTGGACTTATTAGTCGCGAAGAAATTCATGAAACATTACACCGTTGGTCTGAAATATGCTGATTATGATGCTGGTGATGCATCACTTGGAAAAGTAGATACAGAAAAATTCTGGGTATTTGGTCAAGTTACATTTTAATTACACCTAGTTAAACAGTTCAATGCTCGGTTCAGTCATCGTACTGGCCCGAGCATTTTTTTTGAGCGTGAATAAGGGATCCTCATTTATAACTTTCCTATCGTTACAAATAAGCTGATAATCAATTTGTATTAATTATTAGTTTATGGCTAATAGCCGAAAGGTTTTACACAAGTAACTAGTATTAGTTTTTTTCAGCGTTATATAGAGGTGTTTATAGTCCGAAATGGAAGGGTTAACAATTAATTTTACTAAACAATTAGCAGATCTATTAAAACCATTTGAGCAACAGAATATAAAGCTCATAATCCATGCGGGGACTCCAAAAACTGGCACGACAAGCTTACAAACCTACTTGGGGAAAAAACAATATAAGCTTCGAGGAAAAGGAATTCTATATCCGCATAATCTTGATAAAATACATAACCCCAATGCCCCTAAGCACCAATGGTTTGAGAAGAACCTACTTACAACAAACTTAGAAAGTTTTGTTGAAAACGTTCGAAATATAATCTCGCAAGTTAAAGAACACACACACACTATTATTTTGTCTTCTGAAGGTATTTATAATTACTGGTGGGATTTTCCTGAGGAATCAAAAGCGATTCTCTCTGAATTGAGCAAACTCATCGTCATTGAAGTTTGGGTATGGTTTCGTGACCCACTGGAATTTATTGAAAGCTATTACAAACAATGTATTCGCAACCCTCAAGTTGCAAATAACCCTTGTTATGGTATGGACCTGTCCTTTGCAGAGATGTTAGATATTGAGTGGTTTTCTAAACACTTGGACTATCAAGGTTTTGTTAATGAATGCCAAGCAGTGTTTGGGAGTAATAAGGTATTAGTATTTAAGTATGAAGGTGATGTAGTGCAAGAGGTTATTCATCGACTCGGACTTGCAACGCCACATGACAACCCAAGCCCACGACAAAATAAAAGTTTAAATAGTGTTTCGATAAAGCTACTAAGAACGATAAACAATTATGATATTAAGGCAAAAGATAAAGACCTTTTGATGACACATTTAAAAGAGATTAATGGCCTGCTTGATAATTATGCAAACGATACATTGATTGATGAAGAATCGAGACAAAGAGTCCTGAAATTATCGAGTTTAATACAATTCTAAAAGTCATAAGAGCTGTTTGTTCTAGATTTGTAAGCTAGCCTGAAACTTTTATTCAGGCTAGCTAAAAATTAAGCATTTATTCAGAGGATCTCAAGCAGTAAATAGCTGGATTACTTGTCTACATCATCTTCATGAGTCGTATTTAACTCTTCTGAGTGTAAATCCTGAATCTCAGGTCTGCGAAGATCTTGAGTTTTTGTAGGAATCATGTCACGTAATGATTCTAGTTTACCAAAACAGAGTAATTTATCACCAGCTTCTAGCTCTCGATGAGTGCGAGGGTTTGGAATAGCTTTGCCGTGACGATATAAGGTTAATACATTAATGTCTTTTTCTTCATGCATGACTTCTTTAATCGTTTTACCGATGAAATCTGCACCTTCAGGTATATATATTTCGCTGACACCATAACCTTTACTAACGGTTAATCGTTGGCGAATATCAATTTCAGGGAAATCAACTTGAGCAGCAACATAATCAATTACTGCACCCGCAATATCTAAGCCTGTTGCGGCTTCGATTCCTTCGAGACCCGGCGATGAGTTAACTTCCATAATCTGTGGACCATCTTTACCTTCAAGCATATCAACACCAGCCACTTCTAGGCCTAATATTTGAGCAGCACGTACAGCGGTTTCTCGGTATTCATCGCTTAACTCTACCGCCTCGGCAATGCCGCCACGGTGAACGTTACTGCGAAACTCTTGTCCCTGAGCAACACGACGCATGGCTGCAACAACACGGTCACCCACCACAAAAGCACGTATATCTTTACCTTTACTTTCAGCCACAAATTTTTGTATGAGAATATTTTGTTTTTGGCTTTGTAATAACTCGATGATGGCTTCTGCTGATTTCATTGTTTCAGCAAGTAAAACACCGATCCCTTGCGTGCCCTCAATCAGCTTAATAACAACAGGTGCGCCACCGACACGTTCAATAGCAGGAATAACATCTTTCTTATCACGTACAAAGGTTGTTCTTGGAATACCAATATTATGACGGCTTAAAATTTGTAAACTACGCAGTTTATCGCGTGAGTTAGTGATACCGTGGGCAGTATTACCGCAAAAAATACCCATTTCTTGGAATTGACGAACAACTGCTGTGCCGTAGTAAGTGATTGAGGCACCTATTCTAGGTAATACTGCATCATAGTCTCTTAATACATTTTGGTGGTAATAAAGGTCTGGAATACCTTGCTGCAAATCGATGGCAAACTTTAGTGTATTCAATACTTTAACTTTATGACCTCTCTGAAGCGCCGCTTCTTTTAAACGTCTTGTACTGTAAGAGTTTGGTCCACAAGATAAAATAGCAAGGTTCATAGTAATTCCTTAGCGTCGGCTAGAAAAGTAATTAACGGAGTGTTAAAAATCGAAAAAGTATCAAAGTGTCGAGTACATATATAGCATTATATTAGAGTCCTTAAAAGATTATGCAAATGTTTACTTCGGACAACTTACAATTTATATAAATAATTAGACCTGAGAATAAAAATATTACAAGGGTAGTTAAAATATTTTTATATGTGTTTTTTAAGAGTAGGTATAGAATCTGTTCAAAGTTGTTTGCTGTCAGTATAAAGCCAGCATTTTCTGATAGCGCATTGTTTAGAAAAAAGAAAAATTAATGTTAAATTTCCCTCTATTTAGAGAGCTTTGAATGACTGAAATAAATGAACCTATAGTCGTTGGTTGGCGTGAATGGTTAAGCTTACCTGAACTTGGTATAAAACGAATAAAAGCGAAAGTAGATACTGGAGCGAGGACCTCTGCGATTCATGCTTTTTCTGTTGAACCCTTTGACAAGGAAGGTGTGCTTTGGGTACGTTTTGGCATGCATCCAAACCAAGATGATACCAATACCGAAGTTTGGTGTGAGGCCAAGGTGTTGGATCAGAGAGCTGTAACAGATTCAGGCGGTCATACTGAACAACGGTATGTTATTGAAACGCAGGCAACTCTAGGCCATTCAACATGGACTATTGAGGCTACATTAACAAATCGCGATACGATGTTATTTCGTATGCTGCTAGGACGTACTGCCATGAGTGCTGGAAATATTGTAGTCAATCCTGCTCTTTCTTATTTGGCTGGACAGAGCCTTAGTGACCATATTCAAGACCCACAAAAAGAGATGCTCGAAGGGGAAGTTGAGTGAAACTAACTATTGGTTTCAGAAGGGTTAACGATGATGCCTGATATTTTAACTATTGCTGGGCAGGATATTCCATTAGGTAGTAATCAAATTATTGAGGTCCCTTTACCTGACTTGTATATGCATACCTCCTTAAGTATGCCTGTTCAGGTTATTCGTGGTAACCGAAAAGGCCCTATTATTTTTATATCAGCAGCCGTTCATGGTGATGAAATTAATGGTGTTGAAATTATTCGTCGTTTAGTGAAAAGTAAAGCTTTAAAAGGCATGAAAGGTACTTTAATAACAGTTCCCGTGGTTAATGTGTACGGCTTTCTTAATCAGAGTAGATATTTGCCTGACCGTAGAGATTTAAACCGATGTTTTCCAGGATCTAATCAAGGTTCATTGGCTGGCCGCTTAGCGAATTTATTTATGACAGAGGTCGTTCAGCATTGTACGCATGGTATTGATTTACATACTGCTGCTATTCATCGTGATAATTTGCCACAAATCAGAGCGGATTTATCAAACCCAGATGTTGAAGGTTTAGCAAATGCATTTAATGCCCCCGTGGTTGTTAATTCAGGTTTGATTGATGGGTCTTTGCGTCATGCTTGCCATACACTAGATGTACCTGTGATTGTTTATGAAGCAGGTGAAGCATTACGCCTTGATGAACTCTCAATTAGAGCAGGGCTAAAAGGGGTGTTATCAGTGATGCGTAGCATTGGCATATTGTCACCTAATCGTAAAAAATCAAAAAAAGTATCTGAACCCTTTGTGGCACGCTCAAGTACTTGGGTTAGGGCACCACAAAGTGGGATGTTTCGAATGCTTGTGCCTATGGGAGCAAAAGTCAATAAAGGTGACTTACTTGGTGTCGTAGCTGTTCCATATGGTGATGATCACGCTGAGGCTGAAGTGATAGCATCTGCTTCAGGAATCATTATCGGTCGTACCAATATGCCATTAGTGAATGAAGGTGAGGCACTGTTTCATATTGCTCGATTTAACCAGCCTGATGAAGTGGCCGATAATGTTGAAGCTTTTCATTCGGATCTCGACCCAGCAACAGATACAGCTGTACCTGAAGAGCAACCTATTATTTAGTTGTCGGGACAAACAAAAAGCGAACAGATTTATTGTATCGAAACTGCAAATTACCTAACATCCAGACAAAATCAGTCTAATAGATTCACAAGACAGAATATCCTGCTAGAGTTTAGATTGTATGTGCAACTCAATATTGATTAATAATGAAAGAATCTGACCTCTATTTACCTATCAAAAATTATTTGGAATCTCAAAACTATGAGGTGAAAGGCGAAGTAGGAAATTGTGATGTCATGGCTGTAAGGGGAGATGAAACGCCTGTTGTCGTTGAACTTAAATTAGTTTTTAATCTCACAGTTATACTTCAGTCCGTTGATCGTTTATCTATAACGCCAATTGTCTATATAGGTATTCCTAAGCAATGTAAAACGCTTAAAAGACAGGGTAAACAGATTATCAAGTTATTAAAAATGCTTGGTTTAGGACTTATTACGATTAATCCTGATGGAAAAAAAGACAATGTAACTGTTCTTCTTGATCCTAGTGAGTATAAACCTAGGAAATCTAAGAATCGTGAACAAAGATTGTTAGGAGAGTTTGCTAAACGGGTTGGTGATCCAAACCTTGGTGGGGTAGATAAACGAAAAGGGATTATGACCGCTTACCGTCAAAGTGCTTTGGCCGTTGCACGATACCTAAAAGAAGAGGGGCCAACTAAGGCTTCAGTTGTAGCAAAATCAATTCAAGAGCCAAAGTCTAGAGATATCATGTATAGAGATGTTTATGGGTGGTTCGATAAAGTATCGCCTGGTGTTTATACCCTCTCACCTAGAGGAAGGCAAGAAATCATAGCTTGGATGAGCTGATATAAGCTTTATCTTATCTACATTGTGTGCTCAGCTTTACTTGCAATCTTAAAGAAGCCTTATTTTTCAGATAACCTAGATAAAGGCTTATTTTTAGCATTTTTAGAAAAATGTAGCTTTGTTGCTGAGAGCATATCCGGCCAGCTTTGATTATCTTTTCCAAGATATAGCCACCACAAGCCTAGACCAGCTGGAATCCACGAAATGATTGCAGCGAAAAAGCGAATGATGGCTTGCTTCCATGATACGTGAGTATCGGTATCGTTTATTAAATAGACTTTCCAACTGCGCATGCCTAGAGTTTGTCCGCCATGGGTCCAAAACCAGCCATAAAAAAAGAAGCTTACCCCTAATAAGTAGAGAAAGAAAAATGGGTTGCCAGCTTCAATTGCTGCGCCGTGGTTTGCTGCTGCATTAAAGCCAACAGCAATAGCGCTGGCTAGAATAAGTACAGATAACAATAACAAGGCATCATAGACGAGAACACCTAAGTAACGAAATAGACTAGGTTTGGTATAGCTTTCTTGAGTTGTTGTCATAAAAAGTCGTAATTTATTTGGGCTGATAGGGATGTATAAAGTATTATATACACCTTTATTTTATCTGTATTGGGATCAATATGCTGCAATTGATTGGCCGTTCGGCTCACTCGGCATTTCGTTTAGCAAAACTGTTATCTTCTCTTCAGGAACAGCTTGCGTCTGTATCTGCCTTAAGAAGTGAATATCGTTACTTTATTGAAGTAGAAGGCGGCGCTGATTTATCAGCAAGTGAGCAGTCTGTTGTTGAGACATTATTAGAAGCGACGAGCAAAGATAGTCAAGCAGCAAATAACGAACACTTTTTCTTAGTGACACCACGTCCAGGAACGATTTCCCCATGGTCTAGTAAGGCAACAGATATTGCGCATAATAGTGGCGTGAATAATGTGCTACGTATCGAGCGCGGTGTTGTTTTCTTCGTCGAAATGAAAGGTGAATTATCTTCACAAGAGTGGAAAGATATTTCAAACATATTACACGACCGTATGACTGAATCAGTCTTTAACTCTGAAGATGAAGCTGATCGCTTATTTGTTCATGGTCAATCTCGCCCTTTAGTTACTGTAGATATTCTAAATGGCGGCCGTCAGGCATTAGTTGAAGCAAACAAAACAATGGGCTTGGCTTTAGCTGAAGATGAAATCGATTATTTGGTCGAAAATTTCATCGCTTTAGAACGCAATCCACACGATATTGAATTAATGATGTTTGCTCAAGCGAACTCTGAGCATTGTCGTCATAAAATCTTTAGTGCTGATTGGATCGTAGACGGTAAAGATAAGTCTCATACTTTATTCAATATGATTCGTAATACGCACGCCTTACATCCCGAGGGTGTTATTACTGCCTATAGTGATAACTCTTCAGTTATTGAAGGTGCAAAAACCCATCGTTTCCATGTTGATATGAGTAATAATCAATATAGCTATCAAGGTGAAGTGCAACATATCTTGATGAAGGTCGAAACACACAATCATCCAACTGCTATCTCTCCTTTCCCAGGTGCTGCAACAGGTGCCGGTGGTGAAATCCGTGATGAAGGTGCAACAGGTCGTGGTTCTAAACCGAAAGCAGGTTTGACTGGTTTCTCTGTTTCTAACTTGAATATTGCTGGCTTTGAACAACCTTGGGAAACACCTTACGGTAAGCCATCACGTATGGCTTCTGCCCAAGAAATTATGCTTGATGGCCCATTAGGTGGTGCGGCGTTTAACAATGAATTTGGTCGTCCAAATCTATGTGGTTATTTCCGTACTTATGAAGCATTAGTGCCTTCTGCAGATGGTTTTGAAGTGCGTGGTTACCATAAGCCGATTATGGTGGCGGGTGGTATGGGCTCGATTCGTCCTCAACACGTCAAAAAGAATATCTTTGAACCAGGCGTACAGTTGATTGTATTAGGTGGACCTGCAATGCTGATCGGCTTGGGTGGTAGCGCTGCATCGTCAGTTGCATCAGGTACTAGTGATGAAGGTTTAGACTTTGCATCGGTACAACGTGGCAACCCTGAAATGGAACGTCGTTGTCAGGAAGTGATTGATCGTTGTGTGGCTTTAGATGATCACAATCCAATCGTAGCAATTCATGATGTAGGTGCGGGTGGCTTATCAAACGCATTTCCTGAATTGGTTGATGATAGTGGTCGTGGCGGTAAGTTTGAATTACGCGTTGTACCTAACGATGAATCAAGTATGTCTCCAATGGAAATCTGGTGTAATGAGTCTCAAGAGCGTTATGTATTAGGTATCAATCCTGAAGATGTCGAACAGTTTAAAGCGATTTGTGAACGCGAACGTTGCCCCTGGGCTATCGTTGGTGAAGCAACATCAGAGCAGCACTTATTAGTGGGCGATGCTGAATTCGATCAAAACCCAGTGGATATGCCTTTATCGCTATTATTAGGCAAACCACCAAAAATGTTACGTGATGTGAAGCATCACACATTTGAAAAGCCAGCGCTTGATTTGGCTGATGTAACGGTTAGTGATGCTTTAGAACGTGTTCTAAAACTACCTACAGTAGCAAGTAAAAATTTCTTAATTACTATCGGTGACAGAAGTGTTACTGGCTTAGTAGCTCGTGACCAAATGGTTGGCCCTTGGCAAGTACCCGTTGCTGATTGTGCTGTGACATTAGCAGACCACCATGGTTTTAAGGGTGAAGCAATGTCAATGGGTGAGCGCGCACCACTGGCATTGATTGATGCTCCTGCATCGGGCCGTATGGCAGTCGGTGAGTCAATTACTAATATTGCAGCAGCATCAATAGCACAGTTAGGCGATATTAAGTTATCAGCTAACTGGATGGCTGCCTGTGGTCACACTGGTGAAGATGCAGAGTTATACGATACGGTTGAAGCTGTTGGTATGGAATTATGTCCAGCATTGGGCATTGCAATTCCAGTTGGTAAAGACTCTTTATCAATGAAAACAGTGTGGAAAGAAGAGGGTGAAAGTAAATCGGTAACCTCACCATTGTCATTGATTGTTACAGCGTTTGCTCCTGTTAGTGATGCAGCGAAAACCTGCACGCCACAATTAAGAACGGACAAAGGTGATACTGATCTTATCTATATTGATCTTGGTAAGGGTAAAAATAGACTTGCAGCATCAGCATTAGCTCAAGTGTATGGTCAAGTTGGTCATTATGGGCCGGATTTAGATGATCCTACATCACTGAAGAGCTTTTTCTCTGCTATTCAGCAGTTGAAACTTGATGATGTGTTATTGGCTTACCATGATCGTAGTGATGGTGGTTTGATAGGCACATTAACTGAAATGGCATTTGCTGGTCACTGTGGTCTTGATATTAAATTATCAGGTTTAGGTGAGGCGTTACCGTTATTATTTAATGAAGAACTAGGTGCTGTTATCCAAGTTAAGCATTGTGATGTCGATGATACATTATCTGTTCTACGTGAATATGATTTAGCTCATAACAGTCATGTGATTGGTAGTCTTCGTGATGATCAACAGATTATTGTGACTGTGGATGGTGACCAAGTAATTAACGAGTCACGAATCACATTACACCGTTTCTGGGCTGAAACAAGTTACCAAATGCAGTCATTACGTGATAACCCAGACTGTGCTCTGCAAGAGTTTGATGCATTATTAGATGAGAATGACTCAGGTTTATATGCTGATTTAACGTTTGATGCGGACGAACATGTAGCTGCACCGTTCATTTTGAGTGGTGTACGTCCAAAAGTTGCCATTTTACGTGAGCAGGGTGTGAATGGCCAAATAGAAATGGCTGCATCGTTTGATCATGCAGGCTTTACTGCCATTGATGTTCATATGAGTGATGTACTTGAAGGTCGTGTTGACTTAGCGGACTTTAAAGGCTTAGTTGCCTGTGGTGGTTTCTCTTATGGTGATGTATTAGGTGCCGGTCGTGGTTGGGCAAGCACTATTTTGCACAATGATAAAGCGCGCAAACAATTTAGTGAGTTCTTCCAACGCGAAGACACGTTTGCATTGGGTGTGTGTAATGGTTGCCAGATGTTGTCACAGCTTAAAGAGTTGATTCCGGGAAGTGATCATTGGCCTCGATTTGAACGTAACCTTTCAGAGCAATTTGAAGCTCGCTTTTCTTTGGTTGAAATTGTCGATTCACCTTCAATTTTATTGCAGGATATGGCTGGCTCAGTTATGCCTATTGCTGTTGCACATGGTGAAGGGCGTGCTGAGTTTAGTGATGCAGGTGCACAAGAAGCTGCCTTAGTAGCAATGCGTTATGTTGATCACCAAGGCCAAGCAACAGAACGTTATCCGTTCAATCCTAATGGTTCTAAACAGGGTGTAACAGCACTAACTACGACTGATGGTCGTGTGACGATTATGATGCCTCACCCTGAACGTGTAACACGTACTGTGCAATATTCATGGCACCCAGATGACTGGGGTAAAGATGGCCCATGGTTACGTTTATTCCACAATGCACGGAAGTGGGTTGGATAAGGAAGCCTAAAAAAAAGCCCAAGTATTAACTTGGGCTTTTTTGTTGCAAGGCGTAGGCTAGATTTAGATTTTGAACTTTCTTACTACTTTATCAAGCTCTACGGCAAGCTTCGCGAGTGACTCGCTCGCGTCTGAAACTTCATTGGTACTAATAAGATTTTGTGATGATAAGTCAGAGACGATATTCACATTACGATTAACTTCTTTTGATACGCTACTTTGCTCTTCAGCAGCTGTCGCAAGTTGAACACTCATATCCGATATTTTTGCTACAGTTTCTACAATATTATTAATTGATGTCGTAGCTGACTGGGTATTGACTGACATTTGTTCGGCTTTGGTTCGTTCCTTATCCATAACTGAGATGGCATGATGAGTATTGCTCTGTAAGGTATTGACCATTTCTTGAATTTGTTCTGCTGACTGTTGTGTGCGGTTCGCCAGGCTGCGAACTTCATCAGCTACTACCGCAAACCCTCGACCGTGTTCACCTGCTCGAGCCGCTTCAATGGCTGCATTTAAAGCTAGTAGATTTGTTTGCTCTGCTACACCTTTGATTACATTAAGAATAGAGCCAATTTCATTACTACTTTCTTTTAATTGAGACACGACGTTTGCTGCACTACCAATCCCTTCGGATAAGGTATTTATCGACATAATTGTCTCATTGATAATGTTACTGCCTGTTGATGTTTCATGTTCAGCATTCGTCACTTCTTCTGCCAGCATTTCAGCATTACGAGCGATATCTTGAACGGTTTGTGTCATTTGGTTCATTGCTGTAGCAATTTGCTCAGTTTGAGACTGTTGCTCAGAAATATTATCGGTCACAGTATGTGTTGAGCTATAAAGTTGGTTGGCTGAGGTTGAGAGTATATCGGCATCTGATCTGATAATGCTCACGGTGGTGTTTAGCCCTTTGGCCATTGTATTGAGCGCTGTGACGATTTGTTTTGATTCATCATTTGTATCACTATCAATAGAAATGGTTAGATTGCCATTGGCAATTTCATCTGTTCCCATTTTAAGTTGCTTGAACGTATCTATAAGTGACTGATAAAAAACATGAAATAGAGTGATAGAAATCAGAAGGGTCAATACAATAAGTATGATAATACTATTTCGTTCAAATTTGAGATCATTGATACGCTGAGTAAATAAATTATCCAAAATGGGCACGAGTGAGTCGTAGAGCTGGTAGTTAGCTTTTATTGCAGCACTACCCAATGCAAAAAAGTCAGTCGGATCAATAAAGATTATTTGCTGACCTAATATGTCATTATTTACAGTTTGTGTGAACGTATCCATACTCTCAGTACGTTGAATTAATACGTCTTTTAATGTGTTCTTTAAATCAGGGTCTTCTGCAAATACAATGTCTAAATCATGGATTATAGCTTGAGAATTGTCTGTAATTTCTCCTAGTAAGGAGCCTAATTTAATATTGTCTTGAATAGTGATCTCACCGGCTGCAGCAATGCCTGATCCTAAACCACGTGCTCTTCCTAACCGCTCGGTCACAGTAGGTAATTTGTAAACTAAAATATCAATAATAAACGATGATTCGAGATCATTATCCAATACCAAACCTGACTGATTGCTAATGTGTTCGATAAGACCTGCGAGTTTGGCAATCAGTGCTGTATGTTGCTTAAATATATCTTGAGGTTCTCCGGTAAAAGAGATCTTGCTTAACTGTTGCCATTCTTGTTTGATTGTATTCCATAATGGTGTGGTAGAAAATTTATCACCAAGCTGAGCATTAACGGCATCTATTGCCGATATATCGGCAGCAATTTCCTCTCTTTTGCTTAAAATTCTTTGCTCAAACTGACTTTTACCATTAAGAAATGCATTGGTCATGCCTCGATGTTGTGGCATGTGCTGGTATATAGAACGAACAGATTTGATAAAGGTTAAGCCATCTTTTTCTTGTTCAGCATGGTGGATGCTTTCATTTTGTAGTGAAATGATGAGCCATGACGTGAACAGTATTGGCACTAAAAAGACGATTGCAATAAGCATCATCTTTTTAGGGTAAGTGAGCGTATTCATTAGAGCTTTGATCATATTTATATCCCTTAAATTTTATATTTTTGATAGCAACTATCAGGCCATTTCTTTACTGCTTCCATGTGTTCGTTTCAATAATACATAAAGTGCGCCCGTACCACCATCAGTAATGGTGGCGCTGCAAAAGGCTAATACACTATTGCTTTCGCGTAACCAGTGGTTCAGTTTGCTTTTTAAAACAGGTTTATTATTTTTTGAACCCCAACCTTTGCCATGTATAACACGAACACAACGAATCCCTTGCTGCTGGCACTGTTCTAAAAATTGTGACAAAGTCGGTTCAGCATGTGCCAATGTCATTCCGTGTAAATCGAGCTCGGCTTCAATATGTACTTTACCTGTGCGTAACTTTGAAAAGACGCGGTGCTGGATTCCTGGGCCACGATATTCAAGATATTCTTCATTACCGACTGTTTCAGGTGAAAACATATCTGAGAAATGTTCGCTCCGAGTTTGAGCTGAACTTGTGAAATATTTGCCCACTTTAACTTCAGGCTTTTGCTTTGTGTGTAGTAAACGATCGTGATGAAGTCGCTCTGCATCGCGCATTTCTGCTCGAAACAAATCAAACTCATGATCATCAGAACTATCGTTTTTATCAGCCATGTCGTTATACGGTCTATGTTGCATTATGTCTTAGCTGACTATTCTGCCAGATAAGGCTTGCTAAAAAAAATGCTTTTGCTTTACCATGCGAAGCACTTGTCGGGGTGCCATTGAATTGGCTGAGATTAAACCCGTTGAACCTGAAGAGGCTAGAACCTCCGTAGGAAACAAGCGAGTATATCGCGTAATGTTGCCGTTAGGCGCATTTTGCTATGCTCATTTCTTGTTAGCCAGTCCTTGGCTCAACGATTTCCCCGATATTTTTTGATTCTAATAGGGGAAGTTAATGTCTTCACAAAATGAAAATGTTATTGATATTACTGATCGCAGTGGTATTTCAACTCAACCATTTCCAGGTTCTGAGAAAGCATATGTAGTCGGTAGCCGTGATGATATCCGTGTTCCATTTCGAAAAATATCGTTAACAGATACACCGAATAGAGATACAAGCAAAGCAGGCGAACCAAATGCGCCAATTTATGTTTACGATACATCAGGTATTTATACTGATCCTTCAGCTACGATCGACCTTGAAAAAGGTTTGCCTGCTATTCGAACATCATGGATTGAAAGCCGAGATGACACCGAAGAGTTAGACGAATACAGTTCTGAATTTACACGCGAGCAAGAAGCCGCAATGCTTGAAATTCCATTATTCAACCACAACCGTAAACCGCTTCGGGCTAAAGCAGGCAAGAACGTCAGCCAAATGCATTATGCTCGCCGAGGTATTGTGACTCCAGAAATGGAATTCATTGCAATTCGTGAAAACGTAGGGCGTGAAGAAGCAGATAAAGCAGGTTCACTACCTGAAGGTTTCTCCAGTCACATTACCCCTGAATTTGTACGTATAGAAGTAGCTGAAGGCCGTGCGATCATTCCTGCAAATATCAACCACCCAGAAGCAGAGCCAATGATCATTGGGCGTAACTTTTTGGTCAAAATTAATGCCAATATTGGTAAT
The DNA here is from genome assembly GCA_937900515.1 of uncultured Gammaproteobacteria bacterium. Classification (GTDB taxonomy): domain Bacteria; phylum Pseudomonadota; class Gammaproteobacteria; order Nitrosococcales; family Methylophagaceae. The sequence continues at coordinate 11,558 of CALCCU010000234.1, read as the reverse complement.
TCAGCGACTACTTCATCAATTGAAGAAGAAGTTGAAAAAATGGTATGGAGTACTCGTTGGGGGGGCGATACCGTTATGGATTTATCAACGGGTAAACATATTCATCAAACCCGTGAATGGATTATTCGTAATTCACCAGTTCCAATTGGTACGGTTCCCTTATATCAAGCGTTAGAAAAAGTGGATGGTATTGCTGAAAATTTAACATGGGAAGTTTTCAGAGATACCTTGATTGAACAAGCTGAGCAAGGTGTGTCGTACTTTACGATTCATGCTGGCGTTCGTTTATCTCATATTCCATTAACAGTAAATCGTACAACGGGCATCGTTTCACGTGGTGGCTCAATTATGGCTGCATGGTGTTTAGCGCATCATGAAGAAAGCTTTTTATACACGCACTTTGAAGAAATTTGCGAGATCATGAAAGCTTATGATGTGTCATTTTCATTGGGTGATGGTTTACGTCCAGGCTCACAAGCAGATGCCAATGATGAAGCTCAGTTTGCGGAATTGATTACCTTAGGTGAATTGACACAAATTGCTTGGAAACACGACGTACAAGTCATGATTGAAGGTCCTGGTCATGTTGGCATGCACAAGATAAAAGAAAACATGGATATGCAATTAAAGCATTGCCATGAAGCACCATTCTATACATTAGGTCCTTTGGTTACCGATATTGCTCCAGGTTATGATCACATTACATCAGGTATTGGTGCGGCAATGATTGGCTGGTACGGCACAGCCATGTTGTGTTATGTCACACCGAAAGAGCACTTAGGCTTACCGAATAAAGACGATGTTAAGACAGGCATCATTACTTATAAATTAGCGGCTCATGCTGCCGATTTAGCCAAAGGACATCCGGGTGCTGATATTCGTGATAATGCAATTTCAAAAGCGCGATTTGAGTTCCGCTGGGAAGATCAATTTAATCTTGGTTTAGACCCAGACACAGCACGTGAATTCCATGATGAAACCTTGCCTAAGCCAGCAGCAAAAGTAGCACATTTCTGTTCAATGTGTGGGCCAAAGTTCTGCTCAATGCGTATCTCACATGATGTGAAAGAAGCGTTTGCTGAAAAATCGGAAGAGTTTAAAGCGGGCGGCAGTAAAATTTACCATCAGGTTTAAGTAGCTGTGAAACAGTATTTATTAATTGGAAGCGGCCTTATTGGCCGCTTACTCGCATGGCGGCTAACCTTAAAAGGACATCGCGTATCGATTTTATCGAGTGATGATCAAGTAGGTATGGGAAGTGCTGGATATATTGCTGCTGCGATGATTTCACCGGCTACCGAGGCCGTACAGACTGAAGCAAAAGTTAAAGAAATAGGCAATATTTCTGCTGCCATTTGGCCGCAGTGGTTGGCAGATTTACCTGAGCCTATTTTTTATCAAAGTAATGGTACTTTGGTGGTTGCTCATGCAGGTGATCAAGCCGAAATGGAAAGGTTTACTAAACGAGCACAGCATGTTTTGTCTGATAATGATTATACTCAACTTAGTAAAGCTGAGTTAAAAGAGAAAGAGCTTCAATTATCTCAACAGTTTGATAATGCACTCTTTTTTGATGATGAGGCTTGTTTAGATAATCGTCATTTATATAGTCAGTTGACGACCATCTTAAGCTCCTCTCCACTTTGTGACTGGCAACAATGTGAAGAGATAGATTCACTGTCAGATGGAGTGCTAGAAGCACTATCACAACAATATTTTAGTTGTAGTAGTGGCGCCTTTGACGAGGTGATTGATTGCCGTGGTAATGGTGCTAAGAAGGATTTAGAAGGCTTACGTAGTATTCGAGGTGAAGTGATTCGTGTTCATGCTCCTGAAGTTAATTTCAAGCATGCTGTTCGACTTATTCATCCACGTTATCCTATGTATCTAGCACCACGCCCGAATAATGAATACTTTCTTGGGGCAACGGTCATTGAAAGCGATGATATGTCACCCGTTAGTGTGCGTTCAGGTCTTGAGCTTATGTCTGCTTTGTATACCATTAATTCAGGCTTCGCCGAAGCACGGGTACTTGAAATGGCATCGCATTGTCGTCCTGCAATGATAGACAATATGCCTGTCGTAAAAAGAACCAATTGGGGGCTGCAGGTGAATGGTTTATATCGCCATGGTTACTTATTCTCACCAGCCATAATTTCTGATGTGCTGGCCTTATTAGAAGGCAATGAACAAGCAATAAAATTTGGGGAGTTTATGCATGTCTGATGCTATCCGAATCACTTTTAATGGCGACTTAGTTGAAATAATGAAAAACACCAAGCTGATTAATTTTCTGCACATTGAGAATATTAGTGGGCGATTTTTAGCTGTAATAAATGATGAGGTTATTCCTAAATCAGCACATGACAGTACAGTACTCAAAGAAGGCGATAAACTCGATATTATGTCGCCAATCAGTGGGGGATAAATGGAGACTACTATGAAAGATGCATCACCATGGCAGGTATATGGAACTGAATTACAAAGTCGCTTATTTATCGGCACGGCACTGTATTCATCACCCCAAATCATGTTGGATGCAATTCGTGCTTCAAAGTCACAAGTCATTACTTTATCGTTACGTCGCCAGAATTCATCGCAATCAGAGTCCAGCAACCAATTTTGGAGTCTGATTCAAGAACTAGGCTGTCATTTATTACCTAATACAGCTGGTTGTTACAGTGCGGATGAAGCAGTTAAAACAGCTCGTATGGCACGTGAGTTATTCGATACAGACTGGATCAAACTTGAAGTATTAGGCGATGGGTATAATTTACAGCCAGATCCTTTTGCGTTAGTTGAAGCGACTAAAACATTAATTGCTGAAGGCTTCAAAGTATTTCCATATTGCACCGATGACCTCGTACTTTGCCAAAAACTTGCAGATTTAGGTTGTGAAGTATTAATGCCTTGGGGGGCTCCGATTGGCACAGGGCAGGGTTTGATTAACCCCTATGCATTAGAAACTATTCGTAAGCGTCTTCCAGATATGACATTACTCGTTGATGCTGGCATAGGGAAACCATCTGATGCTGTGCAAGCAATGGAATTAGGTTATGACGGTATTTTATTGAACACAGCTGTAGCTGAAGCATTAGAACCGGACGTTATGGCTTCGGCATTTGCTCAAGCTATTAATGCAGGACGGTTAGCCTATGAAGCTGGCGTAATGCCAAAACGAACAAACGCCAAACCTAGTACACCAACATTAGAGCAACCTATCTGGCAACAAAATGGCTAATACAAAGATGACTTCAAGTTTACCTACTGTTTTATTGATTGGTGGTTTAGACCCTCAGGGCTGTGCCGGCATTATTGCCGATAGTCAAACAGTGTCATCCCATGGTTGTCATCCCGTGCCTTTAATTACTTGTTTAACAGAACAAAGCAGCAAGGGACTAATATCTTTAGGTGCATTAGAGCTTAGCCAGTTTAATAATCAGTATCAGTCAGCAGTAGTAGATTATGATATAGCAGCTATTAAGGTCGGTTTAGTACCTAATATTGAAATTGCGCAAGCCGTCTTAAATATAGTCAAACAGCATAATGTGCCTGTTATCTGGGATCCTGTTCTAAGTAGTACTTCAGGTGGTGTATCGGTTAGTAGTAACGTACAACACTTTTTATTGAAAAACTTACTTCCTGAAATAAGCTTGTTGACACCAAATACAGTCGAACTAGCTCAATTAACTCAACAAAGAAATCCAATTCATGCAAGTAAACGTTTATTAGAATTAGGTTTAAATGCCTGCTTAGTGAAAGGTGGACATAATGATAGTGAATGGGCCACGGACTATTTTATTGATCAAAGCACAGAATTTTATTGCTACGCTGATAAACAAGCAAAAAGTGTAAGAGGTACCGGCTGTGTATTAGCCTCAAGTATTGCTAGTAATATGGCAATAAACCTTGATATCCGTGACGCTATTGTATTAGCAAAAGCCTATTTAACACGAGGCATTCGTGATGCCAAATCAATAGGACCCTATCATGTAATTGCACATTCAAATGCAGACTTTGAATTATGCGATATGCCTAAATTAACCTACAGCAAAAACCTTGTTGGTCATCAATTTAACTTTCCATCGTGTCCACAACGTTTAGGTATTTATCCTGTCGTTGATAGCAGTGACTGGATTAGAAAACTGACTGAAGAGGGCATTAAAACTATCCAGCTCAGAATCAAAGAGGCTAGCGAGCAACAAAAGCATAACGCAGTACAGCAAGCGGTAAGTTACTGTGATGATTCCGTTGCATTTTTCGTCAATGATTATTGGAAGGTGGCGATTGAACATCGAGCCTACGGCGTACATTTAGGACAAGAAGATTTACACGATGCGAATCTTCTTGAAATAGAGCAAGCTGGTTTACGACTGGGAGTCTCAACTCACTCCTACTGGGAACTTGCCCGTGCTTTAGCTGTAAACCCAAGTTATATCGCTCTAGGGCCTGTGTTTGAAACCACCAGTAAAGTCATGCCGTGGCTCCCTCAAGGTGTGGAGAGAGTAGAGAAATGGACACGGCTATTAGCAGATACTTATCCATTAGTAGCAATTGGTGGGATTGATCAAAAACGAGCTGAGCAGCTCTATAAAACGGGGGTAGGTTCAGTGGCAATGATTTCAGCGATTACTATGGCTAAAGATTATAAAAAATCATTAATGAAGTTGCTCCTGTTATGGGAAGGAGGGATAGAGGAGTAAACAAGGTAATTCACGGTGTTTACTGTTGATTAACGATAACTCTATTCCTACCAGATTCTTTTGCATCATAAAGCATATCATCAACTAATTTAAGTAAGCTGGATTGGCTCTGTTTAGACTGGTAACTTGTTACTCCGATGCTGCATGTTAATGATAATTCAGAGGTCGTATCCTTACAAAAATGGTGTTGTTCAACTTGAAATCGGATCCGTTCTGCTAGTTCAGATGCTTTAGAGATGTTGGTGTCAGGTAGGACAAATAGAAATTCTTCACCACCATAGCGGCCCAAACTGTCAGTAGTTCGACATGCTGCACTTAAAATAACTGCAGCTTCAGTTAACACGGCATCACCTACTGGATGTCCATAATTATCATTCACGTATTTGAAATGGTCGAGATCGACCATGAGGATACTCAAACTATGATGGTATCGTGTTGCTCGTTCAATTTCAGCCGATAAATTATCCATCAATCCTCCCCGGTTAAGGATGCCTGTCAACGCATCTGTTCGGGCTGCATGCTCTAATTCTTTCGTTCGTTCTAGGACTCTTTTTTCTAAAAGTTGATTAGATTTCAGTAGTTTTTTCTGTGCTTGTTCGAGTAATTGATTTTTAGTTCGAAACTCTTCATTGCTCGGGATTGCTAGTGCCGCTGGCATTAACCTCCACACCATAACTGCAGTAATGATAGATATTATTCCAGTTGCTAGCTTTGATATGCCTTCAATATAATAATAGCCGTGCCAGATATTGATAAGTGAAAGGAAATGGCTAACGCCACATAAAAAAATGAAGGTAGCAAACATAAGAAAAATCCAGTTATAGTCAAGATCTGTTCTTTTCTTAACTAGATAAACCAGTGCTAGAGGGATGATAGAGTAAGCGATGGCAGTTAAAATATCACCAATTACATAAAGGGATAGCAGATCAGGCCGCCATTGCAAACAATGACCATGGGGCATAAAGCTACCATCAAGTATTTGTTCAACCCAACTCATCTCGACGCTCCAAACTTAAATTTAGTATGACATACTGAACTCGTCAGCATAGTTATTTTCTGTTGAACAATATAGGCTAAAATTTAGGATGTGTCAGTGCTGTATTGTTTCACATTAAACCAAGTAAGGTTTTACGGGTAGATCAACACGCAGTAATGAGTATGCATAAAAGGTTAATGTGATTTACTTTTGAGTTCACTTATGATGCATGAATACTTTGAATTAAACATAATATGGGTTAGTTTAAATGGAGGGTAATGTGTTCAATCCATGCATTTAACGCTCTCATTCTAATAGCATTATTTTGTATTTCTTAGTACCGATAATTTAAGTAAAGCTGCAACTGACATAGCATCTATAATTTCACCACTCATTGCCATAGTGATGGCCTTTTGAATAGGGAGTTTTAATACGTCTATATCTTCAGTTTCTTCAAGTGCCTGTTCACCTTGAGTGAGGTCAGTAGCGAGGAATATATAGGCTTTCTCATCGGTGACGGAATTGGAGGTACGTAATTCTAATAACGGTTGCCAGTTATTGGCTGTGAGGCCTGTTTCTTCTTTTAATTCACGCTTTGCTGCATCAAGGGGTAATTCATTCAATAGTCCGCCGCCCTCGGGGATTTCGATGGTAGTTTCATTATTAGGATAGCGGCTTTGTTTGACTAACCATGTGTTATCTTCATCATCTACCGCGACGATACCAATGGCGTTGGATTTAAAGTGTATGACACCATAGATGCCTTCACTGCTATTGGGGCGAATGACTTCTTCATGGCGAACTTGGATCCAAGCATTATCGTACACAATTTCTTGTGATTTCTGTTGCCAACCACCAATCATTTTTTTAGGCATTAATAGTCATATTCCTATGCTTTTAATTCTAGAAAACTACTTGTCTTGTTCTGAAACTTTTTCATCTTTTACCAGTGCCACAATAGTCCAACCCGGGTCAGGCTTGAATGATTCGGCATCAACGAAGAACCGTAATTGCTGCTTCGCGTTAAAGATGAATATAGGCTGTGCTCGTTTGCCATACTCTTGTTTGTAGTCTTCAAAGGTGAAGTTTTCACTTAATGTAGTTTGTTTGGTCAAGGCTCCTTGACCAATCAAGCTAGCAAGTTTGGAATAGGATAGCTCTTTATTAAATAAGATTTGGAAACCATGATTAACGGCTTTACGAGATTGCTGTTCTTCCTTTTCAGACTCTTTATCTTCTTCGGTAGGTAATAAGTAGATTTTATTAGACCCAAATTCTGGTTTGTAACGCTGACCAGCTAGTGCATTACGGTCTTTTTGTGGTGTGAGCGCTAATAGATGGCCTAAACCAACTAAGTCCATATGTCGGTCAGCGTGCTCTGAAACAGCATTGCCATAATAGGTTGCTAAACCATCCATGCGTGCTGCTTTAATATTAGTCCAGCTACCATCAGCTAGTAGCGTGGTGAAGCCACTTTCTTGTAGTGCTTTGGCAATCATACGACCAACGGGGTTGGCACCCATAATTAAAAAGCCATCATCTTCTGGTTCTGCTACACCTAGAAATTTTGCGATGAACTTTGAGGTCGCGCCTTGTAATAGCACGGTACCAATGATGATGGTGAAAGCGAGAGGTACAAGAAGATCAGCATTTTCAATACCTACTTCTTCTAATCTAATAGCAAATAATGCGGTTACAGCTGCAGCCACAATACCTCTTGGGCCAATCCAGCTGATCATTGTTTTTTCTTGCCACGTTAGGTCTGAATTATAGGTTGATACAAATACTTTAAGGGGGCGAATAATAAATTGAATAAATAGAAACAGTACTACTGCACCCATACCTAATGCTTCAAATTGCGAGAAATCGAGACGAGCAGCAAGTAATATAAATAAACCAGAAATTAGTAAAATACTTAGGCTCTCTTTAAAATCAAGAATGTCTTCAACATCAACATTTTTCATATTTGCCAACCAGATCCCCATCACTGTGACGGTTAATAATCCTGATTCTTCTGATAATTCATTTGATAAGGCGAAAACGCCGAAAACAATACTAAGTGTCGCCACATTGTGTAAGTATTCTGGCATCAGATGTTTTCGTAGAATAAGGCCGAATAAATACCCTGTTACAGCACCTAAAATGATACCTATAGCGAGTGTTTGACCAAATAGTGCAAAGGTATGACTAATGGGTAGATGACCACTTGCTTGCATCGATAAGATCACTTCGAATACTAATACAGCAAGGATAGCACCAAGAGGATCAATGACAATGCCTTCCCATCGTAGAATATTGGATATGGTACTGTTAGGTTTTACTGTTCTGAGCATGGGTACTATTACTGTTGGGCCAGTTACGACCATTAGTGCACCAAATAGTAAGGATAGCGACCATGAGAACTCTAATACGTAATGCGTAACAGCCGTGATGCTAAACCAAGCAATTGCTACGCCTATTGTCAGCATATTGCGGACGACTTTTTGTAGCCCTCTGATCTCTTCAAACTTTAGTGTTAGGCTTCCTTCGAATAAGATAATAGCTACCGAGAGTGTGACCATAGGAAAGAGTAAGTCACCAAATAATTGTTCAGGGTTTAACCAACCAGTCAAAGGGCCAAGAATGATGCCTGACAGTAATAAAAAAACGATAGCTGGTAACTTAACCCACCAAGCAAACCACTGACAGGTGATGGCAACGATTCCAATGACAGATAGAGCAATTATTGCTTCTTGATGCATGCTTATTCCTTAATTATAAGACGTGAGATGTTTGTCACGTGATACAAAAATAGTATAGTAAATCGAGGAGAAGGGAAGGTGTTTATCGAAAAACTTCAATCTCAGCACGACGATTATAAGATCGTCCTTTTTGTGTTTTATTTGTTTTTGCGGGATGAAATTCACGATGAAAGGCTGTGGTGATTAGATTTTCCGGCACTTCACATTCTTCAACCAGAAACTTCTTAATAGAAAGGGCGCGAGCTTCAGATAGTTCAATATTTAACCTCCTAGTACCATGGTTATCGGTGTAACCATTAATACTAATTTCTTTAATTTGACTATCTAATTTAACGTAATCACCAATGCGTCTTAGCGAAGCTTGCGATTTTTTATCTAAATCTGATTTCTCGAGTTGGAAATATACTGTTAAGTTACGAATATCTTCAAAACTATCTGGATATAAATTATCTAAACATTGAACAAAGGCAGGCATGGAATCATTCAAATGTACGGTTGAAAATAAAGCGCTGATTTCTTCATCTGAACTGTGGCTACGATAACGTACGGCTGGGAACCGACCTTCTTGCATGTGCGTTAACGCCTCTTTTGCTTTTTTTCCTACAAGTTTGAACGCCATCTGATTTAATTCGCTTGGCAAAGAGGCTAGGGTCATTCGTTCTTCTTTATTTTGCCAAGGTGCTTCAGCAATCTCGAAATTAATAACATCTGCTTCAGCAGGATGTGAACGGGTAGTGAATTCAAGCGTAAAAGGCCCCCCTGAACGACGTGTAAATTTTGCTTCACCAAAGCCAGCTATAGGCTGAGTTAGGACGCATTCTAATGGTGACTCAATAACTTGCCACTGGGTATTTGTTAGTGGTGCCTGAAATTGTTCGGCATTGCACACTGTGCTCAAAAACAAAAAGATAAAAATAAAATATTTCATAATTAGTAGGTTATCAGTGAGTGAGTATGAGTGTTATCAAGTTGACTTCGCCCGTTAAGTGACAATAATTCGACTACAAATGCACATGCAACAACAGTGCCTCCGAATTGTTCGACTAATTGACAACTAGCGCGGGCAGTGCCACCAGTTGCTAGTAAATCATCTACGAGTAAAATTCGGTCACCAGTTTTGATTGCATCACTATGTGCTTCTAAGCTGGCTTCTCCGTATTCTAAGGTGTAACTGACCGACTTAACGTTATAGGGTAATTTCCCCGGCTTTCTTAATGGTATAAAGCCTACATTGAGTTCGCGTGCTGCTAAGCTACCAAAGATAAATCCGCGTGCTTCCATACCAGCAATGGCGGTGATGTTTGTGTCGCGAAATGGTTGAACTAATCCATTAACCGCTAGCTCTAAACTGGCAGGATCAAGAAGAAGAGGCGTGATATCCTTAAACTGTATGCCAGGTTTTGGAAAGTTAGGAATAGTTCTTATTTTTGTTTTTAATTTATCCATATCGCGCATTTAGTAGTCAGTTAATTTATTATATCGGCACAAAAAATGATGACTGTAACACGAGCGGTTAGATAGGAGTTGAATGTGAAGGCTAAATTGATGGTTAGAGCAGTAGCAATATTGCTATTAACAAGTTTGTTATCAGCCTGTTTTGGCATAGGTTCAAGGGACGAAGACGAGACGGTTCATTATTACGTAATTGATGTTGACCGAGGTGCTGTCGCCGCTAACTTTGTTAAAAACAGAGTGCTGAGAATAAAACCAGTTAAAGTCACGTCTCAATTTAGATCTCATAATGTGATTTATAAAGTAGGTGATAACGAATTTCAACCACAGAAGATGCATCAGTTTTTCGCTACTCCAGATGAAATGTTCACTGAGCAGCTTAAACGGTGGTTACAGAAAACTGGTTTATTCAGTTTAGTGATTGTTGATGATAAACAGCCCGCTGATATGGTGCTTGAAACAGCCGTAACTGCGCTTTATGGCGAATCAAGAGATACGTTTTCTCCGCAATCTATTTTGGAAATGCAATTTTTTATTACTTCTACAAGTGAAGATCATGCTAATGCATTATTTCAAACGGGCTTAAGAATTGACATCGATCTTGAAGAAACTACACCTTCACAAGTCGTAAAAGGGTGGAATATTGGGCTTAAAGAACTTTTATTCACTCTAGAAGATGATTTGAACGGTTTTTTTTCAAAACGTAACCCCTAGTAGTGATGTTCTATAAACGTGCATGAAATCGCTTGAAATGTTAAGATTACGCCTTCGGTTGATGAGTACCGACCCCTGTTTTATTTGGATATTGAGATAGATGACTGATATTGCTTTTGAACTTGATACGATTGATATTGAAGACGAGATGAAACAATCGTACCTCGATTATGCGATGAGTGTAATTGTTGGACGAGCTTTACCTGATGTGCGTGACGGATTAAAACCAGTACATCGCCGTGTTTTATACGCTATGCGTGACTTAAATATTAGCTGGAACGGCTCTTATAAAAAGTCTGCCCGTGTTGTTGGTGACGTCATCGGTAAATACCATCCACATGGTGATACAGCTGTTTACGATACAATGGTTCGTATGGCTCAACCATTTTCTATGCGTTATATGCTAGTTGATGGTCAAGGTAACTTTGGTTCGGTAGATGGTGATTCACCTGCTGCGATGCGTTATACCGAAGTACGCATGGCTAAAATCACTCATGAAATGTTGGCCGATCTTGAGAAAGAAACGGTTGATTTCATTCCTAACTACGATGAATCTGAATCTGAACCATCTGTGCTGCCGACGAAAGTTCCTGCACTTCTAGTGAATGGTTCTTCAGGTATCGCTGTTGGTATGGCGACAAATATCCCACCACACAATCTGACAGAAATTTTAAATGCTTGTATTGCAATGGTCGATGAGCCAGATATCGATATTTCAGGCTTGATGCAACATGTTCCAGGTCCTGACTTCCCAACCTCTGCAATGATTAACGGTGCAAGTGGTATCGCTGAAGCATACAGAACAGGTCGCGGTCGAGTTCATATTCGTGCTCGTGCAGAAATCGAAACGAATGATTCTACTGGTCAGCAGAGTATTGTGGTTGTCGAATTGCCATATCAAGTTAATAAGGCACGCTTATGCTAGTTGATGGTCAAGGTAACTTTGGTTCGGTAGATGGTGATTCACCTGCT
>CALCCU010000233.1 GCA_937900515.1 uncultured Gammaproteobacteria bacterium | reverse complement strand
CCCCGCCTATTTGCCATGATGATAGCTTCATTTGTTATCGTGGTATTAGGGTATACGTTTATTAGTCATACCTTCGATTTGTTCTTGTTTCCTGATCAGGCATTTGCTGCGCGTTTGTATGTAGCTGCTGATATCGATGTTTTATGGTTCGATGCATTTGTCATAATTATAACGCTTACAATAATTGCAAATTGGCTGCGTACTTATTACAGCGAAAATAAAGGGTATTATGTAGAGAAAGTCTACAAACCATTGTGGCTTGCTTTTTATTCCTTATTGTCACGCGAGTTTTATATCATTGAGCTTTATACCTCGCTGGTACGCCGTCTGGATGGCCTGGCAACACGGCTTAATGTTTGGTTGAGATGGGTGTGATGCAGTCAATGACTTTACTTATTGCTGGATTTTTTTTACCGCTATTTCCAATGAGTATCGTTTTTAACTTTGTCTTTCAGCGTGCTAGCGCTGCCTGGTTGCGTGTAATCGTGTTACTCGTTTGGCCGCTACCTGGTCTTTGGTTGATAGAGAATGCTTCCCCGCAACTTGTTGATGCTTTGGTGTTGTGGGCATTGTTTACATCGATCTTATATGGTTTTCGAACGGTGGTTGTGAAAGAACTGGGTATCTGGACTGGCTTTATTGCCACATCAGCCTGGTCTTTGCTTTGGGTTGCTGCATATCTGGGTGCCAACATTGATGCATTGATAATGCATGCCTTTGCTTTTAGCCTGCCCCTGGTTTTGCTTGCGATTTTGGTGGCTCGATTAGAGCGACAGTATGAGTCAGCTTATGCGGGGGTGGTAACTGGTCTGGCGCAAGAGCAACCGAGGATGGCCGGGATATTTGTGGTTGTAATGCTGGCAATCATAGGCAGTCCTTTGTTTCCCTCGTTTTTCTCGTTACTAAGTAATATAAATAATGTGGTTATGATAATGCCCTCAATTGCCCTGGCGATTGTGCTGGTTTGGTTGCTATGGAGTTGGTCAGGTATCCGCCTGTTGCAGGAGCTTGTGGTTGGCGACCCTGCAGTAACTCAATGTGACGATATTAGTCAGAGCATGACCATCATGTTCTGTATTTCCTTTTTCATACTCGTCGCTGGCGGCCTCTATATGTCGGAGGTGTTACTGTGAGCCTATCACTTGGTATGAAGGCCGAAATTCGGACCTTGATCTTCGTTGCAGGTGAGCCGATTCCATTATTTTGGCCAATGCGGTCTTTTATTCACCATAACCCGCTTCAAGGGTTAGAAAAACTAAGCTTCGAAGATGCTATAGCAGAAGGGCAGAGGCTTTTTCATGGTAAAGGTTTTCTGCATCGTAATGCCTATCAAACGTATTACAACGAAGGAAAAATATCGCAGCAGTCACTATCTGGCTTAATCGAAAAGTTTCTAGGCCAATATGAACCGATTGCAGATATCGATATGCACAATTGGTTGCTGACGCTGCTGACTAAAGTGGAATCTCCGCTCACCATCGATGGTGCCAAGTGCTCCGGTTCACTGGCCAGCGATAGTGATATTGCTGCGCTTCTGCGTGGCGAAGACCTGCTTGAATCCAAACAGCAAGACGTTGGTGCGCTACCTGATAAGTTGCTCGGTTCATTGCTAAATGACAGTCCGCTATACGAAACTTTAGATGGTTTATTTGATACAGGGATAGGCGAAGAGCTTGACGAGTTAGTCATTAAGAGTTGTCTGAATTATTTTGACGAAGGGCAAGCTGCGTGGGGTATGCCAAATCGAAAAGACGGCTTCTTTTCGGCTTGGCGAGAGGTGTCTTTTCGTCATTTAGGTATTCTTTTCAAAGGCAGGAAAATACGGGAAATCCTCGAGGTTTCTGAAGATCCTGAAGGTATTATTGTTCATGTAATGGAATGCTTGAATATTCCAAAAGAACTGTGGATGCGTTGCTTCCGTCTTGAGCTTTCACGTTTGCATGGCTGGGCAGGTTTTATTCGTTGGCGATCAAATGCAAGACACTATTTTCAAGGTGTACAGCATCCTGGAGACCTGGTTGATCTCCTTGCAGTTCGTCTGACTTTGGCCCTGGCTCTGATTCAGGACCGCGCACGCAAAGGCATACCGGGTAATGTTGATGAGTTACAAAACTTCGTTAAACAACATGCTATGCAAGCTTGTTTACGTCATCAACTTTATGGCAGAACCATTAATCCCCGTTGGGCGCAAAAGGTAGAGCAAGCAATACTCATCGACAACCCTAAAATAATCGATAAACTCGGCCTTAGCTATATGCAAGAGAAGCGTGTACGCGATGCAACGATGTTGGCAAAATCGATAAGCAGGCTTGCTGAGTGCGCGAATGCCGGGCCAGAACTAAAAGGCCTATCAGATGAAAGCTTGTCCTCGTTACTTTCTATAATTCGAGATTTAGAGCTGCAAGAAGGTATGATTTGGCTGCAAGCAATGGAAGCTACAGCCATGAATGATCTGTTGAATAAATTTCAGGATAAAGAGCCTGCTGTAAAAGAGAAGCGTCCATTCGTGCAAGCACTTTTCTGTATTGATGTCCGCTCTGAAAGATTACGCAGGCACCTGGAAGGAGTGGGCGACTATCAAACATTTGGTATCGCTGGTTTCTTTGGTGTTCCGGTTAGTTTTGTCGAGTTGAGGAAGGGTACAGAAGCGCACTTGTGTCCGGTGCTGCTGACGCCAAAAAATCTGGTAATGGAAATGACAGTGAACGAGTTTCAAGATACTCTTGCGTTCACTGTTATGGAAAAAGCGGTACATAAGCTGAAAGAAACGATTCTTTCGCCATTTGTGACGGTTGAAGCGATTGGTTGGATATTTGGTTTCGACATGGTGGGTAAAACTCTTGCACCACGAACGTATAATCGCTGGCGTTCGGGTTTGCATCAACATAAACCACATACGCATCTATTGATAGATAAGTTAAGTCGCGATAAAGCTGATTCTATTGTGCGTGCGGTGCAGCGTGCAGTTGTGGCGCAAGCTGTGGAGCTTGAGTTTGAAGTGCCACCAGAAAAAATTAAAGATGATTTAGTTCGAGAATTACGTGAAGCAGCATTAGGGAATGATGTAGAAACACCTCTGTTTCTAGAGCAACTACAACCAGATCACGATCAGGCGCGCTCCTTTATCAAACGCTTACGTAAAACATATCATATCAATCCATATGACGCTCGACTGCAGATGGAACGCCTCGGACGAATAGGTTTTAGCCTGGAAGAGCAAGTGGTTTTTGTTTCGCAAGCATTACATGCGATCGGGTTGGTTAAAAACTTTTCTCGCTTCATCCTTGTTGTTGGTCACGGAAGCCAGTCAGAAAATAATCCTTATGAATCTGCCCTTGACTGTGGTGCCTGTGGCGGTAACGTAGGTACATTCAACGCACGAATTCTGGCGCTTATGGCAAATAAACCTGCCGTCAGGCAGCGACTTAAAAATCAGCAAGTGAATATCCCTGACGACTGCTGGTTTGTTCCTGCTGTACATAACACAACCACAGATGAAGTCGAATTACATGATCTAGATCTATTGCCTTCGACACACCCGATATATCTCGATCGGCTACGTACTAATCTACTTGCGGCAAGTCGTCTCTGTGCACAAGAGCGTGTTCCCGGTCTTGATTTTATCTCAGATATGCCAACGGCCGATAATGCGGACAAACAAGCCTTACGCAATGCAATGGACTGGTCACAGGTAAGGCCAGAGTGGGGGTTGTCACGTAATGTTTATTTTATTATTGGTCGGCGCTCATTAACAAAAACATTTTCACTGGATGGACGAGCTTTCTTACATTCCTACGACTATCGTGTAGATAGCAAGTTACTTCTTCTGGAAAATATTTTAACCGGGCCATTAGTCGTCGGGCAGTGGATTAATATGGAACATTATTTTTCTACGGTTGATAACGAGCATTATGGTAGCGGTAGTAAGGTTTATCACAATGTTGCAGGTCGATTTGGTGTAATGACCGGAAATCTGAGTGATCTACGGACAGGCTTGCCAGCACAAACTGTTTTAGCTGATGCTCGGCCATATCATGAACCCATGCGCTTAATAACGGTTATAGAAGCGCCATTCGACCACGTAGTTAATGCGATCTATCGTGTTTCGAGCGTAAAAAGTTTAATGCATAATGGCTGGATACGCATATTGATACGTGATCCACAAACAGGTGTGACACACACATATTCAAATGGTGAATGGCATGAATATCAGGCACCGGACAAACCTGATACGGTAAAAGACCAGGAGGCTCTTGCTTTATGAAAAATATGAAATTTAATTATCTGAAACAGTATATCGCCGCCATCTGGCTTGACCAGCAGTTGAATGTTT
>CALCCU010000232.1 GCA_937900515.1 uncultured Gammaproteobacteria bacterium | reverse complement strand
AATATCGTGGTTATTCTTAACCGGCGAATATGCATACAAACTGAAAAAGCCCGTAAATTTTGGCTTTTTAGATTTTACCACTTTAAAGCAGCGCCAGTACTACTGCGAAGAGGAGCTAAGGCTCAACCAGCGTTTGGCGCCGGACATCTATGATACCTTAATCGGCTTCACCGGTTCGCCTGAAAAACCTTTTTTACAAGAAGCCTCTCAACTCACTGATGGACAAGCTTTCGAATATGCCATTCGAATGAATCAGTTTAATCCAGAATTACGGCTTGATCTCATCTTGAACCGTGACCGGTTTGAGCCCGCCTGGATTGATATGCTGTCAGACCAAGTAGCACACTTTCATAACCGCATCCCGCGTGTAGCTCAAGACAGCCCTTGGGGCAGCACCGAAACATTATGGGGTTTGGTGTCTGATAACTATCGCGATATCAATAAAGAATTACTCGAACCCGCTGACGTGCAGTTGTTGCAGCAACTTTCCCAACGAGCCGCACAGCAGTTTCGCAAGCTCATGCCCCGTCTTGAGCGCCGCAAGCTAGACGGCCATATCCGCGAATGTCATGGCGACTTACACTTGGGCAACATCACCCTTTACCATGGCCAACTTCGCTTATTCGATTGCATTGAGTTCAATTTGCAATTCCGATGGATAGACACCATTTCTGACCTTGCGTTCCTCCTAATGGACCTAGAAGCGAAAGGCCAATACCGCTGGGCAAGCCGCTGTTTGAATAACTACCTAGAGATTACTGGTGATTATGAAGGCGTCACCATCCTAAATTTTTATAAAGCTTTCCGCTCGATGGTCCGTGCTAAAGTTGCGTTACTAGGTGAATACCCAGACCCGCTAGCCTGTCGTCGATACTTGCAATTAACGCAAAGCTACACCCGCCAATCACAACCGACGCTTTATTTAATGCACGGTGTTTCAGGGAGCGGTAAAAGCTATTTAAGCAGTCAGCTTATGGAGCGTACCGACTGTATACGCTTGCGCTCTGACGTTGAGCGTAAGCGCCTGTATAGAGAGCTAAGCCGCCGCGGTGAGCGTTTAGAACTGTACGGCCAAGAAATGAACGCACGCACATTCCAGCATTTACTCAACTTAACTGATGCGCTGATCGATAGCGGCTATTCAGTCATAGTCGACGCTACATTTATCCGCAAGCGCACTCGACAAAGCTTTATTAAGCTAGCAGAGAAAAGGAACACCCCGGTGCGCATTTTACGGTGTGAGTGCGAGCAAAAGCTCATAGAGGCGAGGCTAAAACGACGAAAAGAACAAGGCGATGACCCCTCTGATGCAGATGTTGCGGTTATGCATGAGCAACTTAAACATTTTCATAAACTTAGCGAAGATGAAAAACGCATCACAGTCACCACCAACACCGATGACGATGATGCGATCAATCAATTGGTGAGCCAACTGATCGCCCAAGGGCTTATCGACCCTTAATACTAACCGGCAACATAAAACAAAGGCGCTTCGGCGTCTTTGCTCTTTCGAATTTCTGCATCAAAAACATCTGACAACAACGGGCTCTGCATAACACTTTGCGCGGTTCCTGTGCGTATAACACTCCCCTGCTTTAGCAATGTTACACAGTCAGCAAAACGTGCCGCTAGCGATAAATCATGCAAGATAACCACCACAGCTAACCCTTGAGACGCCATACGTTTCAGCTGCTTCATCACTACATACTGATGCGATAAATCAATTGCTTTTAGAGGCTCATCAAGCACCAATGCTCTCGTCTGAGAACTAACCTGCATAAGTAATCGCGCTAAATGAACACGCTGTTGCTCACCTCCCGATAAGCGCGTGTAATCCTGATCACGCAACGCCAATAAATCAAACGTTTCTAGTGCATGATCAAGGGTATTCACCGATGCTTCGGTATCTAAAATGGAATGAGATACTGGGTACCCCCCCATAGTAACGACTTCTTGTACACTAAAAGGAAAGTCCAACCATTGTTGTTGCAGCAAAACAGCCAGTTGCACTGCTCGCTCGCTCACAGACAGTCTGCCAATGGGGCAGCCAGCACACAGTACCGTGCCAGCACTGGCTAATTGCAAACCGGCCATAGCTCTAATCAAGGTCGATTTACCCGCCCCATTAGGCCCTAGAATCACATGTAACTCCCCTGCCCTAGCTGCAAAAGACACGTCTTTTAAGAGTGTATTCGTTTGCTCAACAACCGTGAGTTTTTTGGCTTCTAAATAGATCGCAGCATGACTCATCTCGCTCGCCCTTTATGTCGCCAAAGAATCAAGGCCATGAAAAATGGACCACCTATTAATGAGGTAATTAATCCAATTGGAAGCTCCCCGGGTACCATCAGTGTACGCGACAACACATCCGCAGTTAACAGAAACAAACCACCAGCCAATAAAGACATGGGCAAAACACGTCGGTTATCTACACCCACCAGCACACGAACAATATGCGGCACAACCAACCCCACAAAACCAATCAGCCCCACACAGGAAACAACAGCGCCAACCAATAAGGCTACGCTAATAATTAAACGCCATTGCAACACGGGCACGTTCACGCCCAAAAGCAACGCTTGCTCGCTACCCAACAGCAACACGTTAAGCATACGTGCACTGCGGATAATTATTGGAACTAAACCGATAGCAAGCGCGACCAACAACGCAATTTGTGACCAGTTTGCTTGTTGCACATTCCCCATTAACCAAAAAGTCACTTGTCGTAACGTCATGGTATCCGACGCATATTTAAGCACAGCAATACCCGCCGTGGCTGTGGCATTAACAGCGATTCCCATTAGCAACATAACCACGACCGACAAACCTTGCCCTCCTGATGAAAGGCGCATAACCACAGCGGTTACGAGCACCCCTCCCAAAAAGGCCGATAAAGGCAAACCTAATAAATCCGCCAAAGGATGGTCGATTAAAGGGGCTCCCAGAACCTGCCACAACACAGCAGCAAAAGCCGCACCACCGGATACGCCAATCAGCCCTGGATCGGCTAATGGATTGCGAAAAAGCGACTGAATAACAGCACCGGAGACGGATAAAAGAGCCCCGCATAATAAAACTAAAATAGCTCGGGGTAGGCGTAGCTCAACCAAAATACGATGCATAATGTCCGAAGTGTCCCACCAGGCAGATATAGGAATCCAAACCGACCCAGCATGCAAAGCGACACCTCCTATTATCACTACTAGAGCGGCGCTAACAGACCAAAAAAATGCAGACCTAGTGAATCGCAATCTAACGCCCCTTTTCTAAAGTAAAATTAACGGGTATCAGAACGTCAGCCGCTACCACTATCCCATCATGCTCGGCAGGGTAAAATTGCCATTGTTTAGCTGCTTTAATAGCCGCCTGATCTAGGGCTATGTCCCCTGAGCTTTTCTCTATCTGCACTAACGATATCTCGCCTAACGGGCTTAACGAAACGCGCAACATAACAACCCCTTCAACTCCTCGCCTGCGGGCTGATCGCGGGTATTTAGGAGCCAATGGCAATTTTACCCTGCCGAGCATGATGGGATAGTGGTAGCGGCTGAC
>CALCCU010000231.1 GCA_937900515.1 uncultured Gammaproteobacteria bacterium | reverse complement strand
ATTACAGTTCCGTTAATTTTAAGTGTCTGAATTAATTAGAGTAACCAGGTTTTTCTTCAGTTGTTTTTGTCCATTGTTTCATGCTCATAATGCTGATATTGTGCAATTGACCAGTAGATAAACGGGTTAATTTTAATTGTATTATATTTAAATGAGAGAGTTCGAATGGCTGACAAGATAACTGGCACTGTTAAATGGTTTAACGCAGACAAAGGCTTTGGTTTTTTAGAGCAAGCAGATGGA
This sequence comes from uncultured Gammaproteobacteria bacterium, assembly GCA_937900515.1. Classification (GTDB taxonomy): domain Bacteria; phylum Pseudomonadota; class Gammaproteobacteria; order Nitrosococcales; family Methylophagaceae. The sequence continues at coordinate 43,294 of CALCCU010000231.1, read as the reverse complement.
GATGATGTATTTGTTCATTTCCGTGCAATCCAAGGTGAAGGCTTTAAATCATTAAATGATGGCCAGAAAGTAGAATTTAAGGCCGTAAAAGGCGATAAAGGTTGGCAGGCAGAAGATGTCGTTGTTTTAGGTTAAACCTGATTAAAGAGTTTGGCACAAAGGGCAATAATAGGTTGCCCTTTGTGCTTCTTTATATTGAATAATTTCTGAACCACACAGAGGGCAAGCTTCATGCTCTCTGCCATACACATTAAGTTGCTGAGCAAAATAACCTGGCTTACCATCACTTTTTTTGAAGTCTTTTAGCGTTGTTCCGCCTGCTGTAATGGCTTTTTCTAATACTTTTTTTATCGCTGCAAGTAACTTTTCATATTGTTGCTTAGATAAATCACCTGCAGGTGTTTTAGGGTGAACTCCAGCTAAAAATAATGATTCATTCGCATAGATATTGCCTGCTCCGACTACATAGTTTCCATTCATAATGAATGTTTTGATAGGAACTCGACGGCCAGCAGCAACACGCAATAGGTAGTCCAATGAAAAGTCATCTGATAACGGCTCTGGACCTAGTTTATTCAGGAGTGGGTGTGAATTTATATCTGTTTTGTCAGACCATAACATCGCGCCAAAGCGTCTAGGATCAGTGTAGCGAAGGGTCAAACCATTATCAAACAGAATGTCTACATGGTCATGCTTTCCAACGAGTGATGCATCCTCAATTATTTGTAGGTGACCTGACATACCTAGATGAATAATTAATGTGCCTGAGTCGCACTTGAGTAGTAGATATTTAGCTCTTCGACTAACATTGTGTATGGATTGATTTTGGAGTGTATCGGCAAGATCTTTAGGAATAGGCCACCTTAATTTATTATTCCTAACGGTCACAGCAATAATTTTCTGTGATTGAATATGAGGTGCAATGCCCCTACGGGTAGTTTCAACTTCAGGTAATTCAGGCATTAGTTAGACTCAGTGTGTACAAATAATTTATGTTTCATAGCAATGGGGAACTGATATTTTAGTCGTGCTGCTGAGTTAATCAAACTTAAATTCGTAGCTGATAGCTGTAAAATGAATTCTGATGGAGGAGTATTAGTATAGTTGATAAGTACTTTCTGCCCAGTAAGATTTTGTAGTGATTGCTCCGAGACCTGAATTACTTGCATAGCATAGGCTTGTTGCCATGAGCTGGCAATTTCTACTAAGGTATCGCTCGAGAGGCTTGGCATATTGCTGGACCAATGACCATCTGAAAGAGTCATTGAGAGTTTATCAAGGTTATTTTTATCGGTATTGAGATCGAGTAAAGGGAGCTCTAACCTAGATATCTTAGATGGTGATGGGACAAGTCGATTATCAATAAAGCTTGCCGCTGAGGCGTTAAGAAGCGGGGCTAATGTATCTTTAATGAGATAAACGACCTCATTATGTTTGACATAGCGTAACTTATTTAGTGTTTCAATATTTCCAAATTGAAACTCTTCGTCATTAAGTCGAACTGACAAGCTGGCTGAGCCAAGTCCAAATGGATGTAAGTCTGTTTCGTGAGTCAGTTTAAAATGACTTTTAGGTCTCGTCGATAATAGATCTAGCAATAAGCTAATCCGAACATCATTAGCCTTGGCTTTGATAGGTTGGATAATGTGCCATCCAATATCTTTCTTTACAAGATGAATGGTTTCGCGTTGTTCTCTGTAAATAAAAATCGACGAAATTGTTGCCGATTTAACTGCAGATATTGAATGTTGCTTAACAGTTTCAGTAGGAGGTTTGTTGAGGTACAAAACGAGTACGGCAATGCCGAGCACTAATGCTAGATTAATAATTATTTGTTTTTTCATCGTTGGCGTCGTTTCCGCCAGATAATGAAACCAGTTACAAATAGTACTAAAGGTAAAACGATTAAAAAACCTAAACCTATAATGAGTGACTGGGTTTTCGATAAGTTTAATTCAGCATCAACAGTTGTTTTGACCGGGATAGATATTAGCTGGTCATCACCCACTAACCAGTTGACGAGAGCCATGCCGAGTTCGAGGTTTGCGCCATTACCAATATAAGAATTAGATATAAAATCACTATCTCCAATAACTGCAATACGCTGTTGCTTATCACCTTGTTTAATAACAGGGCGGGTTAATGAGTAGGCAATACTCAGTGGCCCAGAAGTATCAACATCCGAATTAAATTTAAACTCCTGCTTCAAACTGTCATCAATCTCACCAGAATGAACCCATGTGCTTTTTTGCGTTCTTAATAGAGGTGTAAGCTGCCACTCGCTATTATTTTCTATAGGATTAATTGCAGAAGCTTGAGGGAAAAGAGTCACACTTTTAACTGCTCTTCCGACAGGGTGGTTTGCGTAGTCATTGACTAATGTAAAACGTGGATCTGCAATACCTAGTAACTCTGCGTTTGGATCTAAAACGGTTCCATCGGTAAACTCTAGATTGAGTTGTTCGGTAAGAGGGGTAATAAATTGTTGAGTGTTGGGATCGGTTAACAATAATAGATTTCCACCGTCATCAATATAGTTCTTAATTAACGATATTTCTCCGTCCAGTAGAGTTCGTTCTGGACTGGCAAGAATGATAACGGCTGTATTATTAGGGATCTGACTCTGACTGACTAAGTCGAGTGCTAGGAAGTTAAACCCTTTCTGTTTAAGCTGCTGGCCCCAAATATTCAAATTGTGATTTTCTTGACCGAGAGGTGTTCGTTCACCATGTCCCTCAAGAAATACCAACCACTGTTCTTTTGAACGAGATACGCTGATGAGGGCATTGGTTAATGACTGTTCAGATAAGTCGAAGACATGGACTTGTTGTTCGCCACGTGAAACGACTATTTCTGCTTGCTGCTTAATATTGAGCTCTCTGACTAAGGTTGGTGAAAAATCAGGATCAATATAATCAACGAGTAGTTGGTTTGAATGATTCTGATAACGTCGCAGTATACTTTCTAGTGCTGAATGGTATTGATTATCAGGACTTATAAAGGCTTGAATGGTGACTTGTTGATCGAGTTGGCTTAAGAAGTCAATTGTCGTTTCAGAGAGGGTATGACGACTGTTTTTCGTCCAATCACTACTCATATTAGTCTTAAGAGATATTTGAGCAAGCAGTACGACCACAACAATCAATAGAATATAAAAAATACTATTTTGAAGGGTGATATTACGTTGTGTTGTTTTTTGGATTTTCATTTATTTTAAACGTTCAGAGTCTAGGTGATGAATCGTAACAATCAAAAATAAGGTGGTAACGATTAAATAATAACTAATGTCACTGCTGTTCACTTCACCTTGTAGTAATGGCTGGTAATGGCGAAGTAATGAAAGCCAGCTGAATAAGCCTGATGATTCACTATTGCCTGCCCAGTCAATGATCCACAATAAGAACAGACTCGCGAAGGTTGTCATTGAGGCAATGGCAGGCTGCTTGGTTAATGAAGATAGAAATAAACCGATAGCAGTAAAGCTGGACAATAAAAGTGTTAGCCCAAGCATACCTGATAGCAGTAAACCAAAATCAAGATTACTACCAACAGTGAGTGAAAGTGGCATTAGGCTGACTAGAATTACTAAGAGTAATAGAAAACAGAATGTCCCTATGAATTTACCCAATACAATTTGGCTCATAGAAAGAGGGGCTGACAGTAATAACGGTAAACTTTCATTACGTCTTTCTTCAGCGATTAAACGCATAGTGATCAATGGTGTTATCAATAGCAATATGGTTGCTGCGTTATTAAGCAGGGGAATCGCTACCAGTTCCGTTAGGCCTGGCGCTCCTGGAATGGTGGCAATCTTAGCTTGGATTTGAACAAAATAATCAATATGAGTTAAAAATAAATAGGCAAGAATAAGCTGTGTTAATGCCAAGATTATCCATGCGAGAGGCGACAAGAAGAGACGATATAGTTCATTTTTAGCAAGTGTGAGCATTAGGTAACCTGCTCAGTTTGAATAATTTTCATAAAGACATCTTCTAAAGAATGCTGTTCAGGAGTGAGCAGTTTGAGTTGCCATTGGTTTTGTACTGCACTGGATACTAATATATCAGTTGGATCAGTATCTGGTTGGTAATGCAGGCGGAATTTATTTTCTCTAAGTGCTTCAACTTTAATGACCCCGTTTATATCATTAAGAATATCGATAGTCGGTGGGGAGGTGAGCTCAATGAGTAGACTTGAAGATTGCATATGCTGACTGAGACCGGTAATCGTATCACTCAGAATCAGTTGTCCTTGATTAATGATTTGGACACGATCACAAAGCATTTGGACTTCAGGCAAAATATGTGTAGACAAGATCACGCTATGTTCATTAGCAACATCTCTAATCAATTGGCGGATTTCTCGGATTTGAATAGGATCTAGGCCTGATGTCGGTTCATCAAGGATCACAACAGCAGGCGCATGGATAATAGCTTGTGCTATGCCGACTCGTTGTTGAAAGCCTTTTGATAAATTAGCAATAAGGCGTTTAGTGACATTATCAAGTCCACATCGTTCAATGACTGTATCAACCGCTAATTTAGCTTTTGAGCTGGGAATTTGATTTATTTGAGCACAAAAAGATAAAAATTCTTTTACTGTTAGCTCTTTATACAATGGTGGTTGTTCAGGTAAATAACCAATATGAGCCTTTGCTTGTTTTGGTTGTGATAGAAGATCATAACCATTAATGAAAATTTCTCCTTGAGAGGGGGCCAGATTACCACTGAGCATTTTCATCGTTGTGCTTTTTCCTGCACCATTGGGACCTAAAAACCCTAGCACCTCGCCTTTCTGAATTGAGAAGCTGACGTTGTTGACGGCTGTATTATCGCCGAATCGACGTGATAATTCACGACTTGTGAGTAATGGTTCTGGCATAATTTTTTAGAGTTGTTGTTCTGCGATATTGACCCATTCAGTCGCAGCTAAATAAGCGTTATTAAGCTGCGTGAAGGTGATGTTTGAGGGAATTTCATCAAGGTGACCACCTTCATACTTGATTATAAATAATAATAATTCACCGAGAGGTGTTTTGCCTTCTTGTAATAAAGCATGATTGATGTCTTCATCAAGTAGTAACGAATGCAGAATCGATTTCATAGGAAGCTCTGCGATAGCATCCAATAATGAAAATAAACCAGTGATAAAGGCGGCGTCTTTATCACACTGAAAGTAAGTGGCGAGCTCAGATGCCATTTTAGCGCGCATCAGTGCCGTCGTCATGAGTTCTGTGATTTTTACTTCTAGATCTGAAAAGGCAATCACGGTTGCCCACGACTTTATTGATTTAAGTCCTAAAAATATTAAGCCTTGTTTGATCGATTCGACTCGTTTCGGAGGGCAGACAGCAGCAGAGTTGAGTAGGCGTAACAATTTAAAACTAAGAGAAACATCTTCGCGAATAAGGTGTTCAATTTCTTCCATTGTAACGTCAGGGTTCTGCAAGTTTTTTAGAATACGTAAAACAGCTAATTTATTCTCAGGAAGAGCTTTGCCGTTAATAAGTTTAGGTTGACAGAAAAAATAGCCTTGGAAATACTCAAACCCAAGATTTTTACATTGCTCATACTGCGCATAGGTTTCGACTTTTTCAGCGAGTAATTTCACATTTTTTGTCTTAAGTAAGGCGACATGCTGTATTAATTCTGCTTCAGTTAAAGCTAAAATATCTATTTTAATAATCGATGCCACTTCAATCAGTGGGAGTTGCTCTTCGCTATATATAAAGTCATCTAGAGCGATGGTGAAACCTTGTTCGGCATATTTTTGAATGCCTGACACAACCTCATCAGTAACTTCTATATCTTCAAGCACCTCCAGTACAACATGACTAGGGTCAAAGGGCAGTTCTATCTCGCCTGTGATATAGGACTGAGTTAAGTTGATAAATGCGCGCTTATTGCCAATAAGTCGTTCAATGCCAAACTCCATAAAAGCGTTATTGATAACTTGAGTTGTTGCTAAGTCTCCGTTAAATTCATCTACGCAAGATTCGTTTACATCGCTGCCTCTAAATAGTAGCTCGTAGGCAAAAATAGACAGCTTACTATCTAAAATCGGTTGTCGTGCAATCAGAATTGTGTCGGAAATAGCGGTTCCTGACATCGGTTTATTCCTGTAGCGCTGTATCGCTTATTTAAGGTGACTAAATGATTTAATCTTAGCACAACTTGCTGGGGAACTTTATTATCAATTAGTGAGCAGGTATCGATAGGAGAATGCAAGATTCAGTGCTTTCTTTAGACAAAAAAAAGCCCGCAATCGCAGGCTTTTTTGTGCAAAGCTTAAAATTATTTAATTTTAGCTTCTTTGTACATTACGTGTTTACGAACAACTGGATCGAATTTTTTCAATTCCAATTTTTCAGGCATAGTACGTTTGTTTTTGTCAGTAGTGTAGTAATGACCAGTACCTGCAGATGAAACTAATTTAATTTTTTCGCGCATGTCTAATTCTCCTTAAACTTTTTCGCCGCGGGCACGGATATCAACCAATACAGCATCGATACCTTTTTTGTCGATGATACGTAGGCCGTGGTTACTTACGCGCAATTTAACCCAACGGTTTTCTGACTCAACCCAAATGCGGTGAGGATGAAGATTCGGAAGAAACCGACGTCTTGTTTTATTGTGGGCGTGAGAAACATTGTTCCCAGCCATTGGGCGTTTACCCGTTACCTGACATACTCGTGCCATATTAAATCGCTCCTAATTGAACATGATGTTGAAACGCAAATGCGTCCAACGAAAACTACAAAGCCGAACTTTATACCATATATAAGATTAACTTAACAGATGATTAATGGTTAACTGGCTGTAAGTCCCATGCTATAGAGCTTGCTTTCTAATAATTTTTTATTAATCGCACCTATTTTGCGCATCGTTATTTCGCCGTTTGGATCAATCAAGAAGTGGGTAGGGGTCACTCGCACATTATCAAAAGCTTGAGCAATTTCATTGTTACTATCCCATGTGATAATGAAGGGTAGCTGACGTTCATCGCGCATTGCTTTGATATGTTCTGGCGAATCATGAGCCATAGCAACATCAATCATGACTAGACCTTTGCTTGTATATTGTTTATGCAAAGCAATAAGATCTGGCATTTCTTGGATGCACCCTGTGCAGTCTGTTGCCCAGAAAGTAACTAGGATAGGTTTGCCATTATATTGTTCTAGGCTGTGGGACTTACCATCAATATCGGTAAATGAGAGCTCTGGTCGCATATTTGAGCCACTATTTATCCAGTTAATAGCAAAGAGAGCAATAATAAGTGCTAATGCGAAAAAGATGTGGCGGTGCTGAGATTTCATAATTAGAGCCTTAACGCTATATGTTAGTGTGCAGAGGTTAATTGACCTAAGGTTTCGGTTAATTTAAGGTTTTCTCGATAATCAACGGGGCAATCAAGAATGGTGACTGTATCGCGGTTAAACGCTTCAGTTAGTTCGGGCATTAATTCTTCTGTACTATTAATTTTAATACCTACGGCACCAAAAGATTGAGCATATTGGACAAAGTCTGGATTGGTAAATTTAACATTACTGGTACGACCAAACTGGTTTTGTTGTTTCCACTCGATTAGGCCATAGCTTGCATCATTCCAAATCAAAATAACAATTGCGATATTTAAGCGCATTGCAGTTTCAATTTCTTGAGAATTCATTAAAAATCCTGCATCACCAGTGACTGCCACGACATTTCGGTTTGGGTTGGCGAGTTTGGCCGCAATCGCTCCAGGTACTGCGATCCCCATACTGGCGAAGCCATTTGAGATAATACAAGTATTGGGGTGCTCACAGCGGAACATGCGAGACATCCACATTTTATGGGCACCAACATCGCAAATAACGATATCTTTCAGGTCCATCGCAGTACGTAAGTCCCAGATGATCTTTTGTGGTTTAATGGGAAATTCAGCATCATCACGGTGTTGATTCATGTCCTGAATCAGACTATTCCGCAAAGTACGCATTGCTTTGCCTTTATGTGGAGTACTGATAGCGGCAATACGGTTTAAACTATGATTAATATTACCAATAACACCTAATACCACACTGTAATAGGCATCGACTTCAGCATGAGTAGTATCAATATGAATAATGGCACGGTCACGAGAAGGGTGCCATAGATAAGGGTGGTACTCGACCATATCGTAGCCAATGCAGATAATGACATCGGCATTTGCAAAACCACAGTTTGCGTAATCACCTGATTGGAGTCCGACACTGCCTAAGGCCATGGGATGATTGAATGGAATAACTCCTTTGGCCATAAAAGTATTTGCGACAGGAATTCCCAGTGACAGTGCAAACTCAGCTAAGGCTTTTGATGCGCCCGATCTCACTACGCCATTACCCGCTAGGATGATCGGATTTTTTGCTTCTGATATGAGTTTGGCAGCTTGTTCTACTTGCTCGGCAGCAGGCTCTGCGGGAGAAGCATTTTTTATTCGAAGTGGCGTGTCTTCGATTTCCATCTCGGCAATATTTTCAGGAAACTCAATGAAGCAGGCACCACTTTTATCTGTTTGAGCCACTTTGAATGCTTTTCTCACTATTTCAGTTATAGCTTCTGGTCCAACGATACGAGTAGAATATTTAGTGATGGGCAGAAACATAGCCTCTAGGTCCAGCACTTGGTGAGACTCTTTATGTAATCGATTAGTCGCTGCTTGTCCTGCGATTGCTACGAGTGGTGCATTATCCATATTGGCATCAGCAACACCCGTAATTAAATTAGTTGCACCAGGGCCCAGGGTAGCGAGACATACACCCGCGCGACCTGTTAATCGGCCATATACATCAGCCATAAAGGCTGCACCTTGTTCATGGCGAGTGGTAATGAATTTAATATTCGAATCTAGCAGCGAATCCATAACATCTAAATTTTCTTCGCCAGGAATACCAAAGATATATTCAACCCCTTCGTTCTCAAGACTACGAATAAAGAGTTCTGATGCCTTCATATTGAGGCTCCTTGTCTACTAGAATTTAAACTGTGACACCCAAATTGTTTGAATGTCACATATTTAATTTATTTAAAACTTTCTGGTGTTTGTTGATGCCAATCGGTTACTTGTTGGTAACGGTGAGCAACATTTAACAAACGCGCTTCATCAAAGTAGTTACCGATAAGTTGTAGGCCAACAGGTAGTCCTTCAACAAAACCAGCAGGAATCGACATGCCAGGCAAGCCAGCTAGGTTTGTGCTGATCGTATAAATATCAGCAAGATACATCGCAACAGGATCATCTTTCTTGTCACCTAATTTGAATGCAGTTGTGGGTGCAGTTGGTCCCATAATAACGTCAACTTCTTCAAATGCTTGTTTGAAGTCCTCGCTGATTAGGCGGCGGCATTTCTGTGCTTTTAGATAATAAGCGTCATAGTAACCCGCAGATAAGGCATAAGTACCTATCATAATGCGACGTTTTACTTCTTCGCCAAAACCTTCACCGCGAGAACGCTCATATAAATCATTAAGATCTGTAGGTTCTTCACAACGATGTCCAAATCGAACACCATCCATACGAGATAGGTTAGATGAACATTCGGCTGGAGCTACTACATAATAAGTTGGTACAGCTAACTTACTATTAGGAAGCGTAATTTCTTTAACCGTTGCACCTAAAGATTCATAGGTTTTAATCGCTGCATTTACCGTTTCAGCAATTTGTGGGTCTAAACCTTCACTAAAGAACTCTTTAGGTAGACCAATGCGCAGGCCTTCAAGAGAGTTATTTAAAGTATCGGTGTAATCAGGCACATCACGTTCAACACTGGTTGAATCACGTTCATCAAAGCCTGCCATTACATTAAGTAATAAAGCCGCATCTTCTGCACTGTGTGCCATTGGGCCTGCTTGATCGAGGCTTGAAGCAAACGCAATCATCCCATAGCGAGAGATACGTCCATAAGTTGGTTTTAAGCCCGTTAGGTTACATAGTGATGCTGGTTGACGAATAGAGCCACCTGTATCCGTACCAGTCGCGATAGGAGCTAGTCTTGCTGCCATCGCAGCTGCAGAACCTCCTGATGAGCCGCCAGGAACACGGTCAGTATCCCAAGGGTTTTTTACGGGGCCATAAAAGCTTGTTTCATTTGATGAGCCCATCGCAAACTCATCCATATTAGTTTTGCCTAAGGTCACCATTCCAGCAGCATTAAGCTTATCGACAACAGTTGCGTTATAAGGAGAAATAAAGTTATCCAGCATTTTTGATGCACAGCTTGTGCGTACACCTTCGGTACAGAAAATATCTTTATGTGCGAGCGGAATCCCCGTTAATTTACCGGCTGTTTTATTTTGTAGCTGAGTATCAGCTGCGCGAGCTTGTTCTAGGGCTGATTCTTCACAAATTGTAATAAATGCATTGATATCATCATTATGAGTTTTAATGCGATCAAGATAGTGCTGAGTTAATTCAACACTGCTAATTTCACCACTATGAAGTGCCGCAGAAAGTTCTGAAAGAGATTTAGTGTGCATGGTTTTGCCTGTATTTCTTTGAAATATAACGTTAACTAGTTAATTGCTAATGGACTAGCGCAACTTATTCTATAACTTGAGGGACAAGGTAGACGCCATCTTCAGTTTTAGGCGCAATAGCTTGAAATTTTTCGCGTTGATTTGTTTCTGTCACAGTATCTGCACGTAAACGTTGTTTGGCGTCGAAAGGGTGTGCCATTGGGCTAATAGTGCTGGTATCGGCATCATTTAACTGTTCAACAAGATCGAAAATATTATTTAAATCTTGCGCATATTCAGGGATATCATTGTCATCAATTGCTAAGCGGGCTAAATAGGCAATTTTTTCTACATCGGTTTTATCTAAACTCATCGACGGTTCCAAGTAAATTTTACTAAACAAGCGCACAGTTTAAATCATTAGTGGCTTGCTCAACAGCCCCATGGATTGATAAAGTAGTTCTCTTTTATATTCTGACCAGTGGTTTTTCAATGTTTGAACGTTTACGCGGTATGTTTTCTAACGATCTGTCGATCGATCTCGGTACAGCTAATACGCTGATTTATGTGCGTGGAAAGGGCATTGTTTTAGACGAACCTTCTGTTGTTGCGATACGCCAAGATAAAGGTCCTGGAGGGCCGCGATCAATTGCAGCGGTTGGTGCCGAGGCTAAATTAATGCTTGGTCGTACTCCTGGCAACATTACCGCTATCAGACCTTTAAAAGATGGTGTTATTGCTGATTTCACTGTTACAGAAAAAATGTTACAGCATTTTATTCGCAAAGTGCATGAAGGTCGTTTTTTAAAGCCTAGTCCTCGAGTATTAGTGTGTGTGCCATGTGGTTCGACTCAAGTTGAGCGCCGCGCAATTCGTGAGTCTGCAGCTGGTGCTGGTGCTCGTGATGTCTTTTTGATTGAAGAGCCAATGGCTGCAGCAATTGGTGCGGGCATGCCTGTAGAAGAAGCAAGCGGCTCGATGGTACTCGATATCGGTGGTGGTACTACTGAAGTTGCTGTGCTATCCCTAAACGGTATTGTTTATTCAGCCTCTGTGCGTATCGGTGGTGACTTATTCGACGAAGCGATTGTCAATTATGTTCGTCGTAACTACGGCACATTAATTGGTGAATCAACAGCAGAGAAAATAAAGAAAGAAATTGGCTCAGCTTATCCAGGCAATGAAGTTAAAGAGATGGAAGTACGCGGACGCAACTTGGCTGAAGGTATTCCTAGAAGTTTCACTTTAAACAGCAATGAAATTCTAGAAGCATTGCAAGATCCTTTGTCTGGTATTGTTTCTGCTGTGAAAACGGCATTAGAACAAACACCGCCTGAATTAGGTGCTGATGTCGCTGAGCGAGGTATGGTATTAACAGGTGGTGGTGCTTTGCTACGTGACTTAGATCGCTTATTAATGGAAGAAACTGGCTTACCTGCGATTGTTGCTGAAGATCCTCTGACATGTGTAGCGCGTGGTGGTGGTAAAGCTTTAGAAATGATTGATGAAAAAGGCACTGATATATTCACATATGAATAATAAATCACTGTAGATTGTTCTGAACCTTTGCAGATTTTAATTCTGCAAAGGTTTTTTAATTTCAGGGACCTTGATTATCAAACCATTATTTAGCAATGACCCATCTTTAAATTTAAGACTGTTATTAGCGCTAATCGCTTCTACGGTGTTGTTTTTCTTAGATACTAGATTAAATAGCTTTGCATCAGTGCGGAGTAATCTATCTGCGGCCGTTTACCCGATTCAAGCTGCTGCATCATTACCTCGTAATGCAGTGGACTGGTTTAGTGACTTTTTTGTTGGGCGTCAGGAGTTAAAAGAAAAAAATGCAGAACTAGAAGTTACTAATCTACTCAATAATCAGCGTTTACAAAAACTGGAAGACTTAGAGCGTGAAAACCTACGGCTAAGAGAATTGCTGGGTTCGTCATTTCGATTGCGTGACAGAGTTAAAGTGGCTGAAATACTCACTATCGATCTTGATCCATTCTCACAACAAGTTGTGATTAATAAAGGTGAGAGGGATGGTGTGCATGTAGGGCAGGCGGTCTTAGATGCACAAGGCGTCATGGGACAAGTGGTCAGAGTGTCGGCCTTTTCTAGTTATGTAGTGTTATTGACGAATCCAAACCATGCTATCCCTGTACAAGTCAATCGAAACGGTCTGCGAGCAATTGTTACGGGTAAAGGACTAGCTGAGTCATTAGGTGTTGATTATCTTCCCCATAATGCTGATATACGCGTCGGAGACCTATTGGTTACATCAGGTCTAGGGGGACGCTTTCCTTCTGGTTACCCCGTCGGTATTGTCGAATCAATCGCATATCCACAAGGTAAAGCTTTTTCTGAGGTTAGAGTAAAATCATCTGCACATTTGTCTACTAGCCGTGAAGTATTATTAGTTTTGAATGCAACAAATATTGATGCGGAAATAGCACCTTCTGCCAATAAATTAGGAGATGAAATTGATCAATAAAACATCTCAAGGCGGAAGTATTATTGTTATGAGTCTATTAGTAGCAATGATTTTAATGCTTATGCCATTACCTGATTCGGTAAGACTTGTTCGACCAGAATGGGTCGTTTTAGTACTTATCTATTGGACGATGGCAGCACCTCAACGAGTAGGGGTGGGTTATGCATGGCTGGTAGGGCTTGTTATGGATCTGCTTATGGGGGGACCATTAGGTGTCTTGGCATTTAGTTATGCATTGATTTGTTATATTGTGATGTTGACGCATTTACAAATACGTCAGTATCCAATTTGGCAACAAGCTATGAGTGTGTTCTCGCTGATACTGCTGATGCAGATGATATTTTTATTGCTTACGCCACTTAGTCTAGATCTGTCTTTTGGGTTACCTGCATTATCGAGTACTTTGCTATGGCCTGTGACTTACGCAGTGCTAAGAAGTCTAAGACGAACATTTCATGTTTCTTAGCAGTGATATGAGCTAGTTCATGTCAACAAAATTCACATTAAAAGATCACTTCACGGAAGGTCGGATCGTTAACGATCGTTTGATCTTTTCAGTCTTATTTGCTGGTTTACTATTTGCAGTAGTCATGGTGCGCTTGGCTGTTTTACAGGTGGTTGAGCATGAGCATTTTGACTCGTTAGCAGATAGGAATCGTGTCGATATTCTTCCTCTAGGTCCACAAAGAGGCTTGATATATGATCGAAATGGTATTGTTTTAGCTGAAAATATTCCTAGTTTCAGTTTAGAAATCACACCAGAAAATGTACCCGATATGGAATCGACATTGACTGAGTTAGGGCGATTATTTGCTATGCCTGATTTGGAACTAGAAGAAATTAGAGAGCAAATTAAAAAACAGCGCCGTTTTCGACAGTTTACTTTCCGTCAGCGCCTAACAGAACAAGAAGTTGCTTTATTTTCGGTCAATCGACATAAATTACCCGGTGTAGATGTGGTTGGACGCTTGATTAGACATTATCCGCAAGGCGCTTTGTTTGCTCATACGGTCGGTTATGTTGGACGTATTAATGAGCGTGATCAGAAAAGCATTGATCTACAAGATTATAAAGGCACCCTACAGATAGGCAAAACGGGCATAGAAAAACAGTATGAAGACTTATTACATGGCACGGTCGGTTTACAGAAGGTAGAAACCAATGTTCAAGGGCGCATAATTCGGGAATTGGAAAATAATCCTGCTATCTCTGGCAAAGATTTATTCCTAAATTTAGATGTGAATCTGCAACGTGTCGCTGCTGATGCTTTAGGTGAATACAATGGTGCTGTGGTTGCCATAGAACCTAAAACAGGTGCTGTGCTGGCAATGGTGAGTAAGCCTGACTATGATCCGAACTTATTTGTGTTAGGGATTAGTACTAAGGATTATGGTGAATTAAGGGACTCAGTTGAAATGCCCTTGTTCAACCGCTCGTTACGTGGTCGATATCCACCTGGATCAACCCTCAAGCCTTTTGTTGCTTTAGCTGGTCTTGAATTAGGTGTTGTTACGGAACAAACTGAAAGTTTTTGTCCAGGCTGGTTTAAGTTACCAGGACAAGACCATAAGTACCGTTGTTGGAAGCATTCTGGACATGGACATGTTGACCTTAAAAAATCAATTGCACAATCGTGTGACATTTATTTTTATGATTTAGCAAATGCATTGGGAATTGATCGACTTCATTCTTTCTTAGATTTATTCGATTTCGGTCAAAAAACAGGGATTGATTTGCCTAGTGAAAGTAAAGGTTTATCACCATCAAGAGAGTGGAAAAGAGCAACTCGTAATCAAGCTTGGTATCCAGGTGAAACCGTTATATCTGGAATCGGACAAGGCTTTAATCAAACTACACCTATTCAATTAGCACATGCTACTGCAGTATTAGCGATGCGAGGTGTTACTGTTCCCCCACAAGTTGCTCGTGCAACAAGGAGTAGTGGACAGAGTGAATTAGAATTACTAAATAATGAGTCTGCGGAAACTTTACCAATGGAAAGCAGTCGACATTGGGAAGCGATTATTGACTCCATGGTTGAAGTTATCCATGGTACCCGAGGAACGGCAAGGCATATCGGTAAAGGTTTAGATTTTGAAATTGCAGGTAAAACAGGCACGGCGCAAGTGTTTGGGATAAAACAAGATGAAAAATACGATGCGGAAACATTAGCAAAAAAATTACATGACCATGCCTTGTTCATTGCTTTTGCACCAGCAGATGCACCTGAAATTGTGGTTGCTGTCGTTGCTGAAAATGGGGGCAGTGGTAGTCGAACGGCAGCACCTATTGCTCGTAAAGTCATAGATCAGTATTTTGGGATTACGCCAAGTGAATAGCTATCTTATTGATCACCGCAATCCACAAGGATGGAGTCTTACAAAAGCTTTAGCAACGATACATATTGATGCACTGCTGTTTATGGGACTATTAATACTGATGAGTGCAGGATTAATGATTTTATACAGCGCTGGAGATCAAAGTTTTTCACTAATGATTCGTCAGCTTATTCGTATTTCAGCCGCTTTATTCATTATGCTAATAATCGCCAATATCCATCCTGATAGAATGCGTGATTCATCTTATTGGTTATATGGAGCGGGCTTATTATTACTCGTAGCCGTTCTAGCTTTTGGTCATGAGGGGAAAGGTGCTCAGCGCTGGTTAGATCTAAAATTATTTCGCTTTCAGCCCTCAGAGTTGATGAAGTTAGCAGTACCCATATTGGTCGCAGCATATTTAGCTGAACGCCCCCTTGCACCGACGGTTATGCGATTAATTGTTGGTATGATTATGATTATTGTACCGTCGTTATTAATTGCCAAACAACCTGATTTAGGTACTTCATTACTAATTGCTAGTTCGGGACTGATTGTTATTTTTTTATCAGGTATTTCATGGCGAATTATTATCGGTTTTATTATTAGCTGCACGTCTGCACTGCCTGTTTTATGGTATGTCATGCATGATTATCAAAAACAACGCGTGCTGACATTTTTGAACCCAGAAAGTGACCCTCTTGGGTCTGGTTATCATATTATTCAATCTAAAATAGCTATTGGTGGGGGAGGTCTATTTGGTCGTGGTTGGTTAGAGGGAACACAGTCACACTTAGCATTTTTACCTGAACGCTCTACTGATTTCATCTTTGCTGTTATCGCTGAAGAATTCGGCTTATTTGGCGTGGCTTTATTGCTAGGACTTTACCTACTAATAGCGGCGAGAGGTGTTTATATTGCTAGTCAAGCGCAAACTAGTTTTGCGCGATTATTAGCTGGGAGTATTTCGCTGACTTTCTTGGTCTATGTTTTTGTTAATGTCGGAATGGTGACGGGATTATTGCCAGTTGTTGGTGTACCGTTACCTTTGGTCAGTTATGGAGGTACATCAATGGTGACCTTACTAGCTGGCTTCGGTATCCTAATGTCTATTCACACCCATCGAAGGATGATGACACCATGAAGAAAATTATATTGTTATGTGTATTATTTTTTACACAGATCACTTCTGCTCATGCTGATAACGAGCTTCCAGGTGTATCCGAGTTTATTGATGAAATGGTGACTGAACATCAGTTTGAACGTCAGCAGCTTCAGCAGCTATTTGAACAAGTTGAAGTTAAAGACTCAATTCTTAAAGCGATATCCCGTCCAGCAGAAAAAAGTAAGCCTTGGTATGATTATCGTAAAATATTCATTACAGATAAACGTATTAACGGTGGTGTAGAATTTTGGAAAAAGCACAGCGATACATTAGCTAAAGCAGAGCAACAGTATGGTGTGCCAGCTGAAATTATTATTGCCATTTTAGGTGTGGAAACACGTTACGGCGGTAATGTAGGCAGCTATCGAGTCATTGATGCGTTATCAACACTGGCTTTTCGCTACCCACCAAGAAGCCCTTTTTTTAAAAGTGAGCTAAAACACTTTTTAATACTAACGCGTGAAGAACAAAAATCTCAGCTTGAACCAGTAGGTTCTTATGCAGGTGCTATGGGCTTAGGTCAATTTATGCCAAGCAGTTATCGAGCATATTCCGTTGATTTTGATGGTGACAAGCATCGAGATATTTGGACAAACCCTGTGGATGCAATAGGTAGTATTGCTAACTACTTGAACCGACATGGTTGGATTGCTGGTGAGAGCATTGTTCATCCTACAAAATTGAACGATGCAGAGCCAACAGAGCTCGTTGAAAAAGGTTATAAACCTAGTTTGAATCGAGATGAATTAAGACAAGCAGGTGTAAGCTTGACTGAGCTACCCCATGGTGATGATGTGATTGCCTTGATTTCGCTTACACAACGCTATGGTGAAGAATACTGGTTAGCTCGCCAAAATTTTTATGCGATTACGCGTTATAACCACAGCAGAATGTATGCAATGGCGGTGTCACAGTTAGCAAATGAAATTCGTACTCAATATGAGACAAAATAATGAGTATGATTAAACGCTTAAGCATACTCTACCTGCTAGCAGTAATAACTGCTTGCAGCAGCATTAGCAGTAAGGATAGTGCACCCAAAAAAGCGCCTGATGTATCTTCAGTGCCTAATGCTGTTCCTCGCGATGAACCGCGTAGCAAATATGGCAATCCAAGTAGTTATGAAGTATTTGGTAAGCGTTATTACACATTAAAAAGTAGTCAGGGTTACCATCAAAAAGGTATCGCTTCATGGTATGGCACCAAATTTCATGGTAAGCGGACATCAAGTGGGGAAACGTATGATATGTATGCGATGACTGCTGCACACAAAACATTACCACTACCGAGTTATGTTGAGGTTACTAACCTAAACAATGGCCGAAAAGTGATTGTAAAAGTGAATGATCGTGGCCCATTTCATGAGGATCGCTTAATAGATTTATCTTATAGTGCAGCGACTAAACTAGGCATTATAGGAAAAGGTACAGGTTATGTTGATATCAAAGCGGTTTCTACTAATCATAATTCTGCTCCAGTCGATAAAATAATAGTTGAAGCTCAGTCTAATCCAACAGCATCAAAGGCAGGACTATTTTTGCAGTTAGGTGCATTTAGTACTGAACACAGTGCAGAAAATCTAAGACAAAAAGTACAAAGCCAAATTAACGATGCAGTAGTCATTGCTCCTTTACATAAACCTAATAGCACCCTCTACCGTGTGCGAGTGGGACCGTTACAAAGTACTGATTATGGTAATCGCCTAGCAAGCCGGTTACTTGATTTAGGCTTTAATGATGCCCATATAGTGGTTGAGTAATTTAATTTTTAGTAAGTGGAACCAAATTAATGTTTAAAAGATTGAAAGTTTTGTTAGTGAGTTGTTTATTTGTTGGCTCAGTATCGGCAGCAATTACTCCAAATCCTTCCGCTCCAACCATTGCGGCTAAGTCTTATATTCTTCAAGATTTTGCTAGTGGCAAAATTATTGCCGCAAGTAATTCAGAGCAAAGACTTCCGCCTGCCAGTATTACTAAATTAATGACGGCTTATGTTGTTTCGCATGAGCTGGAAGCAGGCAATATTGCCCTTTCAGACGATGTACGAATCAGTGAAAAAGCATGGCGAATGGTTGGTTCTCGTAGCTTTATTGAAGTGAATACGAAGGTATCCGTCGAAGTATTGCTTAGAGGTATGATTATTCAATCAGGCAATGATGCCGCAGTCGCTTTGGCTGAGCATATTGCTGGTAGTGAAGACACTTTTGCACAAATGATGAACCAATATGCCCAGCAGTTAGGTATGTTTAATACTAACTATCGTAATTCAACGGGCTTACCTGATCCTGAGCACTACACCACTGCACATGATATTGCGATTTTAGCGGCAGCGATTATTCGTGATTTTCCAGACCATTATGCTTGGTATGCTGAAAAAGAGTTCACTTACAACAATATTACTCAACACAATCGTAATAAATTGCTATGGCGTGATGCAACAGTTGATGGGCTTAAAACAGGTCATACTGAAGAAGCGGGATATTGCTTAACAGCATCAGCAGAACGTAGTGGTATGCGTTTAATTTCAGTGGTTTTAGGTACGAGAAGTGAGAATGCGCGTGCTCAAGAAACACAAAAACTATTTAATTATGGTTTTCGTTTCTTTGAAAGCCATGACTTATATGAAGCACAACAGAAAATTGCAGACTCCAAAGTATGGAAGGGTGAAACGGATCTAGTGAATGTTGGATTAGCTGAGTCTTTGGCTGTAACTGTTCCTCGTGGACGTTATAAAGAACTCGTTGCTACCAGCAATATTCAAAGTCCTATAGTTGCACCTATTACAGCCGGTCAAGTTTTAGGTGAAGTAACGATTAATTTAGGAGATGAGTTAATCGCTACTAGAGAGTTAGTTGCCCTAGAAGATATAAACGAAGGCAGCTGGTGGCGCCAATTGATTGATACTATTTTGATGATGATTTGGGGTTAAGCTAGATGAGTAAGGTTTACTTGAATGGTGAGTTTCTAGATCCTGAACAGGCCAAAGTATCTGTCTTTGATCGTGGGTTTTTATTGGGAGATGGGGTCTACGAAGTTATCCCTGTCTATGATGGCCGGTGCTTTGAATTATCAGGTCATTTAACTCGATTGCAAGCAAGTCTTGATGGCGTGAGAATGAAAAATCCACACTCTAATGCAGAGTGGGAAGTAATGATTGATAAATTGATTGAGTTAAATGGTGGGGGGGACCAGTCACTTTATTTACAAGTTACCCGTGGCGTAGCGCCTCGTGACCATGTTTTTCCTGAAGGAGTTACACCAACGGCATTTGCTATGAGCAACCCATTGCAAGCTGTACCAGAAAAATATAAAACACAGGGGGCTGCAGCAATTACATTGGCTGATATTCGCTGGCAGAATTGTAATATTAAGGCTATTACCTTATTGCCGAATAGTTTATTAAAGCAGCAAGCACATGAAGCTGGTGCTTTAGAAGCGTTATTAATTCGTGATGGTTATTTAACAGAAGGCGCGGCTAGCAATGCTTATGTCGTTATTGACGGTAGCATATATACTGCACCAAAAGATGAAAAAGTCTTACCTGGCATTACACGTGATGTAGTTGTTGATATTGCTCGAAGTAACAATATCCCTTTATTTGAACAGGCAGTCACCGAGCAACAGCTAAAAGATGCAGATGAAATTTGGATTAGTAGTTCAACCAAAGAAGTAGTTGCAATTACTCAACTAGATAACTCAGCTGTATCTGATGGTCTTCCTGGACCTGTATGGAAAAAAATGGATGCCTTATACCAACAATATAAACAAAAAGGTGCTGTATGAGTGAGCAAGAAACAGAAACATTACTTGAGTTCCCATGTGAGTTTCCTATCAAGGCGATGGGACCAGCTGATGTCGGCTTAGATGAAATTGTGGTGTCTATCGTTCGTGCTCATGTTGAAGATATAAAAGAAGGTAGCATTGATACTAAACATAGCTCTGGTGGTAAATTTACTTCTGTGACGGTTACAATTACTGCAACTAGCAAGAAACAATTAGATGCCATTTATCAGCAGTTAAGTGATCATGAGCATGTGAAATACGTACTCTAGTAGACGATGCAAGTTAAAGACTTAGGTCTCACTAGCTATCTTGAAAGCTGTGATGCAATGCGTGATTTTACTTTGCAACGAGATGAGCATACAGAAGATGAGATTTGGCTATTAGAGCACCAACCCGTTTTTACTCAAGGTTTAAATGGTAAAGCTGAGCATGTGTTCGATACAGGAACTATTCCCGTTATAAAAACAGATCGAGGTGGTCAAGTAACCTATCATGGCCCAGGTCAATTGATTGCTTACACCTTAATTGATCTAAAACGCCAACATATTGGTGTGCGGGAAATGGTGTCTCGTTTAGAGGGGGCGGTTATTAATCTGTTAGCCTCGCATGGCGTTGATGCAAAAGCGAGAAAGGATGCTCCTGGTGTTTATGTTAATGATAGTAAAATAGCTTCTCTTGGATTAAGAGTGAAGCGAGGTGCTTGTTATCATGGCTTAAGTCTAAATATTGATATGGATTTATCACCGTTTAAGCTAATTAATCCCTGTGGTTATCAAGGGATGAAAATGATTGATTTAAAAGGCTTAGGCATTCCGATGACAATGCATGAAGCGAAACAACAATTTGTATCTGCATTTGAACAGCAGATGAGGCAACGAGTGAATGACTGAAACAGTAAAAATGAAACGTGATGTAAAACCTCTGAAAGGAGAATCAAAAGTATCACGTATCCCTGTAAAAATAATCCCTAGCGATCCGAAACGTAAACCTGAATGGATCCGAGCGAAAGCCCATAGCAACCCTGAAGTTTCTCGCCTCAAATCTTTATTACGTGAAAATAACCTGCATACAGTCTGTGAAGAAGCCGCTTGCCCTAATTTAGGTGAATGTTTTACTCATGGCACAGCTACATTTTTGATTATGGGTAATATTTGTACTCGTCGTTGTCCTTTTTGCGATGTTGCCCATGGACGCCCTGATGCCTTAGATGAAAATGAACCTTCTCATTTGGCTAAAACAGTCTCAACGATGAAGCTCAAACATGTTGTGGTGACATCAGTTGATCGTGATGATCTGCGTGATGGCGGATCTAAACACTTTACAACGTGTATTGCTGAAATTCGTAAGCAGTCACCGCAAACAAGGATTGAAGTATTAGTGCCTGATTTTAGAGGCAGAATGGATATTGCCCTAGAAGAACTTACGAAAAGTCCACCTGATATTTTCAATCATAATTTAGAAAGTATTCCTCGTCTGTATAAAGCAGTGCGTCCAGGATCTGATTATCAATGGTCCTTAACCTTAATTAAGCGTTTTCAAGAAATGCACCCTGATGTACCCACTAAATCAGGTCTAATGTTAGGTTTAGGTGAGACATTGGATGAAGTTAAACAAGTGATGCAGGATTTGCGTGACCATGGCTGTCGAATGTTAACACTGGGGCAATATTTACAGCCAAGTAGACATCATCTTGCTGTTGAACGCTTTGTTCCACCTCAAGAGTTTAATGAGCTTGCCGAAGTAGCTAAAGATATGGGCTTTGAGCACGTGGCAAGTGGTCCAATGGTTAGATCTTCTTATCATGCTGATTTACAAGCAGATGGTGAACACGTATCTTAGTAGTTTAACTAACTGGGAGCGAGTGATATGGGATTAAAACGAAGAAGTTTTATTATAACCGCGATTACTGCGGCTACATCTGCAGTTTTACCTCAACTTGCTCTTGCAGCTAAAAAAAACGAAGCAAATAAACGTGTTGTTGTTATTGGCGGTGGCTTTGCTGGCGCGACTGCCGCTAAATACATCAGTATGTGGTCTGCTAACACAGAAGTGGTTATGATTGAGCGAAACGCACAGTTTGTTTCTTGTCCACAAAGTAATTTAGTGTTGGCTGGCAACCGAACACTACAGCAGCTCACATCCGATTACCGTAATTTGGCAAATATCCACGGCGTTAAAACTGTTCAAGCAGAAGTGGTTGATGTGAATACACAGCAACAATCAGTCACATTGAATGATGGAACAAAAATAAGTTATGACCGCCTAGTGTTAGCCCCAGGTCTTGACTTTATATATGAGCAATTCCCTCAATTAAAAAATCAACAGAAAGTACCGCATGCATGGAAAGCAGGCCCACAAACTGATTTACTTCATCGACAAATGATGGCAATGAAGCAGGGTGGGACGATTATTATGACGGTTCCGGCTGCACCATTTAAATGTCCTCCTGGGCCTTATGAAAGAGCGTGCCAAATTGCGTTCTTTCTAAAGCATCATAATCCAACGGCTAAGTTAATTATTCTGGATGCAAATGCAGATGTTATTTCAAAGAAAGCCTTATTTAAGGCCGCGTGGAAGCAACACTATGAAGGATTAATAGAATATATCCCTAATAGTTCGATTGAAAATGTCGATATTGATAATTTAACTATTGAGACAGAGTTCGGACAATATAAAGCAGATGTAATGAATGTTATTCCAACGCAGAAAGCTGGGAAAGTCGCTGAAATGGCGGGAGTGGTTAATGTTGATAAACGTTGGTGTAAAGTTGATTTTCTTAGTTATGAATCAACTGCACAGAGCAATATCCATGTGATTGGTGATGCCATACATGCTAAGTTACCGAAATCAGGTCATATGGCGAATGCTCAGGCTAAGGTTTGTGCCGCGGCAATTTCAGCATTATTCGCAGGGCAGAAGCCAGAACAGGAACCTGTTTTTAATAATACCTGTTATAGCTTTGTAACGGATAAAGAAGCGATACATGTTGCGGCTGTATATCGTTATAACGCCGAGAAGAAACAAATGATTGCAATGCCTGGAAGTGGTGTGTCAGATAAATCAAGTGTCTTAGAAGGACGCTATGCTGATGCATGGGCTAATAATATTTGGGCCGACACATTAAAATAGCCTCTTATTCAAGGAAATAGAATGAATTACAGTGGACAAGCTGAGTTGGCGTATAAACTTGCTGAGCTAAGTAATAAGCTATCTTCTGATTTACCTTCTAATACTGAGAGTTTAGAAGCTTGGTTAGCTCAGCTTCCGATGTTGAATATTGATCAGCTCTTACATCAAGTTCCCTCATACATTCAGGCGCTCAATCAATTTAAACTATCAGATAAGATGCGGTTTAAAATGCTTGAAATATTGCGACCATTGGTTGCACATATTTGTCGAGAAATAATTAAGCGATTCAGAAATGAAACAGGACTTAATTTGTCACTTGAGTTCCAAGAAATGGGATGGTTAATTAATGTGCTTTTAAGAGAAATGGCATTAGGTTATCAGCGATTGCTATTTAATAAAGCGGTTAAACCACCGCGTTTTTACAATCGAACTGATTATGCCATTCTTACTGAACGGGTCATGTTTTATTTAGGTGAAAGAATTACCTTTGTTTATATGTTACATGCGGTAGTGCCGAGGATGATTTGGCATGATTTGAATTCAACTTTTCGGTTTGCTAGAAATACAAAATTAGATGTTAGCGATGTGAGTGATGATTTTGCCTTTGGAAAGGCTAATACCAATCATGTAACGACGATTTATAAACGCATAGTACTACTCACCATGCTGGCTCCTTATAGTCTACGGAGTGCTGAAATCGAAGGGGTTTATTTAGGCCTATTACCTTTAATTGACAGGGTTAAGTTCACAAGCGAATCTCCAGCGAATAAAAGTAGCTATATGATTAATTGGCAAAGTGAACGAGGTCCATTCGCTGCTGTGTCAGAAACTAAAAACCCCTCAAATTTGTTTATTGATACTGCTGAATTTACTTCAGGTTTAACGCGCTGGGTTGAAACGGGTCAGGTAGAAGAACAGAACGTTGACCATGGCATCTCGATAAAATTATTACAAAAAATACTGAATATATTGGATGGTTCATTGATAAGGAAAGACAAGCGGACACCTGTGGATGGACGCCAAGTTGAGGTTATCGTTGGATTGCAAAATATAGAAGTGTTTTTGGGGTATGAAGATGCAGTAAAAGATGATGTCGATGAGCCAATGAAAGAGATTGAATCCGATGAGTTTACTATTAATCATCATTGGAATGAAAAGTCTACAAAAGGTGATTGGGATTCACTTGTTTATAATCCCGTCGATCGAGTTTCTTCTGATACAGCAAAAAAAGTAGTAGCAAAAACCAATCAAGAAGTAGAACAAAGACGTTACTATTTTGAAGTTGAGAATGATAGTGCCGGAGGAGTATGTTTGCGATGTAACAGCGAACAAGCAAAAGGATTAGTTCTTGGTGAGTTAATATTAATCTTAGGACAGGATCTCGAAACTTGGACCCTTGGCATTATTCGCTGGATGAAGGTTAACAATAAAAAAGTAGATTTAGGTGTTTATTTCTTAGGGGAACAAGTTGATTTCATTAGCCTAAGCCACACTGTCCAACAAAGCAAAGTGGCTAGAAAGGTATTGTGGCTACAAGATCCACAAAGTGCGGCTTCATTACTCGTACCCATAGCTCAATTTATACCTGGCGATGTTGTTTCAACTCAGCGAAAAGGGGTTGAACTGACGCTTATGTTGCATGAGATTATTTGGCAGAATGAGGTGTTTTCACAGTTTCGTTTTGAGTTGATTGATATAGAAAAAAAAGAGACTGATTCAGAAGAAGAAACAGCTGCGACTGAACAGGATTATTTGATTCCCTCGTGGGAAAAGTAGTTAGATCTGCTATGATCCTTGTTTTCAGATTATGAATTGAAAGATGCTATTTTCAATAGATCATTATTTTATTATTTTAAAGAGGTCATAAATGACTGAATTTTTGCCTGGGCTAGAAGGGGTTGCCGCAACAAAGTCGGCTATATCATTTATTGATGGTGAGAAAGGGCTACTCTCTTACCGAGGTTATTCGCTTGAAACATTAGCAGAGAACAGCAGTTTTGAAGAAACAACACTCTTACTGTTAGATGGCGAGTTACCATCATCAACAGAACTACAAGGGTTTACTAATAAATTACGTGATCATTATCGTATTAAGTATCACATTCGTGAAATGATGCGACATTTCCCTGCAACAGGTCATCCTATGGATATGTTGCAGACTGCAGTTTCTAGTCTTGGCATGTTCTACCCAGGTACAGAGTGTTTAACCAATGCAGAAGTCTGTGAAGACTTAAATTATGTTCGTAATATGACGGTAAACATCATCGCTCAAATGGCACCACTTGTCGCTATGTGGGAACATATGCGTCAGGGTTATGATCCTATCGAACCTCGTGAAGATTTGTCTGTTGCTGAAAATTTATTATATATGTTTACGGGCAAAGAACCAGATCCACTATTAGCTAAAATAATGGATGTTTGCTTGATTCTTCATGCTGAACATACACTTAATGCATCAACATTCTCAGCGCTAGTATCTGGTTCAACATTAGCGACACCATATAGTGTTATCTCTGGTGCTATTGGTACTTTATCTGGCCCATTGCATGGTGGTGCTAATTCATATGTTGTTGATATGTTAAAAGAAATTGGCAGTCCGAAAAATGCAGAAAAATGGATTGATAATGCACTAGCTAATAAAGAAGTTATCTGGGGTATGGGACACCGCGAGTACAAAGTTAAAGATCCTCGTGCAACAATCCTACATAAATTAGTGGCTGAATTGATGGAAGATCGTGGTGGTAGCCTTGATTCAACTTTTGAAACAGCAATGAAAGTAGAAGAAATTTGTGCAGATAGATTAGGCCATAAAGGCGTTTATCCAAATGTTGATTTTTACTCAGGTATTTTATATGCCGAAATGGGTATCCCAGCTGATCAATTTACAGCGCTATTTGCTGTTGCCCGTTCAGCGGGTTGGTTGGCGCATTGGCGTGAACAGATTTCAAATAACCGTATTTATCGTCCTACTCAAATATACACGGGTAGTGGAATTAGAGAGTATGTACCTGTATCTGAACGTGGCTAATAAGCTCTAGGAATCATAAAAAAGCCTCGACTTTAAGTTGGGGCTTTTTTGTTTGAAATGGGAACGAGCTTGGTTAGTTAAGCAATTACAGTTTTACTCATTTCGCCTTGCTGTTCTCGAACTAACCTAGGGACTAGGTAACCAGGTAGAATGGCACGTATTGTATTAATTAATACCACACCCTCTTCATCACTGACATCAAAATGACTCGCGCCTGCAACTCGGTCAAGTAGGTGTAAGTAATAGGGGAGAGTATTCACTTCACTCAAGCGTTCACTAAGTTGAACTAAGCTTTCAGCACTATCATTAATCCCCTGAAGTAATACGGCCTGATTTAATAATTGGCAGCCAGCGTGGTGCAGTTTTGCGAGTCCTTCAGCGACGTCCTCACCCAATTCATTGGCATGATTAGAATGAATCACCATGACCACATTAAGTCGAGTCTTATTTATCCATGCTAATAATTGTTTATTAATACGGTTTGGTAATACTACGGGCAGACGAGTGTGAATGCGCAACCGCTTTAAGTGTTTAATCGTATCTAGCTGCTCAACTAGCTTCGCGAGTTTTTCATCACCTAGTGATAAAGGGTCACCACCACTAAATATTACTTCATTAATGGAGGTGTCATCTTGTATCGATTCGATGGTTTGTTGCCATTGGCTGGCTAATGGGTTGCTATCGGTATAAGGAAAGTGACGCCTGAAACAGTAGCGGCAATGAATTGCACATGCGCCAGTAGTTAGTAATAAGGCGCGGCCATTGTATTTTTGTAATATGCCAGGCGAGGTGATCGCTAGGTGATCACCCACAGGGTCATGCACAAAGCCTTTATGCTCAATTGACTCGTCTATGAGAGGAAACACTTGTCGTAATAGCGGATCATTTTTATCGCCGAAGCGCATTTTATCTACATAACTTTGCGGTACACGCAGTGGAAAATTACGTATCAATTCCTCAGGTATATTTTGTAATTTCCCAGATAAACCCAGTTGTTTCAGCAGAGCCTCTGGATTTTTGACAGCATTAGCTAGTTCAGTTTGCCAAAACGGTGTTTTTATCAATGGGGCTGATTGCGGTATCATAGTCGGCTTAATATTTAATTAGACGTTGATCGTCTCTCAAAAGAGGTTGCCATGGCAAGTGTAAGTACAAATCAATTTAAAGGTGGACTTAAATTTATGTTGGATGGTGACCCATGCAGCATTATTGAAAATGAATTGGTTAAGCCAGGTAAAGGCCAAGCATTCAACCGCGTTAAATTTCGTAACCTAAAAACGGGTCGTGTTAATGAGCGTACCTTTAAATCAGGCGATAGTGTTGAAAGTGCTGATGTAATGGAAGTTGAATTAGAGTACTCATACACCGATGGTGAGTTTTGGTATTTTATGGACCCAGAAACATTTGAGCAACATGCTGCTGATGCTAATGCTGTTGAAGATTGCCTCAAGTGGTTAAAAGAACAATATGTTTACACGGTAACTCAATGGAATGGCACACCGTTATTAGTCACTGCCCCAAACTTTGTTAACTTGGCTGTAACTGATACTGATCCAGGTTTGAAAGGTGATACTGCTGGTACGGGTGGTAAGCCGGCTACATTAGAAACGGGTGCTGTTGTACGTGTTCCATTATTCATGAGCATCGGTGATGTACTACGAATTGATACTCGTAGCGGTGAATATGTTGAACGTGCTAAGGATGCTTAGTTAGCCATTGAGCACGTTACAAAACATTTGGCAGCCAACTGCCGAAATAGATACATTAAAAAAGCGGGCACAGTATTTAGCTGATGTCCGCCTTTTTTTTGCTAACAGAGGGGTGTGGGAGGTCGAAACACCAATCTTGTCTCAGGCGGCTCCTACAGCCCCGTATTTGGATAGTTTTACTACAGACTACACGCCAATCGGTACTCAAACAAAACAGACTTACTATCTACAGACATCACCTGAATTTGCGATGAAGCGATTACTTGCGGCTGGCTCTGAATCTATTTATCAAATAGCTCGTGTCTTCCGCAATGGTGAACAAGGCAGATTACATTCGCCAGAATTTACTATGTTGGAATGGTATCGAACAGGGCTCTCACTTAATCAATTGATGGATGAGGTGAATGCCTTATTACAGCAAGTGTTTGGCTTTAAACCTATTTGTCGTTTGAGTTATCGTGGCGTATTCGAGTTCTTCCTTAAACTGAATGTATTCAGTTGTTCTGATGATGAGATTAAGCAGTGCGCACAAGAACGAATTGCAGGACTACCAAACGATTTAGACATGGATCGTGATGGCTGGTTAGAACTTCTGATGAGCTATGTGATTGAGCCCCGTTTAGCTGCGCTTAATATGCCTTTGTTTATCTATGACTTTCCTGCTTCACAAGCGCAATTAGCTAAAGTCATTACGAACTATGATGGTTATCAAGTTGCCGATCGCTTTGAGCTTTATATTGATGGTGTTGAACTGGCTAATGGTTATAACGAGTTACTAGATGCAACTGAACTTCGTCAGCGATTTAAGTCTGATCAGCAAAAGAGACAGCGAGACAATAAACCACAAATACCGATGGATAAAAACTTATTGAGTGCTATGGAGTCAGGTATGCCAGCTTGTTCTGGCGTAGCCCTAGGCATAGATAGACTTCTAATGTTAGCAATGAACAAGAAAGAAATATCAACGGTTTACAGCTTCAGTTTTGATAAGGCATAAAACTCATAACGTTCTATTTTTTAGTGTTTAAACACTTTAACTATCCTTCACTTCCACCTGATGCTTGTTGCCTACTGTGCGTTACATTACTACTTTAGCTAAAACGGTTTTGTTAATTGTCCTTTTGCTATTCCATCAAACTAGGTAGCCAGAGAGCTATATCAGGGAAGCTAATAAGCAATGCTAATACCACTACTTGAATTGCAATAAATGGCACAATACCTCGATAAATAGTGTTCAGTTCAAGCGATGGGGCACTGGCTTTGAGATAGAACAGTGAAAAGCCAAATGGTGGTGTTAAAAATGAGGTTTGTAAATTAAGTGCAATCAATAATGCAAACCACAATGGATCGAGCCCCATATGAATGGCTACAGGAGCAATGATAGGCACAACAATAAAACAAATTTCGATAAAGTCTAAGAAGAAGCCAAGTATAAAAATAAGTAACATGCTGACAATCAAGAATGTCCACTTACCACCGGGAAGAGTGTTAAAAATATCAAAGATGAGTTTATCGCCACCCATGCCCACAAAGACTAAGCCGAATGCTGTGGCACCGATAAGGATTAAAAACACCATGCTGGTAAGACGGGTCGTTTGTTGTAGTGCATCTTGCAGATTGCTTAGAGTTAGTTTTTTATGAATTGCAGCAAGAATCATCGCTCCTAGTGCCCCTACGGCAGCAGACTCAGTGGGTGATGCTATACCGAAGAAAATAGAACCCAATACCGCTAATACCAGTGCTAAGGGTGGTAACAAGCTTTTAATGACTTGTAAGCCAAGGTGTTTGTCATCAATGTGCGTTTTAATGGCGGGGGCCAGCTCAGGGTGACGCCATGCAATAAACCCAATATAGGCCATATAAGCGAATACCAACATCATGCCTGGAACGGCTGCTGCAATGAATAGTTGACCCACGGGTACGCCAATAACATCACCCAATAAAATTAAGATAATACTGGGTGGGATGATCTGACCTAATGTGCCTGAGGCAGCAATAGTGCCACTGGCTAATGTAGGAGCGTAACCATGTTTTAACATCGCGGGTAAGGCGATAACAGCCATAGTCACGACTGATGCTCCTACGACCCCTGTTGTCGCTGCTAATAAGGCTCCTACAGCGACAACAGAGATCGCGAGTCCACCACGAACACGTCCAAATAAACGACCCATAGTTTCCAGTAGCTCTTCAGCAATCCCTGATTTTTCTAAAATAACCCCCATAAAAACGAATAAGGGCACGGCTAAGAGGGTAAAGTTAGTCATAATTCCCCAGACTCTTAGGGGAAGCAGGTTAAAAAAGTCTAGTCCTAAAAATAATCCACCAAATGCAAAGGCTACAGCACCAAGGGTGAATGCAACTGGAAAACCAATTAATAAAAACAGGAATAACACTACGAACATGATTAAAGCCCAAATTTCCATTATTTAGACTCCATCTTGTTGCAAAGGAATAGACTGTTTTTTAGAAAGTTCGCTAAGCCTTGTAGTATCAGTAAGGTAAAGGCAACAACCACACTGCCTTTTAGAAGATAGCGATAGGGTAGTCCACCTGGATCGGGAGAGCCTTCATTGTAATAAAATGCATTTTCAACAAATGGCCAGCTAGTGATTAAGATCAACACACAAAAGGGCAGTAAGAAGAATAGTGTGCCAAATATATTGATTAAGGCTCGGTGTGTATCTGATAAATACCGGCTTTGATAAATAATATCGACGCGGACATGTTCGTCATATTTAAGTGTGTAAGCCGAACCCAGAAGAAAAATCAATGCAAAAAGATGCCACTCAAGTTCTTGTAATGCAATGGAACCATGGGAAAATAAGTAACGCATGGCGACGTCATAACAGATGACTAATACCATGATAAGGATTAACCAAGCAGCGAGTTTACCGGTCCATTCGATTATAGATTCGATACCATTAATAGTTGTTAATACAAGTGATTTCATAAGGTTACTGTTGTAAAAGTTGTTGTTTGGCAATAATAACTGCCTGAGTTCTGTTTTCAGCATTGAGCGCGTGTAATATGGCTCTAACATGTAATTTAACGGTGTGCTCACTAAGATCTAAGTTTAGTGCGATACGTTTATTCGATTCGCCCTGACATAGTAAAGTGAGTACATCTCGTTGCCTCGGTGTCAGTGCTGTTAGATTTGTTTGCGGAGTAAATGATGTGTGGCTAGGGTGAATTGATATACCACTGCTAAGCATTAATTTAATAGCATTAAGCATGTCATCGCTTTTCATAGATTTGGACATATAACCCAATGCTCCTGCTTCAAGTGCCCGTTGCGAATCATTTGGATCCTCCGATGAGCTAATGACAATAATAGGTGTATCAGGGTGACGTTGTGAGAGTTGCGCAATCCCTTCGTAATAGCTCAGCCCCGGCATATTAAGATCGACCAGCATCAGGGCCCAATTGTCACTGGTTTCCGCCCGTTGCAGTAACTCGGTATAACTATTGGCTAGATGTATTTCAGTTGGCTCACCTAAACGTTGAACCAAAATAGAAAGTGCATCTTGGTAGAGCTGGTGGTCATCGGCTATAAGAATTTTCATGTAGGGAATGATAGAGCAATTTGTCAGTTAGATGTACCCTAAAGACCATGAATAAAGTAGATACCAATTTACAACTGTTATTAAAAGACAAACAGGTTCGCAATTTAGCGCTAGCTGCATTGTTGGTATTACTTATTGGTTTCTCATTATCGCTGGCTGGTTTTGTCGAGTTGCAGCAATTAGGCAATGAACGACTTTACTTACAAGCACAGCAGCATACCGCCGCACGTATTAAGCAAATCCAAACGAATATCGATCTCTCTCTCGATTCTTTAACAGAAATTGCAGGGCTTTATGAGGCTAGTGGTGATGTCTCTAGGCAACAATTGATTGGTTTTATCAGTTCAGATACTAAATACCATTCAGGAACGACTGCATTAGGTTGGGCACCAAAGACCGCAGGCATTGATGTTGATCAATTAGAACAAGATGTTAGAGAAACTGATCCTAATTTTTATGCTTATGAAGTGACTGGGCACGGCCTTCCTGTACCTGTTAGTCGAACAAAAGACTCTTATCCCATCAAGTTTATGATTTCGCCCGATAAAAAAAATATGAAAGCGGGTTTGAATATCGCTTCAATTCCATCACGAGCACGAGTGATGAAAAAAGCAGAAAGAACACAGCTAACTGCCATTACGCAACGGATTTCAGTTTATTCTGGCAGCCAGCAGTTTTATGGGTTTCAGGCATTTCATCCTGTTTTTTCTAAAAATAAGGTAGGGCAAAGTCAGTTAGCAGGCTATGTATTAGGCCGTTATGATATTCGTCCATTTATTGAAGATGTGTTTATTAATGATAACCATCAGCTGGATATGGTGCTCTATGATGCAAATTCATCGAGCCAACAATTTTTATATTCGTCCACACAGAAAATTACTACGGTCAATGACCTTGAAAAACTACAGCAGCCTCATTGGACCTATACCCTTAAAGTAGCTGACCAGCAGTGGATCGCCTTGGTATTGCCCAATATGAAAAACCTAACCGAAGGCACATTATGGCTGCCTTATATTGGTTTGATAGTAGGTGGTTTAATGACAGCCTTATTGATTTTGTATTTATTTGTGTCATTGATCAAAACCAGACAAGTGGTTCAGTTAGCGACAGATTTGGCCGGAACGACCACACAGTTGGATATTCAAACCAAACTGAAGCAAGAAGCTGATAAGGCAAACCAAGCAAAATCGGCCTTATTGAGAGCTGCAAGCCATGACTTACGTCAGCCCTTACACACTATTGGCTTATTAACGACATTATTGAAAGATAGTAGTTCGGAACAAGAGCGTAAACAGATAACGAGTAAGGTGCTGACAGCTGTAGATGGCATGAATACGATGTTTAGCAGTTTATTAGATATCAGTTTATTAGAATCTCAGCAATTATCAGTCAACAAATCGCATTTTTATTTGCAAGATTTGATTGATAAATTAGGCAGTGATTTTTCACTATTAGCAGGTGAAAAAGGACTTGATTTTTCAGTTGTTGAAACATCAGCTTGTGTGATGACTGATCCTATTTTACTAGAAAGAATGTTACGTAATCTTTTATCTAACGCCCTTAGATATACGCCTCAAGGGAAAATATTATTGGGATGCCGGCGTTTAAAAGCTCAGATTAGAATTTGTGTTCTAGATTCGGGAATTGGGCTGACACAACAATCACAAGAAAACGTGTTTGATTCTTTTTACCGAGATGAACAAGCAAAACAACTGTCTGATCAGGGCTTGGGTCTAGGGTTAGCAATTGTGCAAGAAGCAGCTAATGTATTAGAACTTGATATTGGTCTGAAGTCAGAACATGGCAAAGGCACACTTTTTTATATTGATGTTCCCTATGGGGATTCAAACTATATTGGTGAAGACATAATTGAGCAGACACAAGTTGATGTTCAGGCTTTAGCCAAAAAAGTAATTTGGCTTATTGAAGACGATGAAACAATTCGAGCGAGTTTAGAGAAAATTTTGCGAGCTAGACAATGCCAAGTGCAGACTTTTGCATCTGGAGACCATGTAAACACTATGCTGAGAGGGCAAGTGAAACAGCCCGATATTATTATTGCTGATTATCAATTGGTCAATGAAACAGGATTTGATGTCTCGAAGCAAATACAGCAATATTTTCAGTATGCTATTCCTGTAATCATTATTACAGGAACGACAGAACAATCCGTGCGCAATCGTATTGAACAAGCGAATTTTTATTTGATGATGAAACCAGTGAGTACAGATGATTTAATGCAACTTATGCATCAGCTTTAATTAGTAGTAATCCTAAAGGATTAATTCCTCAGAGTGATTTTTTTACTGTTATAGGTACCGCATAATTGAGTTCCATTTAATAAAAAAAGAACGAGAGATTATGCTGACTACAACTATTAAAACAATGGCATCTGTTGCCTTAATGACTGCTGCGATAACAAGTTTTGCTGGCAACCTAACAGTGAATAAAGAAATTACCGTTAATGCTAGCCCTGAAACAACCTGGAAAATGATTGGTGATTTCAATCATCTTGATGTTTGGCATCCTGTCGTTGTTGCAAGTGAATTGACGAAGGGACATGATAATAAAAAAGGCGCAGTTCGTTTGTTAACACTTGGTAATGGCGCTTCAATCACTGAAACCTTAGTGGCTAGCAGTGCTAAGGAACACCGTTATACCTACGCCATTACTCAATCACCACTTCCTGTTGCTGACTATGTGTCGACTATTAGTGTGACAGCAGGAAAAGACGGAACGTCTATTGTGAGTTGGGGTTCAAGCTTTGATGCTAACGGTGCAACTGATCAAGAAGCGGTAGATACTATTGCAGGAATTTATGATGCTGGTTTAAGTAATTTGGATAAGCATTTTAATAAATAAAAGCCTCATCAGAAGCTCTTGAGACAAATACCGTCTCAAGAGCTTTTTGCTTGAAAAAAACAGTATCGGTATTAATACCGAATCATGGTAAAGTTTAGCCTGTTTATTTTTTTGGGGTAAGAAGTAATGGCTGAGCAAAACCAAGGACAAATTAAGCAAAACTTGCAAGATACTAATCAGTGGATGCGGATCCTGTACATGTTTTTGTTATCTATCGCATTGTATGTTTCTACAATGGTCGCTGGTGCAGTGATAGTGATACAAGCATTGTTTGCATTAATTACCGGTTCAGATAATGACAATCTTCGCGCTTTAGGCGCCGACTTAACGCTCTATATTAATCAAATTTATTCGTTTTTAACTTATAACGATGAAAGGAAGCCATTTCCTTTCGCAGCATGGGGGGAGGTTGAAGAAATCACACTTGATGCCGCAACAGCTGACACTGTAGTTGATGACGCAGAAGTTATTGATGTCGAAATTGTTGAAGATGATAAGCCTGCTAAATAGAAACGGAAGTGTAAATGTTAATTGTTATATCGCCCGCAAAGACATTGGATTTCGAATCGGATCCTATTACGAAAACTCACACTCAGCCACGATTTTTAAAACAGTCTCAACAACTAATTGATGACTTAGAGAAGCTATCGGTAGAAGACGTGGCTGGTTTGATGAAATTGAGTGATAAATTAGCAGCACTCAATGTTGCCCGCTTTCAAACATGGCAACCTCCATTTAATTTAGAGAATGCCAAGCAAGCCATATTGGCATTCAAAGGCGATGTCTACACTGGCATAGATGCAGAAAGTTTAGATGCTGATGACTTTGAATTCGCTCAACAACATTTGCGCATTTTATCTGGCCTTTATGGAATACTAAAACCACTTGATTTAATGCAAGCGTACCGACTTGAAATGGGGACTAAATTTGCCAATGTTAAGGGCAAAGATTTATACCAGTTTTGGGGGGACTCACTTAGAGAATCATTAGAGACGGAGCTGGATGACGGTGTATTGATAAACCTAGCTTCAAATGAATACTTCAAAGCAGTTCAAGCAAAAAAGCTGAATGCGAGAATCATCACCCCAGTGTTTAAAGATTGGAAAAATGGTCAATATAAGATCATTAGCTTTTATGCAAAAAAGGCGAGGGGGCTGATGAGTCGATATATTATTCAGCAACGTCTGAAAGAGCCAGAACAAGTCAAACAGTTTGATACTGATGGTTATCGCTATAGTGAAGAAATGTCATCAAATGATGATTGGGTGTTTATTCGTGACCATGAGAGTTAAGTTACGTACTTCGAGCAAACCTAAGTGGGTTGTATAGTCAGATAATAAGCATTATACAAATACATATTACAAAAATTCCGACTGTGTAAAAGGATAAAACGATGGAAAAAACAACAAATTCATCTCGTAGAGAATTATTGAAAGGCTTAGGTGCTTTTAGTGCTGTTGCTGCAACTGGCCTGTCATTGAATGCTAATGCGGCTACGGTAGACCACAGTAAAATGAATCATGAAATAGCGATTGATTTTAAGCTTGAAGAGTTAATTGATACATTTCTTGAATGTATCAAAATGGGTGAAATATGTAATCAGCATTGTATGCATATGTTTCAAATGGGCGATACAAGCTTAGCGGATTGCTCTATAGCTGTTCAAGAAACAATTGTTGCTAATAAAGCGGCAATAAAATTCGCAGCTCATAACTCTAAGCATTTGAATGACTTTATTAAATTCACGATTAAAGTGTGCGAAACCTGTGAAGAAGAATGCAAAAAGCATGATAAACATATTCAGTGTCGAGACGGTGCTGAAGCATGCCGAGACTGTATTGATACTTGTAATGAGTATCTTGCAGCTTAATTTTCTTAGGCTGTGACCGTGTTAGAGAAGTAAGCTGGCTGAGCGGGTGAATGCCGATGTGCTCACATATCGTCTAGAATAAAACAGACATTCTTCTTCTATTTTGGCGGCATCAATGTAGCTAGCAGCTTATTTCTTCAGAGCATCCAAAACATTATTTAAAGTAGATAAGCGACTATCTGCATCAGGCATATTAAAGATAAATCGTAATTTATCTTGTCCATCTAACTTAAACTTAGCAGGCTGTGATTGAATCAATTGAATAATAGTCATTGGTTCAATATTTGGTTCTTGTTCAAAAATGATTCTCCCACCTTGGTCATAGACATCAATTTTACGAATCCCAATTGCTTTGGCTTTAAAGCGAAGTTCATGAATAGCAAATAGAGTTTGTATTTGCTCTGGTAATAAGCCGAAGCGATCAATCATTTCTACTTGTAGTTCACGTAGCGCTTCGCTGTCTTTGGCTGCTGAAATGCGTTTGTATAACACCAAGCGGGTATGTACGTCTGGTAGATAATCATTTGGAATTAATGCGGGTACATGTAAGTCAATTTCAATAAAGTGACGTTGATCGAGTGTGAGACTCGCATCTTTGCCTGATTTTAATGCGTGAACGGCACGTTCTAGTAGTTCATTATATAAACCAAAGCCAATCTCTTGCATTTGACCACTTTGATCATCACCTAATAATTCACCTGCACCACGAATTTCCATATCGTGTGTTGCCAGCGTAAAACCAGCACCAAGATCTTCAATTGACTCAATCGCTTCGAGACGTTTGACTGCATCTTTGGTCATGGCATTACGCGGCGGTACGATGAGATAAGCATAAGCCCTATGATGCGAGCGACCCACACGGCCACGAATTTGATATAGCTGCGCTAAGCCGAGTTTATCTGCACGATCGATGAAGATTGTGTTGGCAGATGGAATATCAATACCGGTTTCGATAATGGTGGTGCAGACCAAGACATTGAAACGTTGATGATAGAAGTCGAGCATCACTTGTTCTAATTCTCGTTCACGCATTTGACCATGAGCTACAGTTACTTTGGCTTCTGGAATCAGTTGCTCAATTTCTCGTGCAACACGATCAATATCATCCACTTTATTGTGTAAGTAATACACTTGGCCACCACGTTTAATTTCACGCAGCATACCTTCACGAATTTTATCGCCATTCCATTCATGCACAAAGGTTTTAATTGCTAAACGACGTGCTGGTGGTGTGGCGATAATAGACAGATCGCGAATCCCTGAAATCGACATATTTAAGGTTCGAGGAATCGGTGTTGCTGTAAGAGTCAGTACATCTATCTCGGAGCGGTATTTTTTAATCTGTTCTTTTTGTGTCACGCCAAAACGGTGTTCTTCGTCGAGAATAAATAAACCTAGACGTTTTGGATTGATGTCTTGCTGAATTAGTTTGTGCGTACCAATAATGATATCTGCTGTGCCATCAGCCATTGACTCTTTAACCGAATCTAATTGCTTCTTAGAACGGAAACGAGACATCACTTCTATTTGCACAGGCCAGTCAGCAAAGCGATCTTTGAAGTTTTCATAATGCTGTTGAGCAAGCAGGGTGGTGGGGACTAATACCATTACTTGCTTACCTGATTGTGTGGCTAAAAAGGCGGCACGCATGGCAACTTCTGTTTTACCAAAGCCCACATCACCACAGACAAGGCGATCCATCGGAGAATCTGAGGTCATATCTTTTACTACATCATCAATAGCATCTTGCTGATCGGGTGTAGTTTCAAATGGAAAGCCAGCTGCGAAAGAGGCGTAATGCTCGTCTGGTTCATTAAGAGGAGGTTTTTTATGGGCGGCACGTTGAGCATAAATATCGAGTAATTCAGCCGCGACATCGCGGACTTTTTCTGCTGCTTTACGTTTCGCTTTTTCCCACTGACCTGAACCGAGTTTGTGAAGTGGTGCTAATTCAGGTGCTGCGCCTGAATAACGGCTAATTAAGTCTAAGGCTGATACGGGTACATAGAGTTTATCTTCTTTGGCATATTCTAATGTGACATATTCAGTTGCTACATCACCGACATCGAGTGTTTGTAAACCTAAGTATCGACCCACACCATGATCTTCATGTACAACGGCATCACCAATGGTGAGTTCAGCAAGATTGCGTATAACCGCATCAGAATCGCGCTTTTTACGACTACGACGTCGACGCTGCATGACTTGCTGACCAAATAGTTGTGGTTCAGCAATGACTGCTAATTTATCGTTTGCCAGAACAAGTCCTTGTTCTAGCGGTGCTACGGTAATACCAAGTTCAGTATCACCGGTAATAAATTGTTGCCAATTAGTGACGGGCGAGGGGTGAATACTGTTTTCATGTAGGAGCTCTAATAAAGTCTCACGGCGACCGGCTGTTTCAGCCGCAAATAAAATACGACCGTCAAAATTATCAATAAACTGTAATAGTGCATCACAAGGGCGATCTTGACGTGCATTAAAGGTTAATTGTGGTGGAATTGTTGTGGTGTAATTGTGATTGCCTGCACTGCTATCAAGCTCAAAAGTTTGACTGTGAAGACGTTGATATTGTTTGAACGTTGCAAATAAGTCTTCAACTGGAAAGAACATATGTTGTGGTTCAAGTAGCGGTCTCTCAGGGTCAACTTTGTGTTGTTGGTAGCGAGTAGTAATTTCTTGCCAGAAGCTGGTGGCAGCATGATGAGGATCATTACTATTAAATAGCAGTGTATTACTAGGTAAATAGTCGATTAGACTATTGGTTTTTTCTAAAAAGAGCGGTAGATAATATTCGATACCGCCAGGCATATTACCTTCTGATACTTCGCGGTATATTAGGCTGCGCTGTGGATCACCATCAAAAGCATCACGAAATTGTTTTCGGAATAGGGCAATACTGTCATCAGTGACAGGGAACTCACGAGCGGGCAATAATTGAATTGATTCAATAGTGTCAATTGAACGCTGTGTTTCAGGATCAAATGTTCTCAGCGTATCGACTTCATCATCAAACAAGTCAATTCGAAATGGTAATTTACTACCCATTGGATAGAGATCAATAATCGCCCCACGGACAGCAAACTCACCATGCTCCATAACTTGAGATACATAGCGATAGCCTGCTTTTTCTAATTTAATACGCCATTGTTCAATATCAAATTGATCGCCCGTTTTTAATAGAAGGGTATTGGCATCTAAAAATTCTCGCGGTGCTAAGCGGTGCATGATGGTTGCGATTGGAACCATTAAAATACCGCGTTTGAAATTGGGTAGTTGGTGCAGTGTCTCTAACCGTTCAGAGATAATATCTTGGTGTGGCGAGAAAGAGTCGTACGGTAAGGTTTCCCAGTCAGGGAAATGCAAAATCGGTAAGTCGTGTTCACTGAGAAAGAAACGTGCTTCAATTTCTAATTTATGGGCAGTATTGGCATCATCGGTCAAGACGAGTACAGGCCCATCATGTTCTAAGGCTGTGTTAGCTAATAGAAGTCCTTGCGCACTGCCATAGAGTTGCCCTGCGCGATATTGATTTCGTGCTGATTTGGGGATGTTAGGCTTTAGTGGGCTAAGAGTGGACATAGTTAACTATTGCTAAAAATGCGCTATTTTCTCATAGATTCACTGTTACGGTGTGGTCAATTTTATGGAAAGCGTATGATTAACCTTACTGTGTATGTGATAATACGAAACTAAATTATATCGTGGAGAAATAAGTGTGAAGCGAATTGAAAATGTTGTCTTGCTCAAAGTCATTGGTAGCTGTGAACTTATCGCTGCTGTAGCGATGTTTTACTTTTTTAGTGAGGATGTACCAGCCTTGATTGGTGCAGTCATTTTATTAGGCTTATCTGCTAATAGTTTTTATCAAGCGCATAAATGTTATGTACTTCAGTACAGACCGAGCAAAGACCATGAGCTGAGCGACGAGTAATACCTACTGTTTATTCGTGACAACTCCTCAATGATATTGAAGCTGGCGTGAAAGTTATGGACTAATGTTATTTCATAATAAAGAAAGCTCTGATGGACTATAAGATAGTTAGAGCTGTTTACTTATTGGTACGTGAAGTGTAATTTTCTCAGCGATAAAACTTTTACAGGAAAATAAGCGACGCCAATGAGTGATGCTGAGAATGGCGAACAACTGCCAAAAAAAATATCAGAACAAGATAGCGAACGATTTGATTCTGCTTCTTTCTTAAAGACGCTTACTAGTCGTCCCGGTGTTTACCGGATGATTGATAACACTGATACAGTGATCTATGTTGGTAAAGCGAAGAATTTAAAAAATAGGGTGTCTAGTTACTTTCGTAAGACTGGGTTGACCTCAAAAACGCGGGTGATGGTTGGACAAATTGCCCAAATTGAAACGATAGTCACGCACACTGAAAATGAAGCCTTAATTGTAGAAAATAATCTCATTAAGGAGTTAATGCCTCGCTATAACATTCTTCTGCGTGACGATAAAACCTATCCTTACCTCTTTATTTCAGGACATAAATTTCCTCGGTTAAGCCTGCATCGAGGCACTAAGCGTAAGTCAGGAAAGTATTTTGGTC
This sequence comes from uncultured Gammaproteobacteria bacterium, assembly GCA_937900515.1. Classification (GTDB taxonomy): domain Bacteria; phylum Pseudomonadota; class Gammaproteobacteria; order Nitrosococcales; family Methylophagaceae. The sequence goes on along the minus strand of CALCCU010000231.1, from coordinate 2,340 downwards.
CTTACCCTAGTGCAGGTGCTGTGCGAGAAAGCCTTGCCTTATTACAAAAACTTTTCCCCGTGCGCCAGTGTGATGATAGTTTTTATCAGAATAGATCAAGGCCTTGTTTGCAGTATCAAATTAAGCGCTGTACCGCGCCTTGTGTTGGTTTTATTTCTGAAGATGATTATCAAAAAGATATTCAGCACACCATCATGTTTTTAGAGGGAAAGAATCAACAGGTGATGGAGGAGCTGTCATCGCAAATGGAGAAAGCATCAACGCAACTCGACTTTGAAAAAGCCGCGATGATAAGAGATAAAATTATTAGTCTTCGTCGGGTGCAAGAACGGCAATATGTTAGCTCTGAGCAAGGTGATTTAGATGTACTTGCAGCTAAAATTACTGATGGAATGGCTGTAGTTGAAGTCTGTTTTATACGCGGTGGGCGTAGCTTAGGTAATAAGTCTTACTTTCCTAAAGGCTCTTCTGATAGCACCCCTGAAGAATTATTATCTGCTTTTATTCCACAATATTATTTGGGTAAGGATATTCCTGCTGAGGTTTTGTTAAGCCATGAGCCCCATGATAGGGCGTTATTGCAGGATGTATTGAAAGAAGAGTCTCAACATCGCGTATCGCTGCGTTGCCCACAGCGTGGAAATAGTGTGCGTTGGATGAAAATGGCTATAACTAATGCAGAGATAAGTCTTAACCAACGATTAAGTAGTCGTTCCAATTTATTACAGCGGTTTGAATTATTACAAGAAGCACTGAATTTAGATGAAATGCCAAAGCGCTTGGAGTGTTTTGATATTAGCCATACGAGTGGTCAGCTTACGGTCGCATCCTGCGTAGTGTTTGGTTTGGAAGGTGCGATAAAAAGTGATTATCGCAAATTCAATATTGAAGGTATTACACCAGGCGATGATTATGCCGCAATGCATCAAGCGTTGACACGACGGTTTACTCGACTTAAAAAAGGTGAAGGAAAGCGACCGGATCTTTTATTAATTGATGGTGGTAAAGGACAACTTACCGAAGCCAAAGGTGTGATGGCAGAACTGCAGCTTGATATAGATATTTTGGGTATCGCAAAAGGCCCTGAACGACGTCCTGGTGAAGAAACTTTGTTTTTAGTGGGCCAGGATGGTGAAGTCGATTTACCCGCTGATTCACCTGCTTTACACCTATTACAACAAGTTCGAGATGAGGCGCATCGCTTTGCTATAACAGGGCATCGACAACGACGAGGGAAAGCAAGAAAAACATCACCATTAGAAGGTATCGAAGGAATGGGGCCAAAACGCCGTCAAAAGCTACTGCAGCAGTTTGGTGGCCTACAAGAGATTAAACGTGCAGGTGTAGAAGATTTAGCTCGTGTCGATGGTATTAGTCCTGCACTCGCTCAAAAAATCTATGATGTATTTCATGGCGACAACTAATTGCCTATAGATGCTAATATAGGCGCGACGAGTTAATTTTTAAGTGAATTTTATGTTTAACCTTCCGAATATTTTGAGTTTATTACGAATTGCATTGATACCTGTACTGATAGGCATTTATTTTATGCCTTATGAAACAGCCTATATTTGGGCTACAGTTGTTTTTGCTATAGCGTCTTTCACAGATTGGCTGGATGGATATCTAGCAAGAAAGTGGAATCAAACTTCACCGTTTGGTGCTTTTCTAGACCCCGTAGCAGATAAATTAATTGTAGCGGTAGCTTTATTACTTGTTTTGTACCAATTCCCTGAGTGGTATGTCCTTCTCCCTGTGATAATTATTATCGGACGTGAAATAACTATTTCCGCATTGCGTGAATGGATGGCTGAAATTGGTGAACGAAATGTAGTTAAAGTTTCTTATGTCGGAAAATTAAAAACAAGCTTTCAGATGTTAGCAATTGGCTGTTTGATTTTTCATAACTCATTATTTGGATTACCAATATTCGATATAGGACTGACTTTACTTTATGTGGCGTCAGCATTGACGATTAGCTCTATGTGGAGCTATTTAAGGGCCGCATGGCCAATAATGAAATCTAAAGGTTGACAGTCTAAAATAATTGCCTATAATGCACATCTTTCTCAAGCGGGAATAGCTCAGCTGGTAGAGCGCAACCTTGCCAAGGTTGAGGTCGCGAGTTCGAACCTCGTTTTCCGCTCCAGATATAAAAAGGCCGTGGTATAATGCTACGGCTTTTTAGTTTTAAAATGGGCTGCGTGGCAGAGTGGTCATGCAGCGGACTGCAACTCCGTTAACGCCGGTTCGATTCCGACCGCAGCCTCCATTTTATATTTATACTCTATAAGTGTTATTGAGACTAAAGAGTGTAAGTGACCAGTTTATAAAGCGGGA
>CALCCU010000230.1 GCA_937900515.1 uncultured Gammaproteobacteria bacterium | reverse complement strand
GGTTAAGTTTTACATTAGTCTCTCTCACGGCAATTTCCTTAGCCTAGGCTTAATCAAATAGACCTTAATTACTCTAACTACAAACGAGTATCAGAGTGTAGTTACTTATTTTTGATACCCATCGAGCGACGCTTTAACAGCTTTAATACGTTGAAGGTCTAGACCACCATTACGCTCTCGTTGTTCACATAAAGCACTTCTAAAACCTAAATAATCTGCATCAAGAGATGACAGTACAGAAATATCTTCTTGTCGTAATGCACCTGCCAAGCCAGATAATAAGTTTTGTTGTTTTGCTGCATTAACAAATGTTGATAACTTATCTAAGGTCATATGATCAAGTAGATGTTTGCCATTTTTGATTGCAGTATCAACCATAACCCCTCTAAAGCCGCTTTCAGCTAATAAAGTTTGCACCTCTAGGCCAAGGGGCCTATCTGCAAATAAGACGGCGATGACGGGCGTTTCAAGCGGCTTAATAACTGCCGCGATATCGCTGAGACATTGACGAATGTTTTCATCTGGAAAAAGACCAATCTTGACGTAATCAACACCACTGCTAGCCATGTCTTCGATAGCAGGGCCTAGAACAGTCACATCCATTTCCAAGTCACCGACAGTTGCACTTGTCAGACATTTACCATTTATGAGTGACACAATCTCACTAACAACAGAAACATCTAATTCTCCTAGTGCGCCACGAGAAGGATCTTTCATATCTAAAATATCTGGTAGTACGTTTATCAGACTCTTAGCTTCATCAACTGACTGTACACTCGCAAGCCATTTAGTCATTGTTTAATATTATTCCTGCTTGATCAATTTTATCCATCAACCACCCCCATGCTTCTAACTCTCTTTCTCCCGCGGTTTTTTCAATCGCAATACTTAGATAGGCAATTTCTTGCTGTATTTTTTCGTGAGGAAGCATGTGCAAGCGGCTCACTAAAACCGCAGCATCAATAACTGCACTTTGTGCACGATTAAAGCCTCGGAAGGGGGCATGAGTATGTTCAGAGAGAACTTTACCCTCAAAACGAGAGCGTGGATTATTATCTTCAAATTGTTCGAGATACAACTCAGTATGTGACAAGGCACTTTCAAGGTAGTAGCCATCAATAGAATTACACGGCAAGACTGGCCAGTCACGGTGACCAGTTAAAGCTCCAGCGAACACACGAACATCATCAGTATAGTTAATAACACACTGGCGATGACGCTTTAAATTTTCATAAGTTGATGACGGCTTGAAGGGCTGAATAATAATGTGAGCATTCACTTCTGACACCCCCATAGGAGCAGAGTGAGCCTCACCATTGTTAGACAGGGATGTCACAATCACTTCATGAATTTTACTTTCAAGCCGTGCCACATTTTTTTCCTGTTGTTAAGGTCGAGCCTTCTGCTGTTTGCTTCGTTAAGTCTTCTTCTACTTTCACAGCACAACCCCATCGTAATTCTTCATCCTGCGTATAACGCTTACCTAATTGCCATGCCACTTGAGCTCTTGCTAGTTCTGCCCCCAAATAAAAAGCATGGCCAGTATCGCCCTTTAAATCAATCTGAGGGTAAAAAGCAAAGGGATCGACATTTTGCATTAGGCCTTCACGATTGAACATATAGATACCTTTTTCAGCGACCTTTATACGGTAGTTTGGATCTTTAATATTTTCATAAAGAAAATGTATATCTTCCTCTGTATCAGGGAAAGGCCTACGTTCATGTGCAATCAATAAATCGCTGCTAAAATCACGAGGTAAACTACTATCTTCGCGCGCAGCAAACATCATTCGCCTAGCAATATTTGCTTCCATAATTGCATTTCGTGCGTGAGGGCTCACTTCGGTTGCAAGCACGTTATTTATATTTAGTTCAGAAATTATTCCAAACAATATTGCATTTATACCGCTGGTATCGGCATCCGTTAATTCCGTCAGATTACCTACTCCCATCATGATCGGTGCATCCGGGTATTTACGACGAAGTTCATGGTAGCGTACGATTGAATCAGTTAAACCAAAGTGAACCGGGTCTAAAATCGGATCGGCAATCCACGGTCGATTTATTTTATCCATCAACTCCATAGCTCTTTCGAGTGAGGCTAATGACCCCATTTCCGCTGGAACAAGGATAGGCACAGCATCAGTCTCTTCAGCGAGGTGATATGTTTTCTCAGTAAGGCTTAATAAGTGATCAGCCCCAGCTTTGCCAGCTCGACGCAGATCATCAAGCTCCAACGAGTCGACACTGACTTTAAAGCCTGCTTCATGTAATGCTGCTATGGCTTCTTCTAGGTGTGGGAATTTTTCTTCTGGTAAGCAGCCAATATCAATAACATCAGCACCGTTCTGGCCATAATAATTTGCTCGTTCAATAATGCTTTCGATTGAACGCTCAGGAGCATCAACGATTTCAGCAAAAATGTTAACATCATAACGACTCAGATCGGCAGCCTTTTTCGCTTGACCAAAATACAGTGGCAGATCTTTGACCTCATCAGGTCCTCTAACCACTTCAACGCCAAGTTGCGCGCTCAACTCTTCTAAGTTGCCGCGACAACGACCCGGAACAACAATCTGATCGCTATCAGCAATGATTTCTGGCGTTAATCGTCGTGCAATCATTTTGTCCGTCATCAAGGCGGCAACCGAAACACCTAGCTGATGCACCCTATATTCGAATGGTAAAGCCACCATATCATTTAAGACTCGGTGCAAACTTGGCTCAGCTAACTTGCCAGTTAGAAATAAGACTTTCTCAGCCATTTACTGCATCTAAACGCAACTGAATCGCAGATAATAATTTCTCAGGGGTTTCTACGACTGTCGTAGCTTCGAACATTCTTAACTTTCGCGTATGCTCTAAATCAACCGCGCGAGGCCAAACTTTAACAATACGATCTGGTGCAGGCGTATCCATTTCAGGTTCAGTATCACACGCCAGCACAATACTTGGTATACGACATTTTCCCGCTTGTGCATAAACATTAGTTATTAATGTGTCAGAAAGTCCTAATACCATTTTAGCAACAGTATTTGATGTTGCAGGTGCAACCACTAGGGTATGGTAATCACCTCTATAAAAAAGGCCTACAGGAGGAGCGCTAGCAGCTCGATCATGATAAGTTCGACTCTTAGAGTTAATTGCCTTTGGATCATGACCATACATACGAATAACTTCTTCACCAGCGCGGCTATAAAATAGATCGACGTCTTCTAGCTCTCGAACAATATCTAAACACTCTTCTAAATAGTGGCCTGAGCCACTTACAGCCCATGCTAAACGAGGTTTTTCAGGAGGTGTCGACATCTTATTGGCCTTAAATTAACTATCTATCCCAACAATTTTGCCAGAGTCTGCTGTTATAGTAAAAAATAAGATAGAATTGTCACATAATTTGTGTACTTATACTAAATAGCATGGAGTTAGGATTCTAATGGCAACAGCAAGTGAAAATACGATACCTAAAATTGTAGTCGTTGGTGGTGGCGCAGGCGGCCTTGAGCTAGTTACTAAACTGGGTAAAAAACTTGGTAAGAAAGGCAAAGCTGAAGTTACCCTAGTTGATAGTACACACACGCATATCTGGAAACCTTTATTACATGAAGTTGCGGCAGGAACACTCGACTCTCATGAAGATGAAATTGAGTATTTAAGCCAAGCCATGTGCAGTGGATTTCGCTTCCGTCTTGGTAGAATGAATGGCTTAGATCGCGACAATAAACAAATCACTGTTTCACCAACGCTTAATGATGCCGGTGTTGAAATCATACCTAGTCGTACTTTTGATTACGACTATCTTGTCATTGCTGTTGGTAGTGTAAGCCATGACTTTGGCATCAAAGGTGTAGCCGAAAACTGTATGTTCTTGGATACCACTAATCAAGCTGAATCATTCCAATCTCAATTACTTGAAACCTATCTACGCGCCCACACTCAGGGCCGTCCAATTCAAGATGGCCAATTAGATATCGCAATCGTTGGCGCGGGTGCAACAGGCGTAGAGTTAAGCGCTCAATTGCATGAAGTATCACACTTACTAACTGCTTATGGCCTAGACGAAGTTAAACCTACTGATGTCAAAATCAGCATCATTGAAGCGGCTAACCGTGTGTTACCTGGTTTACCAGAAAACCTATCTGAAGCAACGGCTAAGGAGCTAAGTAAACTAGGTGTTAGTTTATTTACCAACGAACGTGTTGTCGAAATCACTGACACAGAAATACGAACGGAAAGTGGTAAAAACATTCAAGCTGCGATCAAAGTTTGGGCTGCTGGTATTAAGGCGCCAGACTTCTTGAAAGACATTGCAGGCCTTGAAACGAACTGGATGAACCAACTAATCGTAAAACAAACGCTACAAACGTCATTGGATGATGATATTTATGCGATTGGTGACTGTTGTGCTTGTAAGTGGATTGGTGAAGATCAAAATGTACCACCACGTGCTCAGGCTGCTCATCAAATGGCATCTTCTGTCTATAAGTCTATCATCAACAGAATGAACGACAAGCCTATCCCCGAATACCATTATCACGACTATGGTTCACTCGTTTCATTAGGACGTTATAGTACTGTCGGTAATATGATGGGTAACCTAAGCAAGGGCAGCTTAATGATCGAAGGCTTCATGGCTAGAATTATGTATTTATCTTTATATAAAATGCATCAGGTTGCCTTATTCGGTTTATTCCGAGTAGGTATGCTGTCACTATCTCATCTATTCCGCCGTAGTGTTCACCCAAAAATTAAATTACACTAAACGACCAATTATTCAGCAAAATAAAAAAGGCCCAAAAGGGCCTTTTTTATTACTGCTCGCTGTTACGTGCACAACGTGTAGGTACGATTAGAATGTCATCCTTTCAATCACACCAGATTTAGCAAGTTTATGCTTTACTGCAGCAGCAATATGTATAGCAATCATTGCAATAAATAAAAATGCTAACACTTCATGCACCTCATTAAAGGTAGCTTTCATAGTGTCATTTGCTTCAGCCAGACGAGGTAACTCTATACCCCAGAACTTTGTGTGGTATTTACTGTACATAGACTGTAAATAGCCAGATATAGGCATAGCAAGCATCAGAGTATAAAGCAGGCCATGGACGATGCTAGACGCCTTCTGCTGCCACTTTACAACAGTATCAGGTAGAGGAGGGGCTTTATGTGTTAAACGCCAGCCAATTCGCACTAAAATAAGCATTGCTGCCGTAATCCCTAATGACTTATGTAACAGGAAATAAAAAGCCCTTACACTTTCCTCACCAGGTGGAAGTTCAGACTGCTTAGGTAACTCAACCATAAACAAACCTAAAGCAATCATGGCTAAAATTAAAGCAGCTATAACCCAGTGCAAGGCTACTTGAACTCGATCATACTTCATTGAACTATTCATACATCTTCTTCCTCCATTCCTGTCTTTTCTGCATTCCAAAATAAAAAGGCCATAACATCAACAATTATGACCTTTCTTTATCAGGAAAAATCCCGTTTAGATTAAATATCTAAATTAGTTGCCTGTAACGCATGTGTTTCAATAAATTCACGACGAGGTTCAACGTTATCTCCCATAAGAGTATTGAATGTTTCATCAGCAGCAATTGCGTCTTCAATCCTCACTTGAAGCAAACGTCGTTTAGATGCATCCATGGTTGTTTCCCACAACTGCTCAGGGTTCATTTCTCCCAACCCTTTATAACGCTGTACATTCTGTCCTCGACGCGCCTCAGTCATTAACCATTTAACTGCTTGAGAAAAGTTCTCAACAGTTTCACTTCTTTCACCACGTTGAATACGAGCCTCATCTGTAAACAGGCCATTAATTTTATCTGCAAATGCCAAAATACGTTGGTATTCAGTACTTGCAAAGAAATCTAATGGGATATGGTAATCAGTACTAATACCGTGGCGATTAAAGCTAACATTGATATAGTGTGCGTCATCTTTATTAGCAACTGATAACTTATAACTTGTTCCTGTTGGTAAACCTTTACTTAAACCTTTATCAATATTTTCTAACCAAGGCGCCATTGCAGCAGCCTCAGTAATTTCAGGAATCCCTGGTTGGTAAATCAATTCATTTAAGAAAGCAGGGAAGTAATGGCTTGATAATCTCGCCACAATAGCCATCACCGTTTGATATTCATCAACCAATACTTTTAAAGCATTACCTGTAATCATATCTGCTGAAGCACTTGGGTATAGCTCCGCGTTGGTCAATGCTAACTCCGTCAAGTAGCGATCCATCTCAGCATCATCTTTAACGTAGCGCTCTTGCTTACCTTTTTTAATTTTATATAGCGGTGGTTGAGCAATATAAACATGACCACGTTCTACTAGCTCAGGCATCTGGCGATAGAAGAAAGTTAATAACAAAGTTCGGATATGCGAACCATCGACATCGGCATCGGTCATGATAATAATGTGGTGGTAACGAAGTTTTTCAGGATCGTATTCATCACGACCAATTCCACAGCCCAGTGCAGTGATCAGAGTACCCACCTCGGCAGAGCTAATCATCTTGTCGAATCGAGCACGTTCCACATTTAAAATCTTTCCTTTCAAAGGTAAGATAGCCTGTGTACGACGATCACGGCCTTGCTTCGCACTACCTCCCGCAGAATCACCCTCCACTAGGAATAATTCCGATAGGGCAGGGTCGCGTTCCTGACAGTCTGCTAATTTACCTGGTAAACCAGCAATATCTAACGCACCTTTACGACGAGTTAGTTCACGTGCTTTACGAGCAGCATCACGCGCACGTGCAGCATCAACCATTTTATTAGCAATCAGTTTACTATCTGTTGGATTCTCGGCTAAGAAATCATGGAAGTGTTCATTCACTAATGACTCAACGATTGTTCTTACTTCAGAAGAAACTAACTTATCTTTAGTCTGTGAAGAAAACTTTGGATCTGGCACTTTAACTGATAGTACTGCAGTTAAGCCTTCACGAGCGTCATCACCACTAGTCGCTACTTTTGATTTTTTAGCTAATCCTTCAGCTTCAATATATTGGTTTAGTGTTCGCGTTAATGCCGCTCTAAAACCGGCTAAATGTGTACCACCGTCTCGCTGTGGAATATTATTTGTAAAGCAGTAAATATTTTCTTGGTATGAGTCATTCCATTGCATTGCCAGTTCAACGGTTACATCTTCTTTTACACCATCAATGCTGATAACTGTCTCATGAACCGCCACTTTATTTTTATTCAAGTGTTCAACAAATGCCTTAATCCCTCCCTCGTAATGGAAGATTTCAGTTTGTTCATCACGCTCATCAGTCAGTACAATTCGTACTCCAGAGTTCAAGAAAGCTAATTCACGAATACGTTTTGCTAATATTTTGTAATCAAATGAAGTGACATTGGTGAAGGTTTCTGTACTCGGCCAAAACTGTATTTTAGTTCCTGTTTCAGCAATATCTTCGCCTTCAATAATGCGTGAATCCGGCACACTGTCTGTATAACTTTGACGATAAACTTTTCCGCCTCGACCGATTTCAAGTGTTAATTTTTTCGACAGTGCATTTACAACTGAAACACCTACACCATGCAAACCGCCAGAAACCTTATAAGAGTTATCATCAAATTTACCGCCAGCATGTAGCACTGTCATAATGACCTCTGCAGCTGAGATGCCTTCCTCTTCGTGTACATCAACAGGAATACCACGACCATTATCTGAAACAGACACTGACTCATCAGGGTGAATTCGGACATTGATTTCAGAACAATAGCCAGCTAAGGATTCATCAATAGCATTATCTAGAACCTCAAACACCATATGATGTAAGCCAGTTCCATCGTCAGTATCACCGATATACATGCCTGGACGTTTCCGCACAGCATCTAGACCTTTTAGTACTTTAATATTTGACGAGTCGTATGAATTTTCTTCGGTTGTCATAAAATGTATCCATGATTAACATTTGCGCTAAGAGCGGTATTTTACCACATACTACACTTAACTACCGCTTTCAAGAAGCCTGCCTTGTTTCACGTGAAACAGCGTGTGATTTTCTGTCAAGGCTGCATCTAATTCAGTAGCTGTTATAAATGCTTGTACTGGTAATTCATCAAGCTCTTTTAATACATTTACTTGATGCAAAAGGTCCAATTCAGAACTCAGATCATCAAATAATAATATTGATGTCTCATGATTGTTTTGCGCGGTGATAGTTGCTTGAGCCATGCAAAGAGCAAGATAAAACAACTTTTGTTGGCCCCTAGAAAACACTTCAGAAGGATCACTGTCATTTATTTTGAAAAGCCAGTCAGCTGCATGACTGCCAGATCGAGTATATGCTAATTGTTGGTCCCGTGATATTGACGCGGTCAATGCTGACAAAAGTGACTCACCTTTCAGCCATCCATCTCGATATTTTAATTCGTAGCTAGCATTTTCATACACTGGGCAAAGGCGAGGGAATATATTCTCAAACTCTTTAAGCAGCCGCGACAATTGCATCTTCCTAAGCTTAGTTATCTCCTCGCCATGACTCGCTAATTGGCTATCCCATAATTGAATTTCATTCACTTGTTTATGCTGGCGAAGTGCTGAATTGCGTTGTTGAAGTACTTTTTTATACGACTGCCAAAGATAATTGAAGTTTGGTTCCACGTGAAACAAGCCCCAGTCGAGTAGTTGACGACGGTACTTTGGACCTTGCTCGAAGAACTGATGACAGTTAGCAGGTATGAATTGTAGCGGTAACTGTGTCGCTAGTTCTGATAGGCGTTTTAGTGGTGCATTATTTAAACGAATGCTTAAACCTGAATCTATAGAATACTGGAGTCCAACTGGTATATTACTTGATGTTTTAGCGGTTACTTGTAACTGTGGTTGAGAGAATTGAACGACAGATTTTAATGAGCGTGAGCGGAATGATTTACCCAATGCAAGCATATGAATCGCTTCAAGTACACTTGTTTTCCCAGAACCATTACTACCTAAGATCAAATTTATTCCTGCAGATGGCTGGATACGTATATCAGTAATGTTCCGAACATTATTTATATTTAATTGGCCAAGCAAAAGTAATCTTCCAGAAAGAAAGGTAAATAAGGGTAAAGATTAATTAACGTTAGTGTTACTTACTTTACTGTAAAATGAATCCACAATAAAGTTACTGCTATAGAAAACAGGCTGCAGCTGGCCTTTATGTTCGCAGGAAACCGAGGCAATGGGTGTGAGACTAGAGTTAAAAGAGGGAGGGGGTTTCTCCCTCTATTAGTTTATCTTTATACTTCTACCATCTCAAAATCGTCTTTGCCAACGCCGCATTCTGGACATTCCCAATCGTCAGGCACATCAGCCCAGGCTGTTCCAGGAGCAATACCATCTTCAGGGAGCCCCTTAGCTTCATCATAAATCCAACCACATACCGTGCATTCCCACTTTTTCATTTTGTGTCTCCAAAATATTTATCGATTTTATTATTTGATTAAACTAATTTGCTGAACTTAACTTTTATTTAGCTGACGCTGACACTAACTTCATCTTCAGCAATATTTTGTATCTTATCTGAGTGCTAGATTTTAGCATTTCTAATCAATTGTCAACGATACAATAAACGACTTAATTTACGCTGATTGTGAAAACCACACCAGATTTATTGAATGATACTGTAGTTTACAAATTATGTTTTTTTTGTCACAGTGGATTGAACTTATATTATTAAGTGGATTTTCCGATAATGAATTTACCAACTCTTCGACAATTACAGTATCTAACAGCTGTAATTGAACACAAACATTTTGGGCAAGCAGCACAACATTGCTTTGTAACTCAATCTACATTAAGTGCTGGCATCCAAGATTTAGAAAGCATCCTTGGGACGACACTGTTAGAACGAACAAACCGTAAAGTAATACCAACAAGTATTGGTATCGAAATTTCAGCGCGAGCTCAACATATCCTATCTTTATCATCAGATATGGTCGATATAGCCAAGTCTGAACAAAGCCCTCTGACAGGACGAGTTAGAGTAGGGCTCATCCCAAGTATCAGTCCATTCTTGCTACCGAAAGCTCTAAAATCTATCAGAAAAGAACTACCTGACCTTGAGGTAATACTCGTAGAGGATCAGTCCGAAAGGCTGCTCAACAAATTACGCACGGGAGATCTCGATATTGCGGTACTAGCATTTCCATTTGATGTTAGTGGATTAGACTATAAGATATTTGCAGATGAACAGTTTTGGTTAGCAATGCCGAACTCTCATAGGCTAGCAGCAGAAGATTATGTACAAACCAGTCAGTTGCCAGTTGACGAGCTTTTACTACTATCAGAAGGTCACTGCCTACGTGAACATGCCCTAAGTGCTTGTCAGTTACCTACAACATTACAACGAACTAGTGTACAAGGAACGAGCCTGTATACGTTGATAGAAATGGTAGCTAGTGGTTTGGGGATCACGCTAATCCCAGAAATGGCAATTAATTCAGATATGATCCAGCATGCAGATATTACTCTCAGAAAGTTAGCTAGCAGTAGTAAGCCAATGAGAGAGATCGGCTTAGTATGGCGACCAAGCTATAGCCGCCAAACAACTCTTGATTCGCTTTCAACATTATTTGCTAAGGCATTAGCGTAATTTTATATTTATTCACTACGACCATAAAAGTGACGTAATTTAAAAAACATCGCTGAGATTGAATCACTATTATACGGCGGTTTAAATGTCGCGTAGACACGCCCCTTAGGATCGACTAAAAACAGATTATATTCTTGTTCAATTATATAGCTTCCATCGCTATACTCAGTTTTTAAGAACAAGGCAATAAATGAGTGCGCCACCATATCAATAACAGATTCAGAAGCAGTAACAGCTTTAGCCGAGACCTTCTGCGCAGTGAGGAAATTGCTCAACTCTGACACCGAGTCATTACCACTATCAATACCGATAGCTAAAAACTGAATATGCTTGCTCGCAAATGCTGTATGTAACCCAGAAAGAGTAGTCAGTACGTTTTGACAACTTGGTAGGCAGTGACTATGAGTAAAGGTAACAAAGCTCCACTTACCAATAAACCAAGAAGGGGTAAGTGCTAACTTTTCTTCAGTGTCGAGAGAAAAATCAGGCAGTGGACGAGCAGGGGATTCGATAATATTTTGTAATTCAGCAGGAATTTCGCGTGTTTCTTCATGCATTAAAGGTAAATTATTCATCCATAAAACTAATAAAAAACCGACAATAATGAGATATGTAAATAAAAAACACTTAGAATTAAGTCCTTTACATCGTTTGGCCATCGACACTACTCTTTGAGATTTATGTAATGGCTAGATCGTATCATTAAACATGAGTCCTGAATGAGCGAAAAGTTATTTAAATCAACGGCTATTGTTAGCATGATGACCTTCTTATCACGAATACTCGGCTTTGTACGCGATATAGTGATTGCACGCTTGTTTGGTGCAGGCATAGGTGCTGACGTATTCTTTGTTGCCTTTAAAATACCTAATTTCTTACGTCGCTTATTTGCAGAAGGAGCCTTTTCTCAAGCATTTATTCCTGTTTTAGCTGAATATCGTGAGCGGGGCGATAAAGATCTCAAGCAGTTAATTGAAGCCACCAGCGGTACTCTGACCGTTATTTTATTTGCGATAACGGCTATAGGAGTGATAGCTGCACCGTTATTAATTATGATCTTTGCTCCAGGTTTTATTGAAAACCCAGCCAAGCTTGAATTGGCTGGAGACTTACTTAAGATCACCTTCCCATATTTATTTTTTATCTCATTAACCGCATTGGCAGGTTCGATTTTAAATAGCTTTGGTAAGTTTGCCATTCCCGCATTTACACCCGTATTTCTTAACTTATCCTTAATTAGTTCTGCAATCTGGTTATCTCCTCAATTAGAGCAACCAGTCACAGCATTAGCATGGGGTGTATTTATAGGAGGAGTAGTACAGTTACTGTTTCAGATCCCATTTTTAATCAAAATAGGACAATTACATTTCCCTCGCTGGGGATGGAGAAACAGTGGCGTTCAAAAAATACTCAAGCTTATGCTGCCAGCAATCTTTGGTGTTTCAGTAGCTCAAATCAATTTACTGCTTGATACATTACTGGCATCATTTTTAGTTACAGGCAGTATTTCATGGCTCTACTATTCTGATCGCTTAGTAGAGTTTCCCTTAGGTGTATTCGGTATCGCATTATCCACTGTCATATTGCCTAGCTTATCCAAAAAGCATGCATCAAAATCCACAAAAGAATTTTCACATACAATTGATTGGGCGCTGCGTTGGGTCTTTATTATCGCAACGCCAGCTGCAATTGGCCTTATCTGGCTTGCAGAGCCTTTACTCCTTACCTTGTTCCAGTATGGAGAATTTAGCGCTTCAGATGCCCATCAGGCCTCACTGAGCTTAATGGCTTATGGTCTAGGTTTGTTACCCTTTATCTTTATTAAAGTACTTGCTCCTGGCTATTACGCTCGCCAAGATACCAAAACCCCTGTCAAAATTGGCATTATTGCTATGATCAGTAATATGGTTTTTAACGTCATATTAATGATTGAATATGCTCACGTTGGGCTTGCTTTAGCCACGGCATTATCAGCATTATTAAATGCTGCCTTGCTTTATATGGGCCTTGTTAAGCGTGGTGTTTATTCGCCAGATCTTGGTTGGTTGAAATTCTTGCTTAAGTTACTTATCCCAAACAGTTTATTACTCATAGGACTTTGGTGGTTTACACCTGAAAGTAGTATTTGGATAGAAGGATCTGTTTGGCAGCGCTTCATTATGCTTTCAAGCTTAATAGCTGGAGCGATAGCCTTATACTTTGCGATCTTGCCACTAGTAGGAATACAAATTAAACAGCTGCTAAGGCCAAAGATCAGTATTAAACAGTAACCATCAAAAAAGCCGATAACATTGTTATCGGCTTTTTTGATGTACTAAATAAACAGAGAATGTTTAATCAGCTTTTAATGCCTCAAATGCGCCCGCAGCGATCTCAGCGGCTTGCTCAATACTAGGCGCTAGTACATTAAAGTGCCCCATTTTTCGACCTGGGCGTGCTTCTTTCTTGCCATATAAATGTAATTTATTATGCGGCTGTGACAATAAAGTATCCCAATGAGGCTGAGTGCTTCCCCATACATCGCCTAATAAATTGATCATAACGACAGGGGAGGTCAACTCACAGTTTCCAGATGGAAGGCCACATAACATTCGTACTTGCTGCTCAAATTGCGATGTTTCGCAGGCATCTAAAGTAAAGTGACCAGAGTTGTGTGGACGAGGTGCAATTTCATTCGCTAAAACGTCGCCCTCTTGAGACACAAAAAATTCTACTGCCATTGTGCCAACATACGCTAAACCATCGGCAATCTTATCTGCCATAGCAATTGCTGCCAGAGCTTGCTGCTCAGGAACAGAGCTTGGTACGGTTGTCGAATGCAAAATACCATTTACATGGACATTTTCCGCGACAGGAAAATTAGTTATCTCTCCAGACTCACTTCGTGCCAAGACAGTTGAAATTTCACGCTCAAGATTAATGCGTTGTTCAAGTACACATTCAACCTGCTTTAAGGAGTTAAAGGCATTACGAACATCATCTAGTGAATGGCAGACAGCTTGGCCTTTGCCATCGTAACCAAAACTAGCAGCTTTTAGGATTGCAGGAAATTTAAAGCTATCAGAAATTGCATCAATATCCTCCAAAGTACGAATAGCTACATACGGTGCAACAGAGATACCTAATGACTCAATAAATGCTTTTTCTACTAATCGATTTTGTGTCGATGACAAAGCCTTTGATGAAGGATGAACCACTGTTTTCTGCTCTAGAAAAGAAAGCACTGTTGCAGGAATATTCTCAAATTCAGTCGTCACTGCATCACACTGCTCTGCAAGCTGTTGCAATGCCCCTTCATCTGTATATTCAGCACAGATATGTTGGTCAGCAATAATACCTGCCGGACTATTCACATCAGGCTCTAATACAATCACTTTATAGCCCATCGTTTGAGCCGCAGTGACAAACATGCGGCCTAATTGACCGCCGCCAAGCATACCAAGAGTAGCGCCAGGTAATATCATAATCGTATTCGTCTTTAAATTATTGTGGAGGAAGCGTCATAGCCAACACGCTTTTATGCTGATCTTTTCTGAACTGTTCTAATTTATCTGCAATCACTTTATCTGTCGTCGCCAATTGCGCAATAGCAAATAAAGCGGCATTAGCTGCACCTGCTTCACCAATTGCAAACGTTGCCACAGGAATACCTTTTGGCATTTGAACGATTGAAAGCAATGAGTCTTGCCCCTTAAGGTAACGAGAAGGAACAGGAACACCTAAAACAGGGACGATTGTATTTGCCGCTAACATGCCAGGTAAATGCGCAGCACCACCAGCCCCAGCAATGATACAAGTTAAACCTTTTTCTTTTGCTGTAACAGCATAATCAGTCAGTAGATCAGGCGTACGATGTGCTGACACAACCTTCGCTTCATAAGGTATGCCAAAAGCTTCAAGTTGCTCCACTGCTTTTTGCATAACTGGCCAGTCACTATTGCTGCCCATTACTACACCAACTACAGGTTTATCCATTATTTATCCGTTTCTTTCTTGAGAACAACACATCATTTTATCTAATTAATTGAAAATAAGGAAGTTTAAGACATAAATTGCTCTAAACAACAGTCCGGACTTACGTCACACCAATTGAAATAAGACTAATTTCAATTGATGATTTGATCTATGATAGCCATTTTACAAATTAAAAAGTGTATTAAAGATGACGAGCCTTAGCCTATTAAAACGTACATGCCTAGTACTTCTTCTCGGAATTACTTTAAGTGGGTGTGATAATAAAGCAGAGCTGAATGGAACCGAAGCAACTCAAGAGATCGCCATCCTCAACAGTAGTAATGTTGCTAAATTTAAACGAGTATTTATCCATGACTACATTGGTCATCGAAACGATCTCTTAGCCCAGTTTAAAATATTTAAAAAGGAAAATAATGCATTTGGGTTTACGAAGTATAGAAATTACAAGTGGACGCCAGGCTACATAGAAAAAAAAGATTATTACCAAGCAGTATTCGATAAAAATAAAAGCTATATAAAAAAAGCCTCTCTCAAACCCCTCTTCGACACATACTCCAACTTACTATTCATTGGTGTAGATTTGAAAAATGCCTTGCTCGATAACGATGATGATTTATTAAAAAAGGCATATGCAGAAATAAAAGCAGATCACGCTACAATCGAAAAATATCAAAGTACTAAATGAATAAAGATGACTGATTGCTAAAACAACAATCAGTCATACTCGCAAAATCTATTCAGCAGCTTCGACCTTCTCTGTGAAGCCACACTCTTTCTGTGGGCAGACTTTCTCTGTACCTCGACTCTTTGTTGTTTTAATCGTCAAAATAGGCCAATTACAGTCAGGACATGCTTCTTTGAGAGGCTCATTCCATAATGCATAATCACAGTCTGGATATTCACCACACGAGTAGAATATTTTACCGCGACGTGATTTGCGAACAAGGATCTCGCCTTTCTCGCATTTTGGGCATGTCACACCTGTATTGGTCGGCTGCTCTAGAGATTCAATGTGCTTACATTTTGGATAGCTGCTGCAGCCGATAAACTTACCGTATTTACCTGTACGAACCCATAAATCAGACTCACACTTTGGACACTTACGATCAGCGACGACCTCTGGCTCGCTCGCCGTTGTTTCTTCACCGTCAATATTTCGAGTGTAATCACATTCAGGGTAAGCAGTGCAGCCGATAAAGCGGCCACTACGACCCAAACGACTTGATAATGGTTTGCCACATTTAGGACAATCTTCACCAATATCTTCTTGAGTTACATCACTACGCTGCACTTCTTTATCTTTTGTTTCAACCTGCTCTTTAAATGGAGTCCAGAAATCGCGTAATAATGGTACCCACTCTTGTTCACCACGCGCGACCGCATCAAGCTGATCTTCTAGTTTAGCGGTGAAGCCGTAGTCAACATACTTCGTAAAATGTTGAGCTAAAAACTTACCAACCACTCGACCGACATCGGTTGGATGAAAACGCTTCTTCTCTAATTCAACGTATTCGCGCTGTAATAGTGTAGAAATGATACTTGCATACGTAGATGGGCGACCAATCTCATGCTCCTCTAAAGCTCGCACCAAGCTAGCTTCACTAAAACGCGGGGGCGGCTCTGTAAAATGTTGTTCAGGGCGTATCGCGATCAGGTCAACGACATCGCCTACTTCCATTACTGGCAGTAAACGTTCATCTTTATCACCTTTTGAGGCATCATCCTTACCTTCAAGATAGACACTCATGAAACCAGGATTAACGACAGTTGAGCCATTGGCACGGAAGGTATTGCCAGCTCCGCAAGCCAAATCAACAGCAACAGTATTCATCGTTGCATGAATCATCTGACAAGCAATAGTTCGCTGCCAAATTAACGTATAAAGCTTTAACTGATCAGATGATAAATAAGCTTTTAATGACTCAGGAGTACGGAATACAGAGGTCGTACGTACTGCTTCATGCGCCTCTTGGGCATTTTTAGATTTTGTTTTATATTCTTGCGGACTTTTAGGTACAGATTTAGCCCCATATTTCTCAGCTATATACGTTCTAATTTCTTCTACAGCTTCATCAGCTAAGCTCACAGAATCCGTACGCATGTAGGTGATTAAACCCACAGCACCTTCCCCCGTATCAGTACCTTCATAAAGCTGCTGCGCAACACTCATTGTTCGTTGAGCACCAAAGCCTAGTTTACGAGAGGCCTCTTGTTGTAACGTTGAGGTTGTAAATGGTGCAGCTGGGTTACGTTTACGTTGTTTCTTATCAACCTTAGTAACTAATAATTTACCATCAGCCGCTTCATTTAACTTAGTAACGATATCCGCTGATTGCTCACCATTATTGATTGTAAACTGGGATAGCTTTTCATTTTGGTAATGTGTGAGCTTGCCTGAAAAAGCTTCCTTTTTCATACTTGAATCAGCTTCAATTGACCAATATTCCTGCGGAACAAAGGCTTCAATTTCAAGCTCACGCTCAACAATCATTCTAAGTGCAGGGCTTTGAACTCGACCAGCAGATAAACCTCTTCTTACTTTTTTCCACAATAGTGGTGATAAGGTAAAGCCAACTAAATAATCTAAAGCTCGACGAGCTTGCTGCGCATTGACCATCTCCATCGATAATTCACGAGGGTGAGCAACCGCATCATTAACCGCTTGCTTAGTGATCTCATGAAACACCACGCGATGAGTTTCTTTATTCTTTAACGTTCCACGCTTCTTCAATAACTCATACAGATGCCATGAAATCGCTTCTCCCTCGCGATCCGGATCCGTTGCAAGATATAGGACATCGGCTTTACGCATCGCCTTGGCTATCGCATCAACATGCTTGCTATTCCGGTCTATGACTTGATATTTCATCGCAAAGTCATTTTCTGTATCAACTGCACCTTCTTTAGGTAAAAGATCACGGACATGACCATACGATGCTAAAACCTCAACATCTTTTCCTAAGTACTTCTTGATAGTCTTTGACTTAGCAGGAGACTCTACAATGACTAATTTTTTTACCATACACCTTTCACCACAATCGTACTGACACTAAATTAATAACACTACTATGACCACATGTTTAATGAATCACTGCTTCTAAGTCTTCAAAAACGAGGTCTTCCATCCATGCATAGGCAACTTCTCGTCCTGGTTGATAAAACAATACCATCAGTACAATCCACTTTAATTGATCAAGGTCTATTTCATCGGTATCTAAAGCCATAACACGCTCAATAACAATTTCACGTGTATCAGCATCTAAAACCTCAACCTGTTCAAGAAACAACAGATAGCCTCGCGCTTTAACATCTAGACGTTCCAACTCTTGATCATTATAGATACGGAGAGCTTGTTTAAGCGGTCGACTATTATCAAGCTCTGTTGCGACAGTCATGCTTTCAAGCCAATCAAAGGCTTTATTTACTTCCATCTGTTGAAAGCCAACTCTTTCCAATTCAAGCTCTAGGGTATCTTTATCAGGTTTATTTGTATCTTCCGTATCTATATAGTTTTCAAATAAATACAACAATACATCTATTACATTTTCTTTCATGAGGTTCCTTAAGGAGTCTCTTATTTAGCAACTCGAGCATAGCGGCCACCAGCAAACGATTCAACTTGGCCTTGTAGCTCTAATAACAACAGCATGGATGAAACGACATCAGCCGTCAATCCACTTCGTTCAATCAAACTATCTATATGTATGGGGTCAAAACCCAGATATTCAAATAAATTTTGATAATCTTGATCTTCACTTACCGATGATTCATCTTCCAAGTCCTCATCATAAGAAGACTGATCAACACCAGCCATAGCACCTAATTCTTCTAAAATATCATTGGCATTTTCAACTAACTTGGCTCCTTCACGAATCAAGCGATGACAACCTCGCGCCAATGGATTATGAATAGATCCTGGGATAGCGAATACTTCACGCCCTTGTTCCATCGCCATACGAGCTGTAATCAAAGAGCCGCTTTGAACAGCGGCTTCAACTACTAGGGTACCTAACGATAAACCACTTATAATACGATTTCGTCTGGGGAAATTCTCAGCCCTAGGCGACGTGCCTAATGCAAACTCAGAAACGATAGCGCCTGTCGATGCTATTTCATGTGCTAATTCACGGTTTTTGGCGGGATAAACACGATCCAAGCCCGTACCAATAACTGCAACCGTTTTTCCTTCTGCTGCTAACGCGCCTTGGTGAGAGGCAGTATCAATCCCCATCGCAAGACCACTATTAATAGCAATCCCACCCCGAGCTAAATAATGTGCAAATTCATAGGCTGTATCTCGCCCAGAAGCAGAAGGGTTCCGACTTCCGACAAGCGCTATTTGCCATTGTGATAATAAACCTACATCACCCTGAACAAATAACAAACTGGGAGGATCAGAAATTTGCTTCAACAATTCTGGATAGCGGGAGTCATGTAAAGTGACAATATGTCTATCTTCTGATTCAAACCACTCTAAATCTTTTTCAACCTGAACCCAATCCGGCTCAAACAAAGCGCTGCGAGTTCTATTGGAAACAGACACTGCAAGGCTGGGGCTTTCAAATACTTTTTGAGGTGTGCCAAACTGCTCTAGAAGTCGTAAAAAAGTCACAGGGCCGACACCCGCTGTACGATGCAGTGCCAACCAACATGCAAGAGCTAATTGATCAGCTGCAAACCTTTCCATACAACAATGATCTTGTTTGTACTAGTCTGCAGAACTCACTTTATCACTCACGTGAATCGCTCTAGATGCTTTCAATACAATGGCATAACTTACTTTTTCAAAATTCTTAAATACCATAGCCACACCAGCATGTTCATCAGGTAATGTCACAGTAACGTTTCTATCTTTACCTTTATTGTGTGTATTAAAGTAGGTTTCATCTTCACGACCAGATAAAACAGGATCAAACACAGTATTACCTTTTTGATAAACCGATAATACATCACCCACTTTCAATCCATTACGCAGGCCACGGTCTAATACGATGATTTGATATTGGCCTACTTGGGATACCCCATCGAAAACAGAAATGATATTGCCTTCCACCGCTTGTTCTGGCGAACGTGGAAAGAAATTCATTTCATAGTCATCTTCTGCGACAGGTAATAAACGATCACCAATAATAATTTCTTTATTTGTTTGACGTAGTTCGCCTGTTGCAGGGTCACCCAACTCCGTCATATAGGCGTAGCCCTTATAAATGGCTTCATAACCTAATACTTCTTGTGTTTCAGAATCGACATATACCGCACCTTGCTTAAAAATACTGTAATTCCGCTCTGTTTGCTCATCAAAACCACGTGCGTAAATTTTATCTCCTGCGCCTGAAATTAAACGCTCATCACCGCTAGAGATAATATATGGTGCAGCTTTAAGAACATTTTCATCAAGAACTTGTGGTCGAGTTAAAAAAGCTTGAATCGCTTCTAAAGGAATCGTTGGGATCGGCTTTTCTAATTGAATTTCTCTTACTTTTGGCGACATTTTATATGCTGTCGAGCCACGGCTAAGCTCTAACATTGGTTGACCGTTACGGTAAACCAAAGTTAATAAGTCACCTGGGTAAATTAAATGAGGATTTTCAATTTGAGCATTTGCTTGCCAAATTGCTGGCCAATGCCATGGGTATTTAAGAAATTTTCCTGAAATATCCCAAAGCGTATCACCACGCACAACGGTATATTGCTGAGGATGATCAGGATTTAATTCCACATCGGCAGCAAAGGAAAAAGAGCTAAATAATAAAAACAGCAGACTTAAATAAATACGGCGTGTCATCAACTTATCCTCATAAAGCATTCAAGCAAGATTTATCTGACGTCATGTCAGCAAGCTATAAAATATCATACAGTGTCTATTAGGTGTGTCGACTAATCAAGGTTTTCGAATATTTCTCTGTCCCAAAACAAAGTAGTCTATTGATTTGGCTTAACATAATTTATGGTATACAGTAACGGTAAAGACTAATTCCATACTCAAAGAAAGGATAATAATAATGAAGCATGCCGTTTTTTTATTTTTAGGTTTTACAGCCTTATTTAGCACTCAAGCATCAGTTGCCGCTGACGTAGCGGCAGGTAAAGCAAAAGCTGCAGTTTGCGCGGCTTGCCATGGAGCAGCGGGGGTGGCATCGGTTCCAACTTACCCAAATCTTGCGGGTCAAAATGAACCTTACTTAGTCTCTGCTTTAAAAGCATATCGTGACAAGCAGCGTAGCGGTGGCATGGCTGCAATTATGCAAATGCAAGCTGCTGCACTTACTGATGAAGATATTAATAATATTGCCGCATACTATTCAAGCTTAAAATAAGCTACGCTGGTTTTGCGCTAAAAAGGCGGCCTAAATGGCCGTCTTTTTTGTTTATAAACGAAATAATTTCTCATCTTTACACCTGCAACTTACAATAGCTCTATAATGACTAAGTATTAGATTAACTAGTTTTAGTTTTAGAAACACAGAGTTGCTTATGGCCTTACTTGAAATACTACACTTTCCAGACCCACGTTTACGCAAAATAGCTACACCCATTTCGCAAGTTACCGATGAAATTCGTCAGCTTGCGGATGATATGTTAGAAACCATGTATGACGCTCCTGGAGTTGGACTTGCAGCCACTCAAGTCAACATACAAAAACGACTCGTGGTTATTGACACCTCGGAGGATAAGTCTAATCCACTCGTTTTTATTAACCCTGAAATTATTGCAGAGCAAGGCGAGCGAGAACACCAAGAAGGATGCTTATCCGTCCCAGAAGCATACGAACTTGTTACTCGCGCTGACACAGTGACAGTAAAAGCACTGAACAAAGAGGGCGAGGAATTCAAGCTAGAAGCTGATGAATTACTTGCAACCTGTATTCAACACGAAATTGATCACCTCGATGGCAAATTGTTTGTTGATTATATAAGTAACTTAAAACGCCAACGCATTAAAAAACGTCTTGAAAAACAACTAAAACAACAGCGCTAAACTATGAAGATTATATTTGCTGGTACGCCAGAGTTTTCAGCTGAAACATTAAAAGCATTATTAACAACTGAACACGAAATTTGCGCCGTTTATACTCAGCCAGACCGACCTTCTGGTCGCGGTCGAAAGCTAAGCGCTAGCCCTGTAAAGCAACTTGCGCTCGAGCATAATATTCCTGTTGAGCAACCCGTTAATTTTAAAGATGCTGACAGCAAACAAATATTGGCACATTATCAAGCCGATTTGATGATCGTTGTTGCATACGGTTTACTGCTTCCTCAAGACGTATTAGATACGCCTCGATTGGGCTGTATTAATATCCATGCATCACTTCTTCCTCGCTGGCGTGGAGCAGCACCTATTCAAAGAGCTATTCTTGCTGGCGATACAGAGACAGGTGTATGCATTATGCAAATGGAAGCAGGCTTAGATACAGGCCCTGTATTATCTCGTGCCAGCTGCCCTATCCACGACACTGATACCGCCCAAATCTTACATGACCGATTAGCAGAACTTGGTTCTCAGACATTGCTCGACACGCTACCTAAGCTTGCTGACCTACAAGCTAATCCTCAGGTTCAAGATGACAGCCACAGTAACTACGCAAACAAATTACAGAAAGCCGAAGCGCTTATCGATTGGCAACAAGACGCTATTAGAATTGCCCGACAAGTTCACGCATTTAACCCATGGCCAGTCGCACAAACATCATGGAAAGGGGAGACTTTTCGAATTTGGCTCGCTGAGACGGTTAACGAAACTCACTCTGCCGTTGCTGGTGATGTTCTCGCAGTTAATAAAGACAGCATTGATGTTGCAACGGGACAAGGCATATTACGCTTACTACAAATACAAGTACCTGGAAAACGCGCGATGCCAGTTAGCGACTTTTTAAATGCAAATACGATAGCAATAGGCGAACATCTTGGCTAAACAAAAACACAGTGCTAGAGCTACTGCAGCACGAATTATTGCTGAAGTAACCCAGAAAAAACACTCGCTTAACGGCCTATTAAGCGAAGCTTTGCCTCTATTGGCAGAAAATGAACGAAGTCTATGTCAACAACTTTGTTATGGCGTGTTGCGTTGGTATCCACAATTAGATGTCATTAGCCAACAACTGCTTGCTAAACCATTAAAGAAGAAAGATGCAGATATCGCCGCCTTATTATTATGTGGCCTCTATCAGCTACGCGACTTACGCATTCCCTCTCATGCCGCACTTTCTGAAACAGTCAATGCCACTAAAACATTAGGAAAACAGTGGGCGAAAGGCCTGATTAATGCCAACTTACGCAATTATCAACGTCAAAGTGCTGATATCGAACAGATCATTCAAAAATCAGATTCCGCACAGTATGCTCACCCAGAATGGTTACTTAATCGTTTTAAAGTGGACTGGCCTGAGCAGTGGCAGGACATCTTAACTGCGAACAATAAGCAGCCTCCAATGATGTTACGCGTCAATAAACAGCAGACAACAAGGTCAGATTATCTAATTCAACTCGGCGACTCTGACATTCGAGCTTCAGAAATAGAAGGCTGTTCAGAAGGCCTGCTACTCGAAAAGCCATGCGATGTATATCAACTTCCTGGCTTCATAGAAGGCTATGTATCAGTGCAAGATGGCGCAGCACAACATGTTGCTAAGCTACTTAATATTAGGTCTGATTTACGTATTCTCGATGCCTGTGCAGCTCCTGGCGGGAAAACCTGCCATATTCTTGAGCAAGACCCAAAAAATGAAATTATTGCCTTAGATATTGCCCCGAATCGCTTATTACAAATCGAACAAAATACAGATCGATTAAAACTGAATGCCACCCTAATTGCATCGGATGCAGCTGATGTGGAGCAGTGGTGGGATGGTCAGTTATTTGACCGAATATTGATCGATGCCCCCTGTTCTGGCACTGGAGTAATTCGTCGTCACCCTGATATTAAGCAATTGCGCCGCCCAGAAGATATCGCATCACTTGCTGAGCAGCAAAATAGATTGTTAAATAGATTATGGCCACTACTCAAACCTGATGGTTTACTGATCTACACAACTTGTTCTGCTCTCAAGCAAGAAAATGAACAACAGATTGAAGCATTCTTATTACAACATCCAGAAGCACAAGAAAACAAATTAGATGCTGAGCCTGCACAGCGTAGACCTTTCGGCTATCAGCGCTTACCTGGTGATGATGACTTAGATGGATTTTATTATGCCAGTCTCAGTCATCGCTAAACTATTTTATCCATTACACTGGGTATTACTGCTAGTCAGTACTTCGCTTAGTGCAGAAACATTTAGCATTGAAACAGCGCAGATTTCCCAAATTGGCAATGGCCACGTTCTAAATGCAACCGTTAAATACCCACTCACTCTAAGAGTTATAGAAGCCATCGACAATGGTGTTCCCATCACCTTCGTGCAAAAGTTCCAAATTATTAAATCACTACCACTTTTAGGTGATTATTGGCATTGGAATGAAAAAGTATGGGAAAGTAAAATTCTCTCTCAACTAAAATACCATGCCCTCACCGAACAATATGTTTTGGTTAATCTCGGTACAAAGCATCAACGCAATTATTCTTCGCTTGATATTGCTCTTCACGCCCTCGGTACAATAAACAATTTTAACTTACCTCCTGATGTGCTTTATGGAGAAGACAATTTAGTCGTTCAACTTCGTAGTGAGCTCGATTTAAATGCCTTACCGACACCGATGCGTCCAGGCGCATTAATTTCAAGCAAATGGCACTTATCTAGTCCTTGGGTTACAGCAGAATGGCAATAAACTACCTACGACGACTTTCTGCTGGCCCACTGCCTTATTATTCATTGGGTATTTTATTGCTGATCATCAGCTATTTACTCAGTGCAGCGACACAAGATAGTTCTGCCTTAAATGACTTGTTTTTAGTTATTCTAGGTTTAAGTGGTCTCAGTTTATTATTACTTATAGGACTTCTAGGCCGCAGCCTTCTCCAGCTCTTTCGTGACTTTAAAGTCAAAAAAGCAGGTTCACGCTTGACGATTCGCCTTGTTAGCTTGTTTTCTTTACTTATCTTAGTTTCAACGATTGTTGTATACAGCTTCTCTGTCCACTTTCTCCATCGAGGTATTGATAGCTGGTTTGACGTAAAAGTTGAGCAAGCCTTAAATGACTCCTTAGAGCTGAGTCGAACAGCCCTTGGTATCCGAACGCGTACATTACTAAGGCAAACTCGTATGATGACTAACTTATTGAGTGAGCTACCAGAAAACAATATCAACCATAATATTCGAGAGTTGACTCAACTTAGTGGGGCTATCGAGCTTAGTTTGTGGACACTGGATGGTCAAATGATCACTACCAGCATTGCAAATCCCGCTATTATTCTGCCTAACCGCCCTAATGAGTCTATTCTCAACCAACTTGCACAAGGCGAAGACTATATTGGCCTCGACCCAGACAGTGAAGATAATCTGCAGCTGCGAGCCGCCGTACGTTTACCCCTAAAAAACGAGTGGCAAAGCCAACGATTTCTACAAGTTATATTCCCTGTAAATCAAAGGCTCAGCACTTTAGGGCATACAGTACAAAATGCCTATACTGAATATAAAGAGCTCAACTATTTACGCAAACCATTGGTGTCTATTTTTACACTCACACTAAGCATAATCGTATTATTAACGTTTCTAGCCTCGATTTGGTTTGCGATCTGGATTTCTCGCCGAATTGTACTGCCGTTACAAGAGTTAGCCGCAGGTACCCAAGCTGTAGCATCGGGTAACTTCAATACGAAACTGACCACCTCTGCTCACGACGAAATCGGTTTTCTTGTTCGTTCATTTAACCAAATGACACAACGTTTAACTCAGGCTCGACATACAAGTCAACATAGTCATCACCAATTAGAACAGCAAACAGACTACCTCACCACTGTATTACGCAGCCTTTCGAGTGGTGTTATAACGATTGATGACAAACATATTCTGCGTACAGCCAATCATGCCGCAAGCAAAATATTAAACATTGATTTAACAGCTTCTATCGCAGCAAATATTGAAACATTACATAATAGCGCACCGCATATTGATGCGTTTACCCAGCTACTTCTACAAAACAATGTTGGCAATAAAAACTGGCAGCAACAAATTTCATTCCGTCAGAAGAAAGGCTTACTGACCTTGATGTGCTCAGGAACATCACTGCCAAATAATGCTGGCTGGGTCATCGTATTTGACGATATTACGACCTTATTACAGGCTCAAAGAAATGCCGCATGGGGTGAAGTTGCTAAACGGCTTGCCCATGAAATTAAGAACCCACTGACACCTATTCAATTATCAGCGGAACGACTTCAGCACAAATACCAGCCATTATTGCCTCCAGAGCAAACACAAACATTAACCAAGCTAACGGATACTATCGTTAAACAAGTCGAAGCAATGAAAGATATGGTTAATGACTTTTCTGACTATGCGCGCAACCCAAGTTTACAGGTAAAACCAATATCAATTGGCGAGCTACTTCGTGATGTACTAGCTCTTTATCAAAGTAACCCTCGTCATCATTTAGTCTTATTAAATGGCAATCAAAAGATCACCGCTAAAGTAGATAGCAACCGCTTCAGACAAGTGATTCACAATCTGTTAAAAAATGCCATCGAAGCAAGTGAAGAGGGTGGTGTCGATGTCGACATTGCAATAAGTTATCGTCAAATTATGATTGAACAGCAGCCATGGTTAGAACTAATACTAAAAGACCATGGTCCAGGTATTC
This sequence comes from uncultured Gammaproteobacteria bacterium, assembly GCA_937900515.1. Taxonomy (GTDB): domain Bacteria; phylum Pseudomonadota; class Gammaproteobacteria; order Nitrosococcales; family Methylophagaceae. The sequence goes on along the minus strand of CALCCU010000230.1, from coordinate 16,506 downwards.
CTAACGATATGATCAACACCTTATTTGAACCTTATGCCACCAATAAAGAAAAAGGTACTGGTCTTGGCCTTGCGATTGTGAAAAAAATTATAGAAGAACATCATGGAGATGTTTGGGCTGAAAACAATGAAGATCAGGATGGAGCCTGTATAATTATCCGTATACCACTTGAGGAAGTAAACTCTTGAATAATGAAAAGCCACTCATTTTAGTTGTTGATGATGAACCAGACATTAGGGAACTTGTGCAAGATATCCTTGCAGATGAAGGCTATAAAGTAATCACAGCGGCCAATGGCGAACAAGCTCGTTCATTATTTGAATCTCAACTACCCGCTTTAACGCTACTTGATATTTGGATGCCAGATATCGATGGGATCAGCTTATTAAAAGAGTTTAAGCAACATGATAATAATGCTGCCATCGTCATGATGTCAGGTCACGGCACAATAGAAACCGCTGTGGAAGCAACTCGCCTAGGCGCTATTGATTTTATCGAAAAGCCCTTATCGATGGCTAAATTACTTCGCGGCGTCGAAAACGCGCTAGAAAGCCACCGCAAGCATGCTGCTAGTCAGCAGCAACATAGCCAAGTGCCAATTGGAAAAAGTACCGAAATTAGTCAGCTTCGAGAACAAGCAAAACGGGTCGCAGAACATAGTATGCCTATCTTACTTCGTGGTGAGGATGGTACTGGCAAGCATTGTTTTGCACACTATTTACACAGCCTCGGCAAGTATTCTAATGGCAAGTTTATCGAGGTCAGTGCTGATAGCTTCCCAGAAGAAAGCCAAAAGCTAACGTCACTTGCAGAAAACAACTGCCTCTTTATTAATGACTTAGCAATGCTCTCCGAACCAGCTCAGGCGCTATTGTCTTACCTCCTCGATAATCAAAAACTAAACCAATGCCAGCTTATTTTTGCTACGCAACACTCACTGGAAAATGCAATTTTAGAGAGTAAGTTCTCTGAAGGCTTATTTTACCAACTGAATAGTATCACTCTGTCATTGCCCCCGTTGCGAGAGCATGTTGAAGATATTCCTGAGCTCGTTCAGCACTTTGTTGATCAACAAACAACAGACTCTGATCTACCTTACCGACACATTACAGTTGCAGCTCAAAACAGACTAAGAAACCACGCTTGGCCAGGTAATATACTAGAATTAAAAAATATCATTCAACGCCTGCTAGTTCTTGGTGAAGAAAATGATATTGAAAGCGAAGATATCGATAATGTCATACAATTATCACCTGACAGCTCACAAGCAGGCTCTAATAATGCCACTATTGATTATTCATTGCCGTTACGTGAAGCAAGAGAACAGTTTGAACGCCTCTATTTGCTGCACAAATTACAAGAAACAGAAGGTAATGTCGGAAAAGCTGCTAAATTAGCAGGAATGGAACGTACTCACTTATATCGTAAACTACGTGCTTTAGATATTGATGCTAAACAGGTTTAAGGCGAAAATTATATGAAAATTCTTATTCTTGGTGCCGGACAAGTCGGCTCTTCCGTCGCAGCAACTTTAGCTCGTGAAGATGATGATGTTACCGTTGTTGATACCAATGAAGAAGCATTAGAGAAGTTACAAGACCACTTCGATATTCAAACCATCAATGGTCATGGCTCACACCCTGACGTGCTTGCTAAAGCAGGTGCTGAAGATGCAGATCTTATTTTGGCCGTCACTAATAATGATGAAACAAATATTATTGCCTGCCAAATTTGTCACAATTTATACAATACTCCGACCAAAATTGCGCGAATTCGTAGTAATGAATATTTATCGAGTCCTGAAATATTTAATACCAAAGAATCTACCACTATCGACATGCTGATCAGCCCTGAACAAATTGTCACCGACTATATCACTCAACTAATAAATCATCCCAATGCGCTTCAAGTACTCGACTTCTCTGAAGGTAAGGTTCAATTAGTAGCAGTCAAAGCATTTCATGGTGGTCCATTAGTTGGCAATCCATTATCAGAAATTCGTGAGCATATACCCAAAACAGAGACTCGTGTTGCAGCTATATTCAGGAATGGTTACCCGATCATTCCTCATGCAGACACAATTATTGAAGCGGAAGATGAAGTATTTTTCATTGCTGCCAGTAAAGATATTTTATCTGTAATGAGCGAACTCCGCCGACTAGACAAACCCTATAAAAGAATCATGCTAGCAGGTGGTGGACTCATCGGGGCCCGACTCGCAAAAGTGTTAGAGCGTGACTATCATGTCAAAGTAATTGAAGCGAACCCAAAACGTGCGCACCAACTATCTGAAGAACTCTCAAATACAATAGTTTTATTGGGCGATGTAGCCAATGAAGACCTATTAAAAGAAGAAGATATCGATAAAATCGACCTCTTTTGTGCTCTGACGAATGATGATGAAGCGAATATCTTATCAGCCATGTTAGCCAAACGACTCGGGGCAAGAAAAGTACTTTCTCTTATCAACCGCGCAGCCTATGTAGATCTGATTGAAAGCAGCACCATTGATATCGCCTTATCACCACAACAAGCGACTATTGGTAGCTTATTAGCTCATATCCGCCGAGGTGATATTGTTGCCGTTCACTCATTACGCCGAGGCGCAGCAGAAGCATTAGAAGCCGTTGCCCATGGCGATAAAAACTCATCTCGCGTGGTCGGTCGTCGTATAGATGAACTTAACCTGCCAGTAGGAACCACTATTGGCGCTATCGTTCGAGGCAATGAAGTCATCATAACTCATCATGACACGGTTATTGAATCAGGTGATCACGTCATCTTATTTTTAATTCATAAACGACATATAACGGAAGTCGAACGTTTATTCCAAGTCGATTTCAGCTTCTTTTAAAATTATGGAGAATAGTTTTAAATCGTCACTGCAACATCACTTCTTAATTGCTATGCCAGCATTGAGTGACTCTTTTTTCCACCATGCTGTGGTCTATATTTGTGAACACGACACACAAGGCGCAATGGGACTGATTGTTAATAAACCTACCCAAGTGATGTTACCCGAACTATTAAGTCACCTAGATATTGAAAATACAACTTCCACTATCACTAAAATACCCGTCTTATTTGGTGGTCCAGTTCAAAAAGGGCAGGGCATGGTTATACATAACAGCCCTGAAGAGTGGAAAACAACCCTAGCCTTATCTGACTCATTATTTCTGACAACATCTATCGATATTCTGGAAAAAATTGGCTCAGAAAATGGTCCAGAAAAATCATTAATTACGCTAGGTTATTCGGGTTGGGATGCCGGCCAGCTAGAACAAGAAATTGCCGAAAATCATTGGTTAACCGTGCCCGCAGATGAGCGCCTCATTTTTGATACTCCAGCTGATAAACTTTGGCAAGAAGCAGCAAAACTACTAGGGGTTGATATTAATTTAATGCCCGACTCTATAGGACATGCATGACAACTCCTCGTACAATACTGGGTTTTGACTACGGCCAGAAAAACATCGGTGTTGCTGTAGGCCAAGAACTAACCTCAACAGCAAACCCATTAACCGTTATCAAGGCTCAAAATGGTATTCCCAATTGGGACGAAGTACAGACCTTATTAGACCAGTGGAAACCTGACTTACTTGTAGTCGGCTTACCGCTTAATATGGATGGTAGCGAACAAAGGATGACTGCCGCTTCACGTAAATTTGGCAACAGGCTCAATGGTCGATTTCAAATCCCTGTTGAGTGGCAAGATGAACGGTTAACAACCTTTGAAGCACTCGAACAAATGGGTATAAATAGTAAACTTCAAGCAAATAAGCGCGATGATGTAGATCGCATCTCAGCACAAATTATCCTCCAATCATGGTTGAATCAACAATGACAACGCCTATCTTAAACACAGAGATACCTACACTACTCCAAACAATGGCTGATGATATTCAAGAATTATTAGCTGATAAAAACCCACTCATTATTGGCATACACTCTGGTGGTGTCTGGATCGCAGAAGCATTAGTGAGCATCTTAGATATATCCTTTTTCGATGCGCCGCTTGGCACCTTAAACATTGCTTATTATCGCGATGACTTTACTCGCATAGGCATGCATCCAGAGGTCCGACCTTCAGATCTTCCCTTCAATGTGGATGGTCGCCACTTGTTACTGGTTGACGATGTTCTTCACAGTGGACGTACCATTCGAGCGGCACTCAATGAGATTTTTGATTACGGCAGACCCTCAAGCGTCACTCTAGCTGTTCTGATTGAAAGAGATGGTCACGAACTTCCTATTCACGCTGATATTATTGGTCAATCCATTGACCTAAATGAAAACCAACATATTAAGTTGACTAACAAGGGTGGTTTGGCACTAGAAATTACTACCAACGGAGATGCTGAATGACCAACAACCAACTCACTGAACAGGGTCATTTAAAGCATTTTTTAACGATTGAAGGTCTAAAACGACCACTTCTTACTGAAATAATGGACCGTGCCGAACAGTTTTCGAGTATTTCTCACCGTCAGGTAAAAAAAGTACCTATCCTTCGCGGCAAAACAATCGTTAATCTATTTTTTGAAAACAGCACTCGAACACGTACTACGTTTGAATTGGCAGCTAAGCGCTTGTCTGCCGATGTAATGAATCTAAATATAAGTACGTCAGCAACATCAAAAGGTGAAAGCTTACTCGATACATTGCACAATCTTGAAGCAATGCACTGTGACATGTTTGTAGTACGCCACAATCAAAGTGGTGCTGCTGAATTTATTGCTCAACATGTTGCTCCACACATTAGCGTTATCAATGCCGGAGATGGTTGTCATGCTCATCCGACTCAAGCCATGCTCGACATGTTTACAATCAGACGCCACAAACAGCACTTCCCTGATCTGCGTGTTGCCATCGTAGGTGATATCTTACATTCACGGGTCGCTCGTTCTCAGATCCAAGCATTATCAACACTAGGTGTCGGTGAAATCCGTGTCGTGGGCCCTAAAACACTGCTGCCTTCTGATTGTAAAACTTTAGGTGTACATGTTTATCACGATATAGAAACAGGCTTAAAAGATGTTGATGTGGTCATCACACTCCGCTTGCAACACGAGCGTATGCAGGGTGGGCTTATCCCCAGCGCCAGAGAATATTTTAACTGTTATGGAATAACAGAAGATAAACTCAGTCTTGCAAAACCGGATGCCATTGTAATGCATCCTGGTCCAATTAATCGTGGTGTAGAAATCTCATCCGCCGTGGCTGATGGACCACAATCAGTTATTTTAGAACAAGTGACACATGGCATTGCCGTAAGAATGGCAGTTATGTCGATGGCATTAGGATCACAGTCAGAACTCGAGGCCCAAGAATGAACCTTCAAATAATCAATGGTCGCGTTATTAACCCTGCTAACCAACTCGATGCCCAACAAGATATTTTCATCACTGATGAAAAAATCATCGCGATCGGTGAACAACCTTCAGGCTTTGTAGCCGATCAAACCATTGATGCATCTGGCATGATTGTTTGCCCAGGTCTGATTGAGATGTCAGCTAGAATTAGAGAGTCGGGGCAAGAGCATGCAGCAACGATTGAGAGTGAAACTAGAGCAGCAGCAGCTGGCGGTATCACCTCACTTTGTGTACCTCCAGATATTGACCCATTAATTGATACACCAGCCGCCGTAGAGCTCATAGAAGAGCGCGCCAAAAAAGCCGGCAGGGCAATGGTCTACCCAATCGGCTCACTAACACAAAACTTAGATGGCGACTTACTGACTGAAATGGTCGCCTTAAAAGCAGCAGGCTGTATTGGATTCAGTAATGGTCGTAAACCTATACACAATACTCTCGTGTTACGACGGGCTATGGAATATGCAGCGAGTCTTAATCTCACCCTATTTATCAGTGCAACTGATCCTTGGTTACAAGCACAAGGCTGCGTTCATGAAGGAGCGGTTAGTGCTCGTCTAGGCCTAAGCGGCATACCAGAAACAGCGGAAACAATAGCATTATCTCGCGATTTATTATTAATTGAACAAACTGGTGTTAGTGCTCACTTCCATAATTTATCATGCGGTAAATCGGTGAAGTTAATTCAAGCAGCACAAGATAAAGGCTTACCTGTTACTGCAGATGTAAGTGCTCATCATTTACACCTCACAGAACACGACATTGGTAATTACGATAGTTATAGCCATGTCACTCCTCCTCTTCGTAGCATTAGAGATCGTGACCAACTTCAACAGGGTTTGCGTGATGGCGTTATATCAGCAATCTGTTCTAATCATAAACCACTAGATAATGATGCCAAGCTCGGCCCATTTGCTGAGACAACTCCAGGTATTTCAGGGTTAGAAACGTTATTATCACTTACGATGAAGTTAGTTGATGATGATGAAATAACACTACAACAGGCTATTGCCAGCCTTACTTATCATCCAGCAACAATTCTGGGTATAGAAGGCGGGCAAATCAAAGTAGGCGCTCAAGCGGACATTTGCATTATCAATACAGATGCTAACTATGATTGCCAACCTAGCCAGTTTATTAGTTCAGGAAAAAATAGCCCCTTCACTGGTTGGCTATTTAATAATCAGGTCTCGCATACATTGTTTAAAGGTGAAACAGTCTTTCACAAGGGATAAATTCACTTTACACCGTGGTCTGATTATATCTAGGACATTCAGTTAAGGATATAAGTATGAAAACAAACAAAGCAGTGATAATTGGTATGCTCGCCGTTACCTCTCTCCTTAGTGGTTGTGCAAGCAACTTACAAGGTGATAGCTATTCACGAGAAGATGCTCGCCAAGTACAGTCAGTCAAGTACGGTACTGTTGAAGATGCTCGTTTAGTCGTTATTGAAGGAACAAAAACACCTATCGGATCAATAGCTGGAGCAGCTGTCGGAGGGCTTGCCGGCAGCTCAGTAGGCGGTGGCACTGGTTCAAATATCATCACAGTTGTAGGTGCTGTTGCAGGTGGACTAGCTGGCGGGCTAGCAGAAGAAGAGCTCACTAAATCTCAGGGTGTTGAGCTTGTTATTCGCATGAATGATAATAGTGTTATCTCTGTCGTCCAGAAACATGATCCTGCTAACCCATTGACAGTAGGAGACCGAGTTCGGCTTATGTCAGTCAATGGACAAACTCGCGTTTCTAAATAAGTAAAAACAAGGATAAAAATTAATGAACCTGATTAAGCAAGTAAGTATCTCAGCATTACTATTAACATCCATCGTAACCTTAACGGCTTGCTCGCCAGAAGTGGGGAGTGAACAGTGGTGTACAGATATGAAAAAAACACCAACGGGTGATTGGTCAACAAACCAAGCAACTGACTACGCTAAACACTGCATACTGAAATAAAGTTTATGACAAAAACAACACTTTACGCTTTGGACTTCGATGGTGTTATCTGTGATAGCGCCATCGAAACTGGTCTCGCTGGCTGGAAAGTAGCCTGCATAGTTTGGACGGATATGCCTCAAGAAATTCCAGAAGGGATGATTGATTTATTCAGACAAGTAAGACCCGTGATGGAAACTGGCTATGAGTCCGCTTTAATCATGCGTCACTTATTCGAAGGTGTTAGCCCCGACACACTACTAACGAGCTTTGATAAGCATCTACGTCACCTCATACGTCGAGATGAGATTGATGTCGAGCGACTCAAAATGCGTTTTGGTGAGACACGAGATAACTGGATTAGTGACAACCAGCAAGAATGGCTTGAAATGAATCCGTTATTTGAAGGTATTGCTAACAAGCTTAGTAAAATAGGCCATCAAAATATAACTATCATTACAACTAAACAAGAGCGTTTTGTTAGTAAAATTTTACAAGCAAATAACATCAGCTTTCCTGCTGAACATATCTATGGTTTAGAGCGCCAGTTGAGTAAACCTCAAATATTAACTGATTTATCTGCTAGCCACCCTGATCATCAAATATTCTTTGTTGAAGACCGCTTACCAACACTGGTCAATGTGCTTGAAGATAAGCATTTACATGAAGTTCAGCTGTATTTTGCCGACTGGGGTTATAACACCACCCAAGATAAAGAGCTTGCTCAACAAATCCCTGAACTAACAACTTTAACCTTAGAGCAGTTTCAAGATCTTTAATCGCTAAAATCATTTAGTGAGGTTATAAAAACAAAAAAGCCCATCATTTTTCAATGATGGGCTTTTTTTAATTAATGGCGGAGCGGACGGGACTCGAACCCGCGACCTCCGGCGTGACAGGCCAGCATTCTAACCAGCTGAACTACCGCTCCACACCTCTTCTAGCAAGGCAGTTCAGTGACTGCGATATGCTGAAGAAGCGAGAAGAATACAGTAAAATTTATAAAAGTGTTAGCCTTATTTTCATAAAATATTTACTTACAACACACACAAAACAGTTTGTTAGCACTTACTTCCAGTTATTTCTCTTTGCTTGCTGAAGCTTATCATAACCACGCAATAAAGAAGTATGTCGTTCAAACCCATCCAAACCTAAACCAGGGCAGTGTAAACCGTGAAATACAGTCCTTCCTTCAACAATTTCAATGCAGTCTGCGACACGTTGTTGCCCGAACATATTCTCTAACCCCGTTTGATATTCAGGATAATCTCGCTGGCCATCCCATTTGATTGCTAATAGTGCTTTCAAACAACGGTAATCCAGCACCTCATTCTGGCCCGCTTGATCAAGAGATAAACACCAGTCGATCCACTCAATCGCTTCTTCTGTTTGCATTGCTAGGCATAACATTGTTTTTATTTCACCCAAACGAATCTTAGCCCATAATGTATCTGGATCAGGTGCTAGGCCGATGAACGGTGCCGCTAAGGTCTGGTCGTTATAGCCGCCTTCTTCAAGTCGCTCAAGAACATCATGCCACTGAGCAATGTCACCTTGCTTCAGTGTTAGAAAATCTTCACGAAACAAGGCCCCTTCATTATTATTCTCCCAAACCAGCTCATCAACAGGGTAAATATCAGACATCCCAGGAACAAGAATTCGACAGGCGTATACGTCTAAATGCTCATAATCTGAGATGTAAATATCAAATCCCATTTGATGAATTTTATCGCTTAAGTAGTCAAATTCATTGTCTGTTTTTGCATCGTGATCCCAGTCATTAAACTCATAATCAGCTGTTTCACGGAAGAAGTCATTTGAGATATAACCACTCGAATCAATAAAATGCATTTCAAGGTTTTGTGGCGATGCAACTTCATCAATATCAAACGTTGCCGGATGGAAAACGTCTAATTGATCTAAATTACGCCCTTGTAATAACTCAGTTACCGTCCGCTCCAATGCAACCTCGAAGCTAGGGTGAGCACCAAAAGAGGCAAAAACAGAGCCATCTGCTGGATTAATCAATGTCACACTCATCACTGGGTATTGGCCACCTAACGATGCATCTGCAACCTTAAGAGTATAACCATGCCCTTCTAGTTCATTTATCGCTTTCTTAATCGCAGGGTAGCGGCTTAATACAGATTCGGGCACGTCAGGTAAGCAAATGCCTTCAGCAATAATTTTATTCTTAACGTAACGTTCAAAGACTTCTGACAACCCCTGTACTCTCGCTTCATTTTTAGTATTACCAGCAGACATTCCGTTACTAACAAAAATATTCGCAATAACGTTAATCGGTATATAAATAGCAGCTTTATCTCTTAAACGTGTATACGGTGCAGCACAGATACCTCGTTCACCTGCTCCTGAATTAATATCGAATAACATCGCCGGCGTAAGCTCGTTTTCTGGATCAAAATAATCCCAGAGAGCTTCATCCATAAGGCCTTCAGGCATCCTATCACTGCTAGAATCGAACCAGCGCTCATTCGGATAATGTACAAACTCAGACTGACTATGATGCTGCCCTAAATAAAAGTCAGCAAAAAAATAATTACAACTTAGTCGTTCGAAATATTCACCTAAAGCACTCGCAAGGCATGACTTCTTGCTACTACCTTTACCATTGGTAAACATTAGCGGACAGCTTTTATCGCGAATATGGACAGAATAAACATTACTAACGGGGTTTAACCATGAAGCTTGCTCTATATCAAAACCAAACGATTTTAACTTCGCCTCCATAACAGCAATACTCGTCTCTAGGTCGCTATCTTTACCTTTAATGTATGTTTTTTCAGTCATATTATTCTTACCTTGCAAAAAAATGGCCTCATTAAGAGGCCATCTATAATTTTAAAGCTTAAAAAGAGCTTATTGTTTTTTAGGTTTAACTTCACCAATCGCACCATCAGAACGGGCCATTAAATAGGCATATAACTGATCTCGACCTTCCATTACTTTCACATTAGCTTTCCATGATGGCATGCTACCAATAGAGCCAGCCTTACCATTTTCGACTGTATGGAAAAATTCTTTTTCAGTGATGACTTTCAAACTATCGGCAAGGTTTGGCCCAACCATACCTTGTCCATAAGTACCGTGGCATCGAGCACACCAGTTACGATATAACTTAAAGCCAGCATAGCTATGCTCATCTAGTTTATTACCATCAACAACACTATATAAGGCTGACTCATTCTCATCCTCTACGCCTACTGCAACTTCTACATCGGCAATCACATCAGTCACTGTTGACGTTACTTCTTCAACCACTTGTTCCGCTTGTTCTACAACCACTTCAACTGGCGCTTGCTCTACCGCAGTTTCTACAGGAGTTTCAACCTTGGACTCTGTCACTTTTGGCTGCTCGACCACTTTGGCACCATTGTAGCCATCATCACTACTTTTCAAGAATGGAAGAAAGAGCATAAAAATAGCTACCATCAACACTGTGTGAACCAAAACATTAATGACTTTTTTACTCATCGTTCAATACCTCTTTTCCTTGCCTAACAAAATATGACAATCATATCATTTTTGGTCAGAAAATAGTCTCAGCTAAGAAAATACGACCCTCACTATTAATCAGTGGGATAATGGTCAATTAATATGACTAAATTAGAAGGTTAAATAATGAGCTTAGAACAGACATTGATGCAGCGTGGAGATTCAGCATGCGAACTTTGTGGAGAAAGCAGTAATCTTGATGTTTATAAAGTCCCTCCAACTCCTGACGATAGTGCAGAACAAGCAGTATTAGTCTGTGACACGTGTTTGAGTCAAATTGAAGCACCAGAAACAATGGATGCCAATCACTGGCGTTGCTTAAATGACGCTATGTGGAAACCTGTTGATGTAATTCAAGTCATGTCCTGGCGTTTACTAAGCCGCTTATCAACACAAGGTGAAAGCTGGGCAACCGATCTTGTTGAGATGATGTATCTTGAAGATGATAGCCTAGAATGGGCAAAATCAACTGAGTCAGACGGTGAAGCCGTAACAAGCGACCATAAAGACAGTAACGGTACAACATTACTTGATGGTGATAGCGTAACGCTAATTAAAGACCTTGAAGTAAAAGGTGCTAATTTCACAGCTAAGCGAGGCACTATGGTAAAAAACATCTCGCTTACTGACAACCCAGAACAGATTGAAGGCCGAGTTAATGGTACACGCATCGTGTTATTAACTAAGTTTTTGAAAAAATCTAACTAGTAAAAACAGGCTTGTTATTCTAACAAAGCTAGGTAAAGCACTTATCAGCTTGGCGCTTACTTAAACTCTAGTTGTGTTGACTTACCCTGTCTCATTTTCAATCTAGTGAGAACAAAGCAATTAAACAAAAAAGCCAGCTATAAAGCTGGCTTTTTATTAACTAAAACAATTAAAACTAAAGACTAAAGACGTTTAATACGCCCCCTAAATTGGTCCAGCTAGATAAGCCTCTATATGCACCCACGGCGCCAAGTCCATCAGAGTCACCAAGACTTGGGATAGCCATACCGATACCTGCCCAGCCACCTACACCAGATAACACAGAAATGTATTGTTTACCTTTATGCTCATAGGTATTAGCTGCACCGATGATTCCTGAAGCAGTCTTAAAACGCCATAGTTCTCTACCTGTTTGAGCATCAACTGCTTTTAGGTAGCCTTCTAATGTGCCATAAAACACAATATCAGTTGCTGTCGCTAATGCACCTGACCACACTGAGAAACGCTCTGTGTTATCCCAAACTATCTTGCCTTCACGAGCATCCCAAGCAAAGAAGCGGCCCATATTTCCACCAGGACCAGCATACATACTTACGCTTGAACCAACATACGGTTGGCCAGCTACATATTCAACTTCAAATGGTTCATAGTCCATACATACATGGTTAGCTGGCACATAGAATAAACCTGTACGCGGTGAGTAAGCTGTCGGCTCTTGGTTTTTTGCCCCCATAGCTGTTGGACAAATACCTGTTGTATTCACATCTTCACCATTCACTTCAGGTGCATATTTAGGATCAACAATTGGACGGCCTGTTTTCATATCAATTGATTTAGCCCAGTTGATCATAGGATCAAACTTCTTAGCTACCAATAATTCACCTGATACTCGATCCATTGTGTAGGCAAAGCCATTACGATCAAAATGCACCGCTGTTTTACGCATTTTTCCTTGGATTTTTTGATCAACTAAAACAGACTCATTAATACCGTCATAATCCCACTGATCATGAGGTGTCATTTGATATACCCATTTTGCAACACCAGTATCGAGATCACGGGCAAATAAAGACATCGCCCACTTATTATCACCCGGACGCTGAGCTGGATTCCAAGTAGAAGGGTTACCGGTGCCGTAATAAACAAGGCTCAAATCAGGATCATAAGAATACCAACCCCATGTTGTTCCCCCACCTATTTTCCACTGGTCACCTTTCCATGATTCTAATGATGAATCCTTACCGATTGGTGCCAACATGGATGTTGTTTTTTCTGCATCAACTAACATTTCTGTATCAGGGCCAGTACTGTAGGCTTGCCATACTTTTTTACCGTTAAGGTCATAGGCCTGAACATAACCTCGTACACCAAATTCACCGCCTGAAATACCGACTAATACTTTGTCATCAAATACAAACGCTGCACCTGTGCTTGTAGCACCAGTTCGCGGGTCAGCACGTTTGTCAGACCACACTTCTTTACCAGTATTAATATCAAGAGCAACTAGTGTTGTATCAGCTTGGTTTAAGAAAATCTTACCATCACCATATGACAGACCACGGTTAACTGTGTCACAGCACATAACAGGGACAACGTTGTCATAGTTTTGTTTTGGTTCATATTTCCATTTGATCGCGCCCTCGTTGCTTAAATCAAGCGCGTAAGTAATGTTTGGAAACGGTGTGTGAACATACATTGTGTCACCAATAACGAGAGAGTTACCTTCATGACCACGTAAGACACCAGTTGAAAAAGACCAATTTAGCTTAAGATCTTTAACATTACTTTTATTTATTTCTTCTAATTTACTATAGCGCGCATTGTCATAAGTACCAGCCGGCATGACCCATTGTTTCTCATCCTGTTGCAGTACTAATAATTCATCTGCAACAGCAAAACCGGATACAGTCACCGTTGAAAGTGCTATAGATAATAGTGTTCTTTTCATTCTTTCTTCCTTTACAGGTTGTTTTCTCTCGATTTTTATAAAAAATCGATGCTGAGAACCAAATACAAATTTTGGTTTACTCAAGGTAAAAAACGCCAACATTAGGCAGGAAAAAGAATAGCAATAAAAAAAACTTATTAATGGCTCCTGAGTCCATAGTTTTTTTTATACTTAGGACTAACAGTCAAGTATCTAAAATGAATTTACAGAGTGAGAGACGACTAAAACTTATCGGCTATTATAGAAATAAACCCATGAAAATCAAGAGCTTGAGCGGGGTGAAGGTTGTAAATATTAGCTGCTGAAGCCTTATTATTCTTAAAGCTTATAGTCCAATTGTCGCCATGCTTCGTAGAGAATAATTGCTGTAGCATTAGATAGGTTCAAACTTCGACTGTTTGCTTGCATGGGGATTCGAATTTTATGTTCTGCGGGAATTGCATCTAATACATCTGCAGGTAAACCTCGTGACTCAGGCCCAAAGAGCAATACATCATCATCTTTAAATTGTGCTTGATTATGGTTTTGACTGGCCTTAGTCGTGCAGGCAAATAATCGCCTTTCTCCTGACCAGTGTTGAAACGCTGTAAAGTCCTCATGCACCTGCATATTAGCAAACTCATGATAATCCAAGCCTGCACGCCGAAGTCGCTTATCATCTAACTGAAACCCCATTGGCTCAATCAAATGAAGCTGTGCGCCAGCATTGGCACAGAGGCGAATAATATTTCCAGTATTTGGCGGAATTTCTGGTTCGTATAATGCGATATGTAACATGATTAGATATTACCGTGCTGCTGAGTAACATCAATATGCAACGTTAAGTTTTGACCAGGCTTTAATAAGGTACGCTCACTTAAACCATTCCAATCTCTTACTTGCGCTACACTCACATTAAATTTCTGAGAGATCTTCCAAAGTGAGTCTCCACTACGGATTTTATAGTTTATTTTTCTAATGTTTTTATTTGAAGACTTTGAGTTTTTTTCCCAAACAACTAATTTTTGGCCGAGGTGTAACGTGTCTTTCGACGACTTACTATTCCACTCAGTCAGCGTATTGACGCTTACTTTATAACTATTCGCGATATCCCACCAAGTATCACCAGACTTAACGGTATGTATTTTTTTATTACCAAGCCCCCCTTTAATTTTTCCTGTCGCTATTTTCTGAGTTTGGCTTGATGGGTATGAACTTGGTTTACCTGATGACATAGGAATCAACAGATTATGGCCTGTGCGAATACGGTTACTCGCTAAACCATTAGCTTCTTTAATAACATTGATGGTTGTTTTGTAATGCTGTGCAATACCACCCAGTGACTCACCCTTTTTAATTTTATGACGCGCCCATTGGACACGCTGATCTAAAGGATGATCGAGTAACCCATCTAAGAAGGCACCAGATTTATTAAGAGGCACAACCAAACGGTGAGGTCCTTCAGGACGTGTTGCCCAGCGGTTAAAGCCTGGGTTGAGTTGATACATTTCATCCGTTGTTAAACCTGCAAGTTTAGCCGCTAGAGACAAGTCAATTTGCGATCCCACCTCAACAACAGTCAAGAAAGGTGAGTTATCAATAGGGCTAAGCGTGATATTGTATTTCTCAGGCTGTTTAACCAACTCAGCAATAGCGAGTAATTTTGGCACATAAGCAGAGGTTTCAGTCGGCAAATTTAAGGACCAAAAATCAGTTTCTTTACCTGCTTTCTTATTACGTTTTATTGCTCTACCTACAGCACCTTCACCACAGTTATACGCAGCCAGTGCTAGCTGCCAATCACCAAAGTCATTGTGTAATTTTTGTAGATAATCAAGTGCAGCACGTGTCGACTCAATAATATCTCGGCGACCGTCATACCACCAGTTCTGCTGCAAGCCATAGATCTTGCCTGTACCAGGAATAAATTGCCACAAACCCGCAGCACGACCTGAAGAATAAGCGAAAGGTTGAAAACCACTTTCAACAACAGGTAATAAGGCTATTTCTAGCGGCATATCGCGTTGTTCAATTTGATCAACAATATAGTGAAGATAGGGACGCGCGCGTTCAACAACACGATTTACATACTCTGGGTGACGAACAAACCAATCCAATTGTTTTTTTGTCTTTGCATGCATGCTTGGGTAAGGAATGTTACTCGCTAAACCATTAGCTTCTTTAATAACATTAATGGTTGTTTTGTAATGCTGTGCAATACCACCCAGTGACTCACCCTTTTTAATTTTATGACGCGCCCATTGGACACGCTGATCTAAAGGATGATCGAGTAACCCATCTAAGAAGGCACCAGATTTATTAAGAGGCACAACCAAACGGTGAGGTCCTTCAGGACGTGTTGCCCAGCGGTTAAAGCCTGGGTTGAGTTGATACATTTCATCCGTTGTTAAACCTGCAAGTTTAGCCGCTAGAGACAAGTCAATTTGCGATCCCACCTCAACAACAGTCAAGAAAGGTGAGTTATCAATAGGGCTAAGCGTGATATTGTATTTCTCAGGCTGTTTAACCAACTCAGCAATAGCGAGTAATTTTGGCACATAAGCAGAGGTTTCAGTCGGCAAATTTAAGGACCAAAAATCAGTTTCTTTACCTGCTTTCTTATTAC
The DNA here is from genome assembly GCA_937900515.1 of uncultured Gammaproteobacteria bacterium. GTDB lineage: Bacteria > Pseudomonadota > Gammaproteobacteria > Nitrosococcales > Methylophagaceae. Next base: position 420 of record CALCCU010000230.1, on the reverse strand, counting down.
GTTTTATTGCTCTACCTACAGCACCTTCACCACAGTTATACGCAGCCAGTGCTAGCTGCCAATCACCAAAGTCATTGTGTAATTTTTGTAGATAATCAAGTGCAGCACGTGTCGACTCAATAATATCTCGGCGACCGTCATACCACCAGTTCTGCTGCAAGCCATAGATCTTGCCTGTACCAGGAATAAATTGCCACAAACCCGCAGCACGACCTGAAGAATAAGCGAAAGGTTGAAAACCACTTTCAACAACAGGTAATAAGGCTATTTCTAGCGGCATATCGCGTTGTTCAATTTGATCAACAATATAGTGAAGATAGGGACGCGCGCGTTCAACAACACGATTTACATACTCTGGGTGACGAACAAACCAATCCAATTGTTTTTTTGTCTTTGCATGCATGCTTGGGTAAGGAATGT
>CALCCU010000229.1 GCA_937900515.1 uncultured Gammaproteobacteria bacterium | reverse complement strand
ATTACTCGATCAATTCATTGCGGGTCAAGTCATTCAGTATAGTTTTACGATTATCGAAGGGATGACTTCACAACAGCTAATTGATGCCATTATTAGTGATAAACGTTTAGTTTCAACACTTAATGATTCAGACTTAAAAGCCGTTATGTCTGAACTTAACCTACCCAACAATCATGGTGAAGGTGAATTTTTACCTGAAACATATAACTTTACTAGAGGTATGACTGATCTACAGTTGCTTAAAAGGTCCCATAATGCCATGACTACCGAACTTGAGCAGGCATGGAGTAACAGAGAAGATAATTTACCGTACAAAACGCCGTATGATGCACTTATAATGGCTTCAATTATTGAAAAAGAGTCTGGCATAGCCGAAGAGCGGCCCCAAATAGCTGGCGTATTTGTACGTAGGTTAAACATGGGAATGCGATTACAAACGGATCCAACCGTTATTTATGGCATGGGGGAGCGCTATAAAGGTAATATACGACGTAAAGATTTACGTACTGATACGCCTTATAATACCTATACACGTTCAGGTTTGCCGCCAACACCTATAGCATTACCAAGTAAAGAGGCATTATACGCAGCTCTTCACCCAGCAGCAGGTAAGAGTTTGTATTTTGTTGCCACAGGTAAAGAAGGACGACATGTGTTTTCAAATACTCTAATAGAGCATAACCGCGCTGTTAGAAAATATCAGTTGAAGAAATAATGACAGCGAAGTTTATAACTATTGAAGGTATTGAAGGTGCTGGAAAATCGACTCAGCTTACTTTCATAGAACGATTTTTATCTGAGAAAGGTAAAGACGTTACCGTCACAAGAGAGCCAGGTGGTACAGACTTAGGAGAGCAGATACGTAGTTTGTTATTAACGCCTACATCGACACCAATGGCTGTCGATACCGAGCTATTATTGATGTTCGCTGCTAGGGCTGAACATGTTCAGCAGTTGATAAAGCCTGCACTTGCTAATAATACTTGGGTGATTAGTGACCGATTTACTGATGCCACTTTTGCTTATCAAGGAGGTGGCCGTGGAATTGATCAGCAACGCATTTCTCAATTAGCGGATTGGACCTTAAGTGGTTTAAAACCAGATTTAACTTTTGTATTTGACCTGCCAGTAGAAATGGGTCAGCAGCGCGTACTTAAACGTAATCAAGGAATTGATCGTTTTGAACAGGAAAAAGTCGATTTTTTTGAGAAAATTCGAGCTTGTTACTTAGATCGTGCAGAAGCTGATCCTAAGCGAATTAAAGTTATTGATGCGAGCCAATCGATCGAAGATATCCAAATCCAACTTAGCTCAATTTTACAGCTACTCGTATAATGATTTATCCGTGGCAGCAAATACAATGGCAGATAGTAAGCCAACAAATACATACTGGGCGCTTAGCGCATGCTATGCTGCTTACGGGCGTAGCTGGAATGGGCAAGCTGCACTTTGCCAACCAACTCGCTGCTACTGTTTTATGTTCGAATAATTCTGATCAAGGTGCATGCGGTCAATGTCATAGTTGTAAGCTGTTTGCTGGAGAAAGTCACCCTGACCATACTTTAATTGCACCAGACGAAGCTGGCAAGCAGATAAAAATTGAACAAGTTCGGTCTTTAAAAGATAAACAAGAATTGACTCCAACAGTTTCGAAGTGGAAAACAGTGATTGTTAACCCTGCTGATAGTATGAATATTAGCTCTAACAATAGTTTATTAAAGCTACTGGAAGAGCCGCAAGACAATACATTAATAATTCTTATATCCGCTTATCCTGAAAAATTACCGATCACAATAATCAGTCGTTGCCAGCAATTAGTGTTTAGCCTTACAGATAATAATACAGCCCTTCAATACATACAGAACTTAGGTCTTTCAGCAGATCAAGACAATATTGAGCGACTGTTAAAATTAGCTAAGAGTGCACCGTTAAAAGTAATCGAATTGCTCGAATCTGATGTTATTCAACAAGTTCAGGCTATAGAAGCTGACTTTGAAATGGTTCTTAAGGGGCAGGGAAACCCTGTTCAAATGGCTCAAAATTGGCAAAAATATGATCTTCAGCTTTGCTTTAATCATCTTCAAACACTTATTCAGCAGCGTTTAGTTAATTTGAAAGATACACTACATAGCCAACAAGCTGAACATTACTGGTATATTTACGATTGCATCGTGAAGTCAATAAAGTTAACATCTTTATCAAATAACATTAACAAGATATTGTTAATAGAGCAGTTTATAGTTTCAGTGATGGATAAAAACTGGAACCAAAAGACTATTATTGATTAACCTCTGCTAAGGTATTTATAGATGGCAATGAATCCTAAAAAAGGTATTCTCTCACTCAAAATTAGTGATGAAAACATGCTTTACCATGCCTATATGCCATTTTTAAAAAATGGTGGAATTTTTATTCCAACCAATAAGGTATATAAAATAGGTGAAGAGGTTTTTCTTTTATTGACGCTAATGAAAGAAGCTGAACGTATCCCCGTCGCTGGTAATATCGCTTGGGTTACGCCGAAAGGTGCTCAGGGTAATCAGGCTGCTGGTATCGGTGTTCACTTTAGTGACCTTGATGGTTCTGGTTTTGCAGTAAAAAATAAAATCGAAACCTATCTGACTGAAAGATTAAAATCAGACAAAACAACCCACACAATGTAAAGAATAAGGCTATTATGTTTATTGATTCACACTGCCACCTCAATTTATTAGTAGGCGAAGAGGGCGGGCTTGATGCTGTAATAAAACAAGCAAAAGACAATCTTGTTGATCATATTTTATGCATTTCAATAGATAAAGAAAGCTGTCATGAAGTCATTGCATTGACAGAACAATGTCCAGATATAACTGGAAGTGTTGGCATTCACCCTAATGTAGAGCAACAAGAAAACTTTACACATGATGAATTAGCTTCGCTAGCTCAACATGAAAAAGTAATTGCTATCGGCGAAACAGGGCTCGACTATTTTCGAAGTGAAGGAGACCTAGAATGGCAGCGTGATCGTTTCCGTACTCACATTGATGTTGCTAAAGAGCTCCGTAAACCATTGATTATTCATACCCGTGAAGCACGCGATGACACTATGGATATCCTTGAAAAAAACAATGCTGAGCAAGCTGGCGGTATTATTCATTGCTTTACTGAAAATTGGGAAACTGCCCAACGTGCACTTGATATAGGTTTTTACATATCACTGTCTGGTATCGTGACTTTCAAAAATGCGACAGAGTTACAAGAAGTAGCTAAACAGTTACCCTTAGATAGAATTCTAATTGAAACTGATGCACCCTATTTAGCACCCGTTCCTCATAGAGGTAAAACTAATAAACCAGCCTTCGTAAAACATGTTGCTGAGTTTTTAGCTGAGCTAAGAGGGGATACTGTGGAAAACATTGCACAAGCAAGTTCAGATAATTTTAAACGCTTATTTCCAACAGCAATTTAGGACGAGATGATTATGTACTTTAATAGTAGGATGTTAAAAGTACCGTTCATTGTGTGGCTCTTAATTTTACTTTCAGCATGTGGTGATAAACCCACACAACTGACAGCATTAAAATCTAATTCCGTTATTCTGGCTTATGGAGATAGCTTAACCTTCGGCTACGGCGCTAATAGTAAGACTGAAAGTTATCCCGCTATACTCAGCCAGCTCTCTGGCATTGAAGTCGTTAATAAAGGCATTTCTGGTGAGACAAGCCAGCAAGGTTTAGAGCGGTTACCATCAGTGTTAGCAGAGGTTAATCCTAGCCTGGTTATATTGTGTCATGGCGGCAATGACCTCATTCGTAAGTTAAGTCAGCAGCAACTTAAGAGTAATTTGGATCAGATGATTCAGCTTATTCAAAATACTGGTGCTGAAGTCATGCTTATTGGCGTACCTAATTTTAGCTTGATGCTATCGATACCTGACTTATATTCTCAGCTATCGGAATTACAGAATGTGCCTATACAATTAGATATTCTGCAAAAAATTGAACGTGACCGAAGGCTTAAGTCAGATCAAGTTCATCCAAATGCTGCTGGTTATAAATTGATGGCTGAAACAATCCATCAAGAATTAGTCGATTTAGGAGCACTGATAAAATAATCAGGTATCGAGCAACTCTTCGATTAAAATATCGCAAGAACCACAGCCTGTAGTGGCTCCAGTCTTGTCAGCGATTACATCCAAGCTATCGACACCATCAGCTATAAGTTGCTTTACTTTGCCTTCAGTTGTTCCCGTACAATCACAAATTACTTTATTGTGCTCAGTTGAGTCTGTGCTATTTTCCATTTATTTTATTCATGCTAAGTCTAAAATTAGTAATTGTAAGTGATATAGCTAAAATCAAATAAGCATTTTTATTATTGAGTTTATAATTATGAGTCATTCAAGCGTCCATATTGGACTTGTGAACCCTAAAAGCCCTGATAATGTAGGCTCTGTGATGCGTGCAGCGGGCAATTATCAAGTGACTGATATTTATTACACAGGTGATAGATATCCTCGAGCACTTAGCTTTCAAACTCGTTCCTTAGATCTCAGTCGAAAAGTCAGCAAAGACGTAGTTGTCACAGGTACTGACTCATTAGTAGATGTTATTCCGGCAGGCATGAAGGTTGTGTGTGTTGAGCTGGCTGTTGATGCAGTGCCTTTGCCAAGCTTTAAACATCCTGAACAGGCATTTTATATTTTTGGGCCTGAAGATGGTTCAATTAGTCAGGATGTTATTGATATTGCTGATGAGGTGGTATATATCCCAACTATCGGCTGTATGAACCTTGCTGCCACAGTTAATGTAGTACTTTATGATCGGTTAGCGAAGCAGGATTTGAATTTAGCGAGTAATGAATTAGTAAGGAGTAGTCGTGATAGAAATAACCGGCTACAAGTAACTAAAGAATAATAGATAATTGTATTAATAATCAGCGTGAATGACATATAAGCCATTCACGCTGATAATTTAGAGTTGAGAATTAAATAACTTTTGCTTCTGAATCACCTTTACCTGATTTGAAATATAACTCTACTTTACGGAAGATTACGTAGAATATTGGCGTAAATATCAGTCCAAAGAAAGTCACACCTAGCATGCCGGAGAATACGGCAACACCAATGGCTTGACGCATCTCTGAACCTGCACCAGTACTTAATACTAATGGCACAACACCCATGATAAATGCGAATGAAGTCATTAATATTGGACGTAAACGTAAGCGAGAGGCCTCAATGGCAGCTTCTACTAATGAGCGACCTTGTTGCTCGAGATCGTGAGCAAACTCAACAATAAGAATGGCATTTTTACAGGCTAAGCCTGCCAGCAGGAATAAACTTATCTGGGTAAAGATATTATTATCACCACCGTAAATATAAACGCCTATGATTGCAGATAGCATACTCATTGGAACGATAAGAATAACCGCCAAAGGCAAAGCTAAACTTTCATACTGTCCCGCTAATACAAGAAATACTAAGAACAAGCAGAGAGGGAATATATAAATGGCGGTATTACCTGCCAATATCTGTTGATAGGTTAACTCTGTCCACTCATATTCCATGCCTTTAGGTAAGGTTTCATCGAGAATCTTAACAATAGCAGCTTGTGCTTCGCCAGAAGAATAACCCGGAGCAGCACTACCGTTTAAATCAGCTGAACGGTATGAGTTATAGTGCATGGCAACTTCTGGACCAAAGCTTTCTGATACATTAATCACCGATGCTAGCGGCACCATGTCACCATTGTTGTTTCTGGTCTGTAATCGAGTGATATCTTGTGGTGTTGAACGAAATTCCTTATCAGCTTGTGCAATGACCTGATAGGTACGACCAAACTGATTGAAATCATTGACATACAATGAACCAAGATAAATTTGTAATGCTTGGAAAACTTCGTCTACCGGAATACCTAATTGCTCAGCTTTTGTTCGATCGAGATTGGCATAAAGCTGAGGTACATTCACATTGTAATTTGAATAAACCATCATCAGCGCAGGATCTTGGTAGGCTTTCATCTTGACTTGATTCATCACATCATCAAGTGCTTTATAACCTTGGTCACCACGATCTTCTACTTGTAGTTTAAAACCACCCGTTGTACCCAAACCTCGCACTGGAGGAGGAGGGAAGATAGCAATAAAGGCATCTTGAATCGCACCAAATTTCTGTTGCAGTCGGCCAGCAATAGCGCCAGCACTCAGTGAAGGATCGGTACGCTTGTCAAAGTCTTCTAAGGTAACAAAAACAATACCTGCACTAGCTGAGTTTACAAAGCCATTTACCGATAAACCTGGGAATTGAACCGCACTTTTGACACCTTTCTCGTTCATGGCTGCATCAGCCATTTCACGCATGACTTTTTCAGTACGATCTAATGTAGAGCCAGTAGGTAATTGAGCAAAACTAATCAGGTACTGCTTATCTTGAGAAGGGATATAGCCAGGAGGCACTAATTTAAAGCTATATGCTGCCAAGCCCACCAGCAGACCATAAACCAACATCATAATGACTTTATGCGAGATGACAGAGCCAACTACTCTATGAGAATAGGCATATTGGCCTCTATTAAAAACTTTATTGAATAGATTAAAGAACCAGCCAAAAAGGAAATCCATCACTTTTGTTAGCCTATCTTTAGGTGCATCAGGACTGTGCAGTAATAAGGCTGATAAAGCAGGGCTCAACGTTAATGAGTTAAACATTGAAATAAAGGTCGCAATAACAATAGTTAGAGCAAACTGTGTAAAAAACATGCCGTCTAAACCACTGATAAAAGCGAGAGGGACGAATACACCGGCGATAACTAATGAGGTTGCAATGATTGGACTGGTAACCTCTTTCATGGCCTGAATAGTAGCATCCCGAGGGGTTTTACCTTCACGTATATTACGTTCTACATTTTCGACCACCACAATAGCATCATCCACCACAATACCGACGGCTAGGATTAAACCAAATAGTGATAGCACATTGATTGAAAACCCAAGCAAGTGCATAAAGGCAAAGGTACCGACAATAGATACAGGTACTGCTAATAGAGGGATAATAGAGGCACGCCATGTTTGTAAGAAAATGATAACAACCAGAACAACTAAAGCGACGGCTTCGAGCAATGTATGGATAACAGATTCAATAGAACTACTTACAAAGACTGTTGGATCGTAAACAATATTGTAATCAATTCCCTCTGGAAAAGACTCTTTTAACTGCTTCATGGTGGTGCGCACATTATCTGAAATATCTAATGCATTGGCGCCAGGAGCTGCAAAGATAGGAATAGCGACCGCAGGTTGGTTATTGAGTAATGAGCGTAGACCGTAGCTTTGGGCATCAAGCTCTACACGCGCTACGTCTTTCAAGCGAATAACAGCGCCATTATCATCACGTTTGATAATGACCTGCTCAAACTCTTCAACCGAACTCAACCGGCCTTGTACATTAATCGGTAACTGCAGCTGCACATCATCGCCATATGGAGGGCCACCAATCGAACCTGCTGCAACTTGAATATTCTGACTACGAATTGCATTGACCACTTCTTGTGGGTTCATGTTATAGCCAGCAATTTTGTCCGGGTTCAGCCACAAACGCATGGCATAATCACCAGAACCAAATAAACGAACCGAGCCAATACCTTGAATTTTGGCTAATTGATCTTTTACATGCAAAGTACCGTAGTTACGTAAATACAGCATGTCATAACGATCATTAGGAGACAGTAAATGAACCACCATGGTTAGATCTGGCGAGCTTTTAGTTACAGTTACACCGATTTGACGTGTTACATCTGGTAGACGAGGGAGCGCTTGGGATACCCTGTTTTGCACTAATTGTTGAGATAAGTCTGGATCGGTACCAATAGCAAATGTCACTGTAATTGATAAACGACCATCTGTAGAGGCAAGCGAATTCATATAGAGCATGTTTTCAACGCCATTAATCTGCTCTTCTAGTGGTGTGGCCACTGTTTCAGCAATTACTGATGGACTAGCACCAGGGAACGATGCGCTGATTACAATTGAAGGTGGCGATACCTCCGGGTATTCAGAAATGGGCAACTGAAACATAGCGACCAAACCAAATACAAACAGAAGTAGTGACACTACGCCAGCTAATATCGGACGATCAACAAAATGACTTGAAAAGTTCATGCGAAATACCTTTTAAATTGATCGATCTCAGTCGTTGCTTGGTGAGTTGTTAGGGCTAACAGGAGAGTTAGGTCTAATCATCATTAATCCACTAATAATGACTTCATCACCTGCGTTTAATCCAGATGTGACGACTTTATGTCCCTTGATACTCTCACCTAAAGTGACTTCACGGTAGGTAGCAAGCTTTTCATCATTGACGACATAAACAAATTTTCTGTTTTGGTCGGTACCAATCGCTCGTTCCGTGATTAATATTTGTTCGTGTTCAGCCGCACTGCCTAATTTAATACGTGCAAACATACCTGGAATTAGAGTTTTATTACTATTATCGAAAATTGCACGAATACCAATCGTACCTGTAGAACGATCGATTCTATTATCGATAGCGTGAATTTTCCCTTGGTAAACTTGCTCACTACTTTGTAAACGTAATTCGACAGGTGTCTCCTCAAGCGATGCCCCATTAAGTAGTGAGGATTGCAGATATTGAACATAAGTATCTTCATCAATTTCAAAATCAGCATAAATATTGCCCTGCGACACAATAGATGTCAGTAATGGTGCATTGGCACCTGCTGAAACTAAATTACCTTCTGTTAATTGTGTTCTGTTTATTTGACCAGAAATGGGTGCTTCAATTGAGGTATAAGTTAAATTAATAGTTGCTTCTAATAATTCAGCCTCTGCTTGCTTTATGGCAGAGCTAGCAATTAATTTTTTATTCGCACTCTCATCATAAATTTGTTCAGAAATCATTTTCTTAGCTAATAGATTGGTCGAACGCTTTAGTTCTTTTTCAGCGAGTGAAAAATTATTTTGGGCGGTGTGTAAATTCGCCTTCTTTTGCGCGACGATTGCTTGCAGTGGTTTAGGGTCAATTATGTATAAAACATCACCTTTGTTAACAAACTGCCCATCAATAAAATTTACTTTCGTAATCAGCCCAGATGCTTGTGGACGTATTTCTACATAATCAACTGCGACTAAGTGACCAGAAAAGGCTTTCCATAAACGTGATGAATTCTGTTCAGTGATAACTGTTTGGACAGGCATCGCTGGTTGTGCAGCTGGGGCTTGTGTTTCCTCAGCCATAGTCTTAGTAGACACGGTGGCGAATGAGAAATAAGCTACGGAAAGCAAAGTAATCGCTGATAAAGCGCGATTAGTTGAAATGAGTTTCATCGTTGGGTCTCCATACACTACTTGACTTGAAAGTATTTTTATAAGGCTTTATGTCAGCATAAGGCCTTGAAATTTTATGATATTTAGCACCTCCAAACTAGTGTATAGCGATTCATGATTATGAAAAATACAAAGAGCTTGGTTTGTTTGAAGTTGCTT
>CALCCU010000228.1 GCA_937900515.1 uncultured Gammaproteobacteria bacterium | reverse complement strand
GATGACTGTAAATTCACCAGATAGGTTCGATTTAACAAATAAGTTCTGGTAAGTAGGCTCTACTGATTGACTCACACCACAGATATTTGAAATCGTGGCTGTTGGTGCAATCGCCATTGTGTTTGAGTTACGCATACCTTGCTGTTTGATCTTGCTGCGTAGTGATTCCCAATCCAGTGTTTGACTGTCATCTTGTTGTAGATAATCTCCACGTGCTTCTTTAAGGATTTTGATTGAGTCAATCGGCAAAATACCTTGGCTCCATAAACTACCTTCGTAGGTTTGGTAGCTGCCACGTTCTGCTGCTAAGTCAGATGATGCTTCAATGGTGTAGTAGCTAACAGCTTCCATTGATGTATCTGCAAATTCTACTGCGCTGTCAGAGCTGTACGGTAGGCGTAGTTTATAAAGTGCATCTTGGAAACCCATAATGCCAAGACCAACAGGGCGGTGTAGAAGGTTTGAATGACGCGCTTGGGGCACACTGTAGTAGTTGTATTCAATTACGTTATCTAACATCCGCATGGCTGTTGTGATGGTACGTTTTAGCTTCGCTTGGTCTAATTCGCCATTCACAATGTGTTGTGGCAAGTTAACAGAACCTAAGTTACATACAGCGATTTCATCATCTGATGTGTTTAGTGTGATTTCTGTACATAAGTTTGAGCTATGAACAACACCTACATGTTGTTGTGGTGAACGCAGGTTACACGGATCTTTAAATGTAATCCAAGGGTGGCCTGTTTCAAACAACATACCTAACATTTTGCGCCATAAATCGTTGGCAGGTAATGTTTTGGTATTACGCATTTCGCCACGCGCTGCTTTTGCTTCGTAAGCTTCAAATGCGGCTTCAAATTCCAAGCCAACTAAGTCATGTAAGTCAGGAGTTTCTTCTGGCGAGAACAATGTCCAGTTGCCATTTTCTGCTACACGTTTCATGAACAAATCTGGGATCCAGTTTGCTGTGTTCATGTCATGGGTACGACGACGATCATCACCGGTGTTTTTACGTAAATCTAGGAATTCTTCAACATCAATGTGCCATGTTTCTAGGTATGCACAAACTGCACCTTTACGTTTACCGCCTTGGTTAACGGCAACAGCAGTATCGTTAGCTACTTTTAAGAAAGGTACAACACCTTGTGAATTACCGTTTGTACCTTTGATGTGAGCACCAAGACCACGAACGCGAGACCAGTCATTACCTAAACCACCGGCGAATTTAGACAATAGGGCATTGTCACGCATGGCACTGTAAATACCGCCAAGATCATCTGGAACAGTTGTTAAGTAACATGATGATAGTTGTGGACGTAATGTGCCTGCATTAAATAGGGTAGGGGTACTACTCATGAAGTCGAATGAAGATAATAAGTTGTAGAACTCAATCGCACGCTCTTCACGTTTCTCTTCGTTAATAGCTAAGCCCATTGAAACACGCATGTAGAATGCTTGTGGCAATTCAAAGCGAACATTGTTTTTATGGATGAAGTAGCGGTCATACAAGGTTTGTAAACCAAGGTATGTAAAGTTAAAGTCATTTTCAGGTTTAAGTGCTTTACCCATACGTTCTAAATCGTATTCAGCTAGTTCTGGTGCAACTAATTCATGCTCAATAGCAAGCTGAATGTAGTTTTGAAAGTAATCAGGGTAGATTGCTTTCATTTCAGATTGTGATGCTTGGCGAGGTTGTTTGTAGACAAAACTCAATGCCTCACGACGAATGCTATCCATTAATAAACGGGCTGCTACTGTACTGTAATCAGGATCTGTTTCGATAAATGTACGCGCTGACATGACTAATGATTTTTCAACGTCAGATGCGGCTACGCCATCAAAGATATTGCGTTGTGTATCGCGTAAAATAGCTGCGCTATCAACATTAGATAGGCCTTGGCATGCTTCAATAATTAAGCTTTGTAAGCGGGTAATGTTCAGAGGAGCCTTGCTACCATCAGCAGCAGTGACGTTGATAACGTTTTCAGTAGCTGCTTGAGGATGCAGTTTTTCTTCTTCGGCACGTTTTTGTGATTGGTGGTCACGGTAAACTACGTAGGCACGAGCTGTTTTATATTCACCTTCACGCATCAATGTCAGTTCGACTTGATCTTGAATATCTTCGATGTGAACAATGCCGCCATTATCAAGACGACGCGTTAGGTTCTCTTGAACTTGTTGAGTGATTTTCGCAACAACGTTATGAATACGAGAACTATCTTGTGCAGAATCACCTTCAACAGCTAAAAAAGCTTTGGTGATTGCGATAGCAATTTTGCTACTGTCAAAGTCAGTTACTTTGCCATTGCGTCGTATAACTTGATACTGACTTAATGTTGATTCATTCGCCATAGTTGCTAAATTCCTGATTTTATTAAATCTTGTTAAAATATTGAAACCACAACTTGTAGTGGTTGATGCCTAATTGAACCACAAGATGATGTGGTTTGGAATAGTTTAAAGTGGATTA
>CALCCU010000227.1 GCA_937900515.1 uncultured Gammaproteobacteria bacterium | reverse complement strand
TCGATCGTCTTTTTGATCGGTTCAATCTTGCAGGCCAACAAGCGAAGCGCGTTAGCTTTTAGATTGTTCTTCTAGTTCTCTTTCTTTGTATTCATGCTCTTCGACTAGCGATTGCATTTTTATGTGGTTGTCTCTCATTTGGTTAGGCATTTGATTTATAACATCTTTGTATTTTTTAAGATTATTTAGATATCGATAATCATCATCAACACTTTCCCAAACGGCCATTTGTTGATCAAATGAACTTATATTGTGTGATAGGTTCGAGGCCATGCTCATAAACTCCATCATTTCTAATTTTTCGCTTTCTTTCCCACTACAAATTGCATTTGTTGATACTCCTAGCACTTCACTTATTATTGCCACTTGAGATGCTTTAGGTTCTGTTTTTCCATTTTCCCACTTGCTATACGTTTGAACGGTTACGCCAGCCAGTTTTGCCGCTTCTTCTTGTTTTAAGTTCTTTTTAAGTCTTGCGTCTTTGATAACGTCTTTAAGAGCCATGATTTCACCCTAGTTAAATATTTAGTTAATCATATCACTACTTTTCTTTGTGCCAGCTTTTAATTTAAGTTATGATTAAGTCAACTTAAAGAATAATGTATTTGACAGGGTTTTATGATTAAGATGATTTATGTGGTGAACAATAATGTCGGGTGTCTAGTAATACCCGACATTTGTCCCATTTTGGGAATCTTTTAGGCTAGTTATGATTGACTGGTCTCTTGTTCAATTTCCTCTTTTACATGCTCCGCTATCTTCTGGCGTGCTAGTTTCTGTCAATGCTGACGGAACAGAGGATTGGAGATCTCCTAAGCGAGTTCAAGCAACTGGTAGTTTTGAAAAAAGTATTTCAGTTAAAAGTATTGGTGGTGATGGTTCAGGTAATGCTACGCATTTATGGATGAACGGTAATCCTTCTAAATTCCTTCAAGGTCATAACGTGTTTGGTAGCGATGATCTTACTTCTCTTCTTTATGATGTTTTTCTTAAGCTGGTTAATCAGTTTGGTCTTAAACCTACACCAGAGGAATTAGAGAGAATTAGAGTAGGGGACTATGAGCTGACAATGGTGGATATTAATTATTCTTTTTTATTACCTTCACGTGGTGATGTTTTAGCATTTATTAGAGCGTTAGAGTTCAAAGCCAAAACCAGACATGGAAAACCATCAACTAAAGGCGGCACATTATATTTTGGTAAAACATCAGAATATTGGGCTATGAAATTTTATTGCAAAGCAGAGGAAATCCAAACAACGAGAGGAAAGTTACCAGTAGAAATCCAGAATAAAGGCATCGAAAAGTGGGTTGATAATATTTTAAGAGTAGAACTTAGATTACTTAGCAAACAATTAAAACGACTAAACATATTAAAAGTAAAAGACTTAAATAAACTAATTACTAAACAATTATTCAATGAATATCTAAGGAAAATCGACATGACAGACCAAATAAAATTAACTGATGAAGTAATGTTAAACATGCCTAATAAACTTCGCTCTACATACACGTTATGGACTGAGGGCCATGACTTAAGAAGTATGATTTCAAAGTCTGCTTATTATCGTCATCGTAAGGAGCTAAAAGAGTTTGGTATTAATATTGATCTTCGTCCTGAATCTATTAAAAAATCTAATGTTATTCCTTTGGTTCGTATTCTTGAAGCTCAGCCCGCTGAAGTTCCTCATTGGGCTTTTGAACAAGGTCTTGTTCATCATTCAGCAGCACTGATAAATTCTTAGGAGAAATAAGATGGAACAATTTACAAAACAAGAAGCGCTTGATCTGTTTGGTCAAACTGTTTTATTTAAAGAAACAATTTATTTTGAGCATGAAGATCTCAAGTTTCCGTTAGTCGAACAAGGAACGGTTTCTGAAATTTATTTAGTAACCAATCATCCCGAAGGCATAATGGTTTCAATGCTTATTGATGAAGATTTAACTGAATTAGATAAGCAAGCTTTTGATCGTTATTGTCAGATTGTTCAACCAGAGATTATTCATCATGCATGTTCTGTGTAGCGTTCATAACGTTCGTCATTTTAATGGTGACAAACTTAAAGCCGAAGTTTCTTTAATTGTTGAAGAGCCTGACGAGATTATTAGATTGCGTTTATATGCAGCACATGAGCAACAAGGTGTTATTTCAATATTTGAAAAGCACAAAGGTAAACGGTTACAAGTTCCATTAGATTTAGATTTGTACCAGGGCAAGATCTCTTTCAGTCTTTCATATGGAAGTTCACCAATAGCAATTTAGAACCATGCACGGCACAGGGGCGAAGTCCCCGAAGCAACCGTGCCGAGCATGGTCTATTTTAGCATCTCCATTAGTTCGCATAATGAACCATGTTATGTAACTAAGCCCCTAACAACAAAAAGCCCCATATTAGGGGCTTTTTTACATAGGAAGGTATTATGCGAGCTTTACGGGATTAGCTTGTCTATAGAGCCTGCCAGTTGGATCGATCGTCTTTTTGATCGGTTCAATCTTGCAGGCCAACAAGCGAAGCGCGTTAGTGAAGTTTTATAATTTATCGCTCCTAATCGAACGGCTGCGAAGGGGCGAAGTCCCCGCAGTAACCGAGCAGTCGTTCAATTATTATGGATATCACAGTTACTTACTTGCTGTAAAAAGTTCTTTTCTTTTACATTTAGTACATTTAAACACAGTTATTATTCCTGCTTTATCTTCGAGTTCGTTTATTACTGACTCTTTCATTTCTCCGCCACATTCTTTACATGTTTCAGGTGCGTAATTAGCTTTAACCTCTTTTTTTAAAGCTGTTTTTATAGTTTCCTTATGTGTCTTATTTACCCATTTTTCAACATCAGATTTCATAATCATTGCTTCGATAAAGTCTTTGATCATTTGCTGTTTATCTTCTGATAATTCCTCTACGGCACTAAATAATAGTTTTAACTCATCAGATATAAGGTAATCGCCATCATCAAATATGAGTTCATCAGCGCTACAGTATAAAGATGTGGAAAGTTTTTTTAT